>JAYVGJ010000315.1:0-1913 GCA_043772375.1 Raineyaceae bacterium | reverse complement strand
TACGACCTACGGCTATTAATATTAAACCCTTTCAGGGTTTTAATACAATAAATAAAATATTAATCATTTTTTAAAATCAGAAATTAACATTACTGAGCCCCTCCTTAGGAAGGAGGGGAGCTTTGTTCCCCTCTTTTTCAAGGAGGGATTAGGGGTGGTTTTGAAGTATTTATAACATAACTTATTCATTATCAGGATATAAAAACTCTAATGGCTAAAAAGATGTACTTTATACTCGTAATTCGTAATTTTTAATTCGTAATTGACTTAAAATATTCTATTGCCAAATCATAGCCAAAAAGCCCCAAACCGCTAATAATACCAATACATTTGGGCGTGAGGTAGCTTTTGTGTCTAAACGCTTCTCTAGCATAAATGTTTGAAATATGTACTTCTAGCGCAGGCGTGGTGATGCTTGCCAGTGCGTCAGCAAGCGCAATAGATGTATGTGTATAAGCTCCTGCATTGAGGATAATTCCATCAGCAGAAAACCCTATTTTGTGGAGATAATTGATAAGTTCTCCTTCTATATTTGATTGATAATAGAAGAGTTGTATATTTTTTTCTGAATTATTTTCAGTATTTTTATTGTTGCTTTCAAACTTAGTTTTTAGGATTTCAAAATAATTTTCAAAAGAAACATTGCCATAAATATCTGGCTCACGTTTGCCCAAAAGATTAAGATTTGCACCATTGATAATATGTATTTGCATAATTTTAACACGAATAATTTTGATAGAATTTGTATTTATCTCTCAAATAAACTACAAAATTATATCATTCTAAAAAAAACTTTGATATTTGTTTATTTTTAGATAAATTTGCCTTATACATCAACGCTTATAAACCCTATTCAATTGATAGAAAAAGTAATTACTTTGGACAATGTTTCTCTTGTTGATTTTCTTGGTATAGAAAACAATAATATCAAACAAATTGCTGCTGCATTCCCTGCCAGTAAGATTTTCTCACGTGGAAACGAGATTTTTATTCAAGGGCAAACCACTGAAATAATGGCTATAAACGAGATTTTGCAATCTTTGATAGAACATTACAACAAGTTTGGCAAAGTGACAGAGGAAAATATCAATAATTTCCTCAATATAGATGCAGAAACTCAACGCAAAGAGCTTGGCGTAGAGCAAATCAGAGAAGAAACGCTACTTTATGGCGTGAGAGGAAATGCCATAAAGCCTAAAACTTCTAACCAGGCGCAGCTAGTGCGTTCTGCGTATGAAAATGATTTGGTTTTTGCACTAGGACCTGCCGGAACGGGCAAGACCTATATTGCCGTTGCCCTTGCGGCACGAGCTTTGAAAAATAAGCAAGTCAAAAAAATCATTATTACACGTCCTGCCGTAGAAGCAGGGGAAAGTTTGGGCTTTTTGCCTGGTGATTTGAAGGATAAAGTTGATCCTTATTTGCGCCCTATCTATGATGCACTTGATGATATGATTCCTGCTGAAAAGCTCAAATTTTACCAGGATAACCGTATTATTGAGATTGCGCCACTTGCCTATATGCGTGGGCGTACGCTCAATGACGCTTTTATTTTGCTTGATGAAGCTCAAAATACAACACCAATGCAAATGAAGATGTTTCTTACTCGTATGGGCATCAATTCTAAGGCAATTATTACGGGTGATTACTCGCAAATAGACCTTCCAAAAAAACAAAAATCAGGTTTGTTGGAGAGTTTGCGCATTTTGGAAGGCATCAAAGGTATTGGTTTTGTTACTATGGAGGCAAAAGATGTGGTGCGCCACCGCCTTGTAAGGTCTATTATTAATGCTTATGACAAAGAAGAAAGTAAATAAGGAATAAGTTGTTAATAATATCTTAGTTTCAAAGTCCACATAGTTATTTTTTAACCGCAAAGACGCAAAGGAAAGGCGCAAAGTACGCAAAGAAAT
>JAYVGJ010000314.1:0-5088 GCA_043772375.1 Raineyaceae bacterium | reverse complement strand
TTTATTTTTTCTTACCTAATTCTTTGAGTTGATACATCATTATACTTAGTTCTGTGAGAGCTTTTATTCTGTCTGCGGGGGTTTTTCCTGTCCAATCTTGCGGATAAATGCCTTTTTCATTGAATTGTTTTCTTTCTATTTTGTATCTCATAAGGCATATTTGTTAGAAATTATTTATCAATTATTGACTAATTAATTTAGTTTGATTTTTCTGATAACAAAGATTTCTTATTTTTTGTTGAAATTTGGTTGTTTTTTTTCTAATTTTGATAAAAATTATCCCATTAAAATAACGAATGAAAAAAATCCTTCAAAAGATATTCAATGCACGCCAAAGCAAAGGACAATTAGTGTTTGCTGGTGTTGGTTTTATGCTTGGTTTGTTGCTTCTGCTGCTTTCTGTGCATCTTTACATCAAAATAAACGAACTTTTAGCTCCCAATGAAAGTGCGTCAGACTACCTGATTATCAACAAAAAAGTCGGAATGATAAACACGCTCACACTTGCAAGAGCTGATTTTGCGCCAGAAGAGATAAAAGAAATAGAAAAACAAAGTTTTACTAAAAAAATTGGGTTATTTCGTTCCAACCAATTTGCGGCTTGGGCGTATGGAAATGAGGTTTTGCCTATCCAAACAGAACTTTTCTTTGAGGCGGTGCCAGATGATATGATGGGAGAAATCCCTCGTAATTGGGATTGGCAAGAAGGGCAAGAGTTCGTACCGCTTGTACTTTCGCAAGAGTTTCTGAACTTATATAATTTTGGTTATGCGCTGGCAAAAGGTTTGCCACAACTCTCCAAAAGCACTATTAGCCTTGCGCCTGCGGTACGTGTAGAGCTTTATAACAGCAATAATAAAAACAAAAAGACCTATATCAATATGAAAATAGTAGGTTTTAATGACCGTATTCCTACGCTGCTCGTGCCAGAAAATTTTATGAAATGGGCAAATAAAAATATTGGAGATGACAGAAAAGACAACCCCGCAAGGCTGATTGTACAAGTAAATAACCCCACAGACCCTAATTTGAAGACCTTTTTGGAAAGCAAAGATTATCAAGTTGGGCAAGACCGTTTGCAGGCAAGCAAAGCGGGCGGCATTATAAAGGTTGTGATGAGTGTGGTAGGTGCGTTGGGTGTGCTTTTTGTAGGGCTTGCGCTAGTTATTTTCACTATGAATATGCGACTACTTCTTGCAGAAGCAAAAAATGAAGTACAACTTTTGCTACAATTAGGCTATACACGCAAAATGTTGGCAAGTTTTATGTTGCAAAGAGTGCTTATTTTCATTGGCATTATTACGGTTTTGAGTGTTGCCTTATTAGCATTTTTGAATACTTTTCTAACAAAATTTTTAGCAGAAAAAGGCTTTGAAATCTCTTCTACGCCTGATTTTCAGGTGTGGGTGGTGGCGGTTGTGTTTGTAGCAGTTTCTGTTGGCGTAAATATTTTGACTATCAATGGCTTGCTGAAAAAGTTCTAACTGGTTATGTCCTTTAATAAATATTGCACCCTAAGGGTGGAACTCAAAAAGTTTCCACCCTTAGGGTGAAATATTTTACGTTTCAACTCAAAAATATTCCGTTTCAGTTCTTTTTAGTGTTTCAAAATGTTTTTATCACTTATATTTGTGCAACATAAAATTAGAAAACTATAAGAAATATAACAAAAAAACTCAATGAAAAATCTCTTTCAATTCCTTTTTATTTTGATAATTTTTATTTCTTGCAACAATCAAAATCAATCCAAAATGACAACGCAAATCACCAACAATGAAAAACTCGTAAAACAGTATTTTGAGTATTTCAATGCGCACAACTGGCAAAAAATGTCTGAAATGTACGCCCAAACCGCACAATTCAAAGACCCAACGCTTGGAAAGGGCATTGTGCCACAAACACAAAAACAAATTTTTGACAAATACTCGGAACTCAATAAAGTGTTTGCAGACCTCAAAGATGAAGTAATTGCTACGTATCCGTCTGGCGACAAACATATTACAGTAGAGTTTGTATCAAGCGGAACTGCACCAGATGGCTCAAAATTCACTTTACCAATTTGTGCTATTTTCACCATTGAAAATGGATTGATTACCAAAGATTTTAGCTATTTTGATAATTTTGAAGAAGGAAAATAGCCCTCAAATCCCCAAAGAACAGCCCCTAAATCCCCAAAGGGGACTTTAATACAAAAAACATAAAATAAAAGTAAACTATAATTTCTAAGTACAATGAAAAACATCTTTAATTCTGCTGATGCTGCAACACTTGTAGCTCGCATCAACCAACTGAAGAATGATTCTCCAGCACAATGGGGCAAAATGAACGCTTCCAAAATGCTTGCTCATTGCAATGTTTCTTTTGAAATGGTGTACGAAAACATACACCAAAAACCTAATTTTTTTGTGAAATTCTTGTTAAAAACATTTGTAAAAAATAGCGTTGTTAGTGAAAAGCCATACCCAAAAAATGGTCGTACTGCGCCTGCAATGGTCATTACGCAGGATATGAATTTTGAGATAGAGAAAAAACGTCTTATAGATTATGTGAGCAAAACGCAAGCATTTGGCGAAAGCTATTTTGATGGCAAAGAATCTTTTAGTTTTGGTGCTTTAAACAAAACTGAATGGAATAATCTCTTTGTAAAGCATCTAGACCACCATTTACAGCAGTTTGGCGTGTAAATTAGGCTACTCAACTCTCCAAAAGTTTTAAATTTTGGAGAGTTATAATCAAACCAAATAAGTCTGAATAATATAATGCCAAACGCCTAATATTTCTTTCAAATCTGTATAAACTTTGTTATCCACATAAAAAGTATTGTTCTCAAAGCGTAAAAATTGCCACTCAACGCCATCAGTAGCACAACCATAAAGTACAGGAATATCTTTGCCTTCTGCTTCGTTGAAGAGTTTTGCGCCATAAAGTTGGGCGGCACACTGCGCTGTTCCCCATTCTATGTCTTCATCTTTACATTCAGCTATAGAAATAATGGGAGCTTCTATGTATAATTTTGGAGATTGCAGAGAGAAAAAGAAATCACATTCACCTGATAAATCTTGTTGTGGGTCTATATCAATATTTTCACCAGAAAAAAAGGAAATTTTATCAGCATATTTCTTAACGACTTCTACCAAAATAGGAGAAATAACCCGTTCTGCCTTTGTTTTTTCATTCATCAAAGGCATCATTTTTGAAAACAAAAGCGTTTCCAAAAGCCACGCACTAGGCTCTATCAAAGTAATATTATTAAATAATTCTACAAAGCTAGAATCTAAGTTAAATTTCTTAACAACTGTTTTTATTTTCTTAAAAGTGCTGTATCCCATTGTATTAAGGCTTTAAATTTTCTTACAAAAATACATAATATAATCCTAAATAACTACTAAAATGCTCCAAAACCTCTCTATTTACATCATAATAGCGTTTTTAGCAACGGTTTTGCTCACGCTTTTGCTTGCTTACTTCACAATAAAAAATGCTGATTTGCAAGAAACTCGTAATAAAGCTAATTTTATTTTGATTGGAATGATTGCTTGGATTGCCCTGCAAACTATTCTTACAATAAATAACGTCTATAATTCCAACCTTAATGCACTTCCGCCTAAAATCTTTGTTTTTGGTGTTTTTCCTATGATTTTTTTGATGATTAGTTTGTTTTTGACAACAAAAGGAAGGCTTTTTATAGATAGTTTGCCCCTCAAAAACCTCACGTATATAAGCGTGGTACGTATTCCTGTGGAAATTGTGCTTTATTTTCTTTTTGTGGAGAGATTTATACCAGAAATAATGACTTTTGAAGGGCAAAATTTTGATGTTTTGGCAGGAATAAGTGCTTTATTTGTGGTGTATTTTGGCTTTAAAGAGAATATTCCTAACAAAAAACTACTTTTAATTTGGAATTTTATCTCTTTTGGTTTGCTGATGAATATTGTCATAACGGCTATTTTGTCTGCGCCTTCACCATTTCAAAAATTTGGTTTAGAACAACCCAATATAGGTATTCTACACTTTCCTGTGAGTCTTTTGCCTACTTTTATTGTGCCTGTGGTGATGTTTAGCCATTTGGTAGCATTCAGAAAACTTTTAAAATCTCAAAACTAAAAAAAAAACAATCTCAATGAAAATGTTCTTAGAAACCCTTAAATTTCGCAATGAAGCGTTATTTTACTTTGGTTTGGCAAATTTAGTCTTAGCTTTTATCTTTTTGATATTATCACAAACCACTACCACACAAGTTTTGGGCATCAATGCGTGGATAAAACCATTCAAATTTGCGTTCTCAACCGTTTTATACACTTTTGCTATGGCTTGGTATTGCTTTTATCTGAAAGATTTTAACGTAAAAATGTTCAGTTGGGCGGTGATTTTGTTGCTGAGTTTTGAGGTTGGTTATATTATTTTTCAAGCTGCAAGAGGACAATTATCACACTTCAATATCAGTACGCCTGTTTATGCAACTTTGTATTCAGGAATGGCAATAGCTATTACCATTCTAACGCTTTACAGCGCATATATTGGTGTGTTATTTTTCAAAAATGATTTTCCAGAACTGCCTATTTACTATGTTTGGAGCATTAGGTTAGGGATTTTAATATTTGTGATATTTGCTTTTGAGGGCTTTGTGATGGGTTCACGCCTTACGCATACAATAGGGGGCGCAATAGGTGGCACAGGCTTGCCTCTGGTAAATTGGAGTACAAAATTTGGCGACCCAAGAATAGCGCACTTTATAGGAATGCACGCCCTGCAAGTGCTTCCTGTGCTTGCTTTTTATGTGTTGAAAGATATAAAAATGACTGTTTTAGTAAGTGTTTTATACGGACTTTTGGCAGTTTTTACGCTTGTACAAGCCTTACAAGGAAAACCTTTGATAAAAATGTAAAAAGCATCAATACCAAAATATAATTGTTGTAACTGAAGTTATACAAAAAGTAAAAATAATTCAAAAAATGCACTCAACCACCCCCAGCCTCTCCTTAGGAAGGAGGCAGTAATGTTAATTTCTGATTTTAAAAAATGATTAATATTTTATTTATTGTATTAAAACCCTGAAAGGGTTTAATATTAATAGCCGTAGGTTGTACC
>JAYVGJ010000313.1:0-4356 GCA_043772375.1 Raineyaceae bacterium | reverse complement strand
AAGAATAATTACTGCAAAGGTAGTGAATAAAATTACAAAACAAACTTTTTTTAAACTTTTTTTGAGGTTTTTTCCTTACTTTTTGTAATTTTAGTCCTTCAAATGAACCTATCTAAATCAAAACATATCTTTTCTATGTTAAAATATTGCTGTTTTCTTTTTTTTCTGATAAAAACGAGTGTAAGTTTGGCGCAAGATGAACGCTATTCTATGTATTTTAACTCTCCTATGATGGCTAACCCTGCGCTTTTGGGTACAAAGAGTCAAGCAACACTTAGTTACCATTCTCGTAACGAACATATCAATATACCTTCTGAAATCAATTACCGTATTCCTAATCTTTCCTTAGTCGTACCTTTCGTTAAAAATAAATATGATAATAAAGGTGATGCAAACGGTGAAAACAACCGTTTTGGAGGTGTGGGAATAGCTTTTAACAACCAATCTGAAAGAGGTGGAGCGCAAAAGATTATTGGCGCAAGCATTGGACTTGCCTATAATTTCTCTCTTATCAAAGAAAAACAACTCTTTTTTAGCGTGGGGGCGAGTGCGGGCAGGTATCAACGTAATACAAAAACTATTTCAAACATCTCTAATAGGACAAATTACAACACTTTTGCCACAGGTATTTGGGTTTATCAAGAAGATAATAAGCACCAAAACGACCAAAAGATGTTTTTTGGGGCAGCCATCTACAATCTTACCTTAAAAGATACTACTTTGTTTGATACACCTACTGATACGCAAGGTTTTAGGTATCATTTGGTAGCTGGAGTGCGTGTTTATAGAGGGAAAAAATACAGTATTACCCCTAATATGCGTGTTATTCAGGAAAATAATGACCAAAATTTTAATCTTGGTAGCTTTTTTAGGTATCATTTTTCTGATAATGCAGGCTCATTGTTTCAATATGGCTTTTTTGGGGTTGGGGTTTGGTATTCTACGCAAAGGACTATCATTACTTCTATTGAATTTAATACACCAACTATCACAACGGGCTTTTCTTATGACTGGAAAATCTCTGATAAGAGTCTTTATAATGCGTCTGAATGGACTATTTCTATAAAAAAGCGCATTGGCAAGAAGAAAGTTGAAAGGAAAATCATCAATGATGAAGAGCCAGAAGTAATAGAATAAGCGTTTGCAACAAAAATATTTATTTTTGTTATTATCTTTTTTATTTCTATCTTGTCCTTTAATTATTCTAACCAAAAACACATTTGAAACACACAATATGCCTATCACTTTTCTAACGTGGAATATACATCAAAAACATTATTTAATGTTTTTATTTAAACTTAATACACAATGACAATAGATAATTTTTGGTTAAAACCAATAAAAACAGAATTTACTCCAATAAGTGTTTTAAAAGAACAAGCAAAATACTTGGCAAATACATCTAATTATAAGTTTGTAGCAAAAATTATCACTTCTTATCCAGAAGATGAAACAGCTATTACAGTAGCATTTTATATTGTTGCTAAAGAACTAAGAGGCTATAATTATAGACTATTATGGTTTGACCAACCTATTGATACTATTTTTCCATTTAAGATAAAAGCTTTCTCTAGCCCAGTACAAGACTTTGGTGTTGTTAATAATATGGAAGAATTTGTACAAACTATTGGAAAAGTGCTTGGAAGCCTTAGAACTGCAACTATTCTTGGTAATATATTGACAATAGGCAACGCTGTTAAGGTTAATGACGAAGGTTAAATAACTAAATCCTCTCTAAAAACTATCTCATCTCTCATATATCAAACATCTCACATCAAAAAAATGACTTCAAATTCTTCTTCAACAACACATTTTACCTCCCTAAACCTCACCAAAGACGAAATCTTGCAAGATTTTACGCTCGTCTGTGAGAGTAGAGAGGCTAGCCTAACGGGGCGCAAAGAAGTTTTTATGGGTAAAGCTAAATTTGGCATCTTTGGTGATGGCAAAGAACTTGCTCAAATTGCTATGGCGA
This sequence comes from Raineyaceae bacterium, assembly GCA_043772375.1. GTDB lineage: Bacteria > Bacteroidota > Bacteroidia > Cytophagales > Thermonemataceae > JANYGM01. Next base: position 2,381 of record JAYVGJ010000313.1, on the reverse strand, counting down.
GGGCTTTTAAAAACGGGGACTTCCGTTCTGGCTATTACCGTGACCAAACTTTTATGTTTGCTATTGGTGCGCTTACAATAGAGCAATTCTTTGCGCAATTATATGCTGACACCGACATCAATAATGAACCCGCCACCGCAGGGCGTTGTATGAATGGGCATTTTGCTACCCGTATGCTCAATGATGATGGGAGTTTTAAGGTACTTACACAACTAAAAAACTCCTCTGCGGACATTTCTCCTACCGCAGGGCAAATGCCTAGACTTTTGGGGCTTGCTTGGGCTTCAAAACTATATAGAAATAACCCAGAATTGGCTAATTTTACTGATTTTTCTATCAATGGTAACGAAATCTCTTTTGGAACTATTGGTAATGCCTCCACTTCTGAAGGTATGTTTTATGAAACTATCAATGCGGCAGGTGTGTTGCAAGTGCCTATATTGATGTCTGTTTGGGATGATGAGTTTGGTATCTCTGTTGGGAAAGAATATCACACAACTAAACACAGTATTTCTCACGTTTTGGCTGGTTTTCAGACAAATGAGGACGGAAAAGGACTGGAAATATTCAGAGTGAAAGGTTGGGATTATATTTCTTTGATAGATACCTATCAAGTTGCAGCTGATAATTGCAGAAAAATCCATTCTCCTGCACTTGTTCACGTAGTTGATGTTACACAACAACAAGGTCATTCTACTTCTGGCTCACACGAACGCTACAAAACCGCTGAAAGACTGGCTTTTGAGGTGAATTTTGATTGTAATAAGAAATTTGCAGAATGGATTGTAGCAAATAACATTGCGACCATTGAAGAACTTACAGACATTGAAACGAAAGCTAAAGATAAAGTCAAAAAAGCACGTTCAACTGCGTGGAACAACTTCTTATCTACGCTAAAAACATATCAAAATGGAGTAGATATGTTGCTTGGTGAGGCGGCTGTGGCTACTTCTGGTGAGGTTTCTGCTAAGATTGCTCGTATTCGTGAGGATTTAAGCGCAACCATCAACCCAATTAAGAAAGATGCGTTTGTTGCTTTGAAAAAAGTATTACGTTTGATGAGAAATTTAACTAATTTGGCGGAATTGAAAGGGCGTTTTACAGATTGGTTGGACGAAAAAAGCTATCAAGCGCAAGGTGAATACAATTCTTTTCTTTATTCTCAATCAAAAGAGAGTTATAAACATATAAAAGTTGTCAAAGCCACCTATAATAATGATGCTTTTGAGCTTTCTAAACTCGTTGATGGAAGGGAAGTATTGAGGGCTAATTTTGATAAGATATTCTCTACCAATCCGCTTGTCGTGGCTTTTGGAGAAGATGTAGGCAAAATTGGAGATGTAAATCAAGGCTTTGCAGATTTGCAAGATAAATTTGGAGAAATACGTATTTCTGACACAGGAATAAGAGAATGTACCATTTTAGGGCAAGGAATTGGTACGGCAATGCGTGGTTTGCGCCCTATTGCGGAGATACAATACTTAGATTATTTGTTGTATGCTATTCAAATAATGTCTGATGACTTGGCTTGCTTGCAATACAGGACAAAAGGAGGACAAAAAGCTCCTGTTATTATCAGAACTAGAGGGCATAGATTGGAAGGTATTTGGCATTCAGGCTCTCCAATAGGAATGATACTTAATTCTATTAGAGGAATACACGTACTCGTTCCTCGTAATATGACCATTGCAGCAGGTTTTTACAATTCAATGCTACAAACAGATGAGCCTGCGCTAATCATTGAGTGTTTGAACGGTTATAGACTTAAAGAAGCTATGCCATTGAATGTGGGAGCGTTTACTGTGCCATTAGGCGTGCCAGAAGTGATAAGACAAGGAACTGATGTAACCATTGTAACATACGGTTCTATGTGTAGAGTGATGGAAGAGGCAGCTATTGCGTTAGAAGAAGTAGGTATTTCTTGTGAAATTATTGATGTTCAGACGCTACTTCCTTTTGATGTTCATCATACTATTGTGGAGGCTATCAAAAAGACTAATAGAGTTGTTTTTGCTGATGAAGACGTGGAAGGTGGCGCAAGTGCTTTTATGATGCAACAAGTTTTAGAAGTGCAACAGGCTTACAAATACCTAGATGCCGCACCACTTACGGTACATTCGCAAGACCACAGACCAGCTTATTCATCAGATGGAGATTATTTCTCTAAACCTAATGTAGAAGACATCTTTGATAAGATTTATGAGATGATGCACGAAGCAAATCCAGCAGCTTTCCCTTCCATATACTAAAGAAAATTTATAAAAACGTAGCTTTGCACCCTTAGGGTAATATGCTCAGAGGATTGATTTCTTCCGTCAAGTTTTGAAGAAATCTTTCCTTTTAGTTGCTTGATTTTCAATATTATATGTATCTTTCCACTG
>JAYVGJ010000312.1:0-4532 GCA_043772375.1 Raineyaceae bacterium | reverse complement strand
TTAATATTAATAGCCGTAGGTCGTACCTACGGAACATAGAGCAATGTATTATTTCCACTTGGAGAACAATATTAATCAGAAATTAACATTACTGGGGTTAGGGGTGGTTTTGAAGTATTTATAACATAACTTATTCATTATCAAGATATAAAAACTCTATTAGTTTATGTTTTGATTTGATCAAAATTATTCCTAATCATTTGATTACAAACATTTTGTATTCATTCATAATTCACAATTACTTATGCTAAATTAAACCTTCTTGTTTTAAAAAAACGTAATCTACCCAAAAGTTGTACTTCATTTAAGTTTAAAATGTCTTTTCCTGTGGTGTCAGGAGAAAACTCATGACACCACAAGAAATCACTTAAAAGCCTCTTTAAACGCTTCTATTGTGCTTTTTTCTTTCCCTTTTTGGTAGATTGCAAACACAACTTTATCAAAATAATTGATAAAAAGTGGGTCTTGCAACAACAACAAATGAAAATAATCTGCCACACTCTTTACAGGATTTTGAAAAACCCCACAACCCCACGCACCAAGTACTAGCGTTTTGTAGCCTTTTTCTACGGCAACAGAAAGTATTTTTTCTGCACGTACAAGCATTGTAGAAGGTATTTTTGGTGGCTCTGTATCTTCTTCTTGTCGCACCACAACGCCATAATTAACGGCTGGTGAGGTCAGAAACGACACAAAATAAGGCGTATCAAGCAAATCATTGTCATCATCTCTAAAAACAGGCACATTAGGAGAATACAACATATTATCCGTATAAAGGCAAGATTTTGTATTTCTATGTATCTGATAAAGTTCAAAATTAGCCATTTGGCACGCATACAAGCCAGATGCACGAGCAAGGCTTTCTTCCTGCGCTTGTGCGCCATTCAGAAAACCACCACCAGGATTTTTGGCAGAAGCAAAATTCAATACAAAAATCTTCTCTCTTTTTTCTATCAAACTAAGCCTTGCGCAGGCTTCTAAGGTAGTTTCTTGTGTAACTTCAAAGAAAGTTTTATGAGAAATCCCTTGTTTTTCTGCCTCTTTTCTACTTTTGATAATAGTTGTGTTTCGTTTCACAAAAACTGGCTCAAAAGCATCAGCTTTATACAAAATGGAATTATCCACAGCGTTTGCTTGTGCTACATCAATATTTATTCTTTCATCTTTTTGGTTGATATAAAACCCATTTTTGATGATTTGGAGTGTTTCTTTTGCAGCTTGCACCCTCGTACTTCTTTTATTTCCCATATTTTTTGTTTTTTTATTAAAAATTCTTTGAATTGCCACAGATATACAGATGAAAACACGTATTTTATCTGTGCATCTGTGGCAACTAAAATTATTCCGAAATTTGTATTTTTTCAAGAATACTATTAAAGAAGTTAGCTACTTTTTGCATATTATTTTTCATCAAAACAACATCAACTTCAATATTTTCTGTGTTTTCGCCACATTCAGCATAAAGAAGCAATTTATCAATAGCGGCAAATTCTGTAACAACATTGCTCATAAGCTCAAAACCTAAGTTTTGAGTGCCAAAAATCAAATTATCATTTGCTTTTTCGTAGATTTCTACAAAAGTTTTTAGCAAAATTTCTAGTCTGTGGTAAGCAGGCGTTTCATCTCTATTGTAAAACGCAATGTTCATAAAACGGATAGTTTCTTTGAGTTTGTACTCCAAAAACTGCCTGTAAAGATGCACAACAGAACTTATAAGTATTTCATTTGTTTCAGTATTTTTCATCAAAACAGTTACAAGACGGTCTGCACCAAGTTTGTAGGCATCTGCACCCAAATCAAAAATATTGCCTGTATGTGGGCTAATATTCATTGTGAAAAGATTTTTTTCTAGTGTCATAATTGTATTATTTAAAGATAGATTTTTGTTTAAAAAACCTAATTCCTCTAGCCTTTTCTCTGCTAGAAAAGGCAGCCATTTGGGCGTTTAGTGAGGTGAGAAGGTTTGTTTTTATGATATCAAGTTTTTTAGCTTGACATTAAGTTTAGCTTTAATATTCTTGCACCGTCAGCTAAAGCAGACGGCAAAGAGATATTTGAGTGCCAAAACAGACAGTAAATAAATTAGTCACGCGTGTATGTAAAAAACATACTACGTAAGAGCAATTAAGATAGTTGGAGAAGAGATTTTTAGGGAAATTTCTAAGAAAAATGTAATGGAATTTCTTAAATAAAACTTAAAATCTACTAATGTTTGCCCATTTTGAGGCACACGACACTTGCGTTAGCATCAGTTTGCCTGCATCTCTTTTCTCCATTATTTCTACTCCAATGCGCTGATACCCAAACGGTATTTTAGCGTTTGAAGATAAATTTTTGGAGTAAGAAGCCAAACTATGTGTGTGTAAGGACAACATTATGATAAAATTTGTAGGTGAAGTTATTTTTTGGTTACTTGTTAGTTGTTATTTTCTTTTTATGCGAGATAGGATAAAAAAGTAACCAAATATTTGAAAATATTTTGAAAATAAATACAAAATCTCTCAAAATATTGTATTTTTGCTTATATTGACAAATAAATTAACACAAAATTAGTTTAAAGAATAATGGCTAACCCATCAAAAGCGTCCCAAGAACAATCTTTAAAAGATTTATTAAAAGAATTTCCTGCGAGTTCTTATGAAGATTGGCTTGCGCAAATCAATAAAGACCTTAAAGGCAAAGATTATCAAACACTTATCTCTCAAAATTATGATAATATCAACATAAAACCTGCTTTTGCAGCACTTGATATTGATAGAGATTTAGCTAAAAATATCAACCAAATATGTCTGCAAGATTACAAGGGAACACAGAATGTAGTTTCCCGAAAAACTGATGAAGTGGGTTTTATTGATAATATAGCTGACTTTCTGAAAGGAGATTTTAGGGAAGAAAGTGCGCATATTTCTGTTAATAATTTTCATAATGCAGGCGCAAATGCTACACAAGAGATTGCTATGGCACTTTCTATGGCAACAGAATTTTTAGACAAAGGCATAAAAGATAATAATCAACAAAAATATACAACAGAAGAGTTAATAAAAAAAGTAGAGTTTTCTGTTGCCGTTGGAACAGATTTTTATATGGAAATAGCCAAAATACGTGCTTTGCGCTATTTGTGGGCAAAAATTGCGCTTTTATTCGTACCCTTGCACACGCCTATACGTGTGCAGATACACGCTTATACGAGCCTTTTCAATAAAACTAAAAAAGATGCTTACAATAATGTCTTGCGTGCCACAATGGAGGCAATGGCGGCATTTGTGGGTGGTGCTGATGCGCTTTCTGTAAGTCCGCACAACCAGCATTTTGAGCCAACAGACGAGTTTTCTGAAAGAATTGCCAAAAATATTGCTATTATTTTGGATAAAGAAAGTAATTTGTCAAAAGTGGCTGATATAGCAGCTGGGGCATATTATTTGGAATATTTGACAGAACAACTTTGCCAAAAATCTTGGGATTTGTTCAAAGAAATAGAGCAAAAAGGCGGTTTTGTGAAGGCTTTTGAAAGTGGTTTTATTGTGAAAATAGTAACAGAAGTTGCACAAAAGAAAATCCAAGATTTTAGAGATAAAAAACTGGTGCTTGTAGGTGCTAATAAATATGAAAATAAGCAAGAATTTGAACTAGCGACATATCAGCAAAAACCATTTAATATTGATTTTTCAGAAAATAAAATTCAGCCATTTTTCTTAGAAAACACGTTAGCAATTACGAATTAACAATTACGAATTACGCTAAAATTACGTTTTGAATACGAATTAAACAATAATTAAAATAATTTATTGGTGGTTGGTGGGATACAAACCACGAAAAAAATGTATTTAAAGTCCCCTTTGGGGATTTAGGGGCTACTACTACAAAAAATTAAATATTAAACAATTTAAAAAATATGCATAGACCAGAGGCAGCACTTGTAGAGGCATATACTATTTCTTATGATAAAATTATTGATGCCGTTTGTGTAGCGTGGCGTGGTGCTATTAGTAGCCAAAAATACAGAGAAGGTTGTAAGGAACTTTTGACGCTTGCTCACGAGAAAAATGCTAAAAAGTGGATTTTTGATGCTACTTTAGTAGAATTTATTGGCGTAGATGATGAAAAATGGGCAAAAAAAATGTGGCTTACAGAAATGACCGCAACACTTGTACATAATCATACTATTGCCTACGTACTTTCCAAAAACTCGTTTAGCAGGGCGGCAGTCAATACTATTAACCAATTTTTGATGAAGAAACAACAAGAAACCATAGAAATTACTGAAAGATACTTTAATACGCTTTTGGAGGCTAGGGCGTGGCTTTTTGAAAATTTAGAAATTGATTTAGACTGAATAATTGTGAATTGTGAATTGTGAATTTTTGCTACCATACACTAATAGAATTTTTATGTTTTGATAATCAATGAATTATGTAGGGTGCGACCCTTATGGTCGCCCTGTTTGAATAGGTTTAAAATCTGACTTTGTACTTTATTTTGCGTATTTGCTCGTAGTGTTGCTTTCGCTTGTTTGGGCGACCACAAGGGTCGCA
>JAYVGJ010000311.1:0-1531 GCA_043772375.1 Raineyaceae bacterium | reverse complement strand
CTCCAGCTAACTAGCCCTTGCTAGTGACGACTATAACTAGGCATCTTGCCTAAATATGGTAAAATAGCCTTTTCGTAAAGGCTGGAAGCCTTTTTATAGCCGTCACTTGCCAAGAGGCAAGAGACAGTAAACCCTTAACTTAATGGAAGTGGTGTCCCCACAAACCACGAAGTTTTTTTGTACTATTATTTATCAGATGTAACACTAGAATTACTTCTGACAAGCCAAAAATCCTTACAAATTCATTTTAGACTGGGTAAGCAGTTTTAGTTTCAAACATTTCAGCAAGCGTTTTCACCGTATAATCAATTTCCTCAATAGTATTATATTTGCTAAACGAAAACCTCACCGCAACACGTTCTCTTGGGTGTGTAATGCCTGCAAGAACGTGTGAGCCAGCTTCTGCACCGCTGGAACAAGCACTTCCGCCAGAGGCAGAAATCCCTGCAATATCCAAATTGAAAAGTAACATATCATTGTCCTTATTTTCAGGCAAAGATACGTTCAAAACGGTATAAAGACTATTTTCTAAGTTGCCACTTTCACCATTAAAACGAACATCTTCAATACTTTCTTTCAAATTATCAATCATACGTTTTTTGAGTGAAAGAATATGTGTTTTATGTTCTTGCATCTCTTTATAGGCTATTTCTAAGGCTTTTGCCACACCAATAATGCCATAAATATTTTCCGTTCCACCACGCATATTGCGTTCTTGTGCGCCTCCTGTGATGAAAGGATTTATTTTTGACTTGCCATTTACATACAAAAAACCTATTCCTTTTGGTCCGTGAAACTTATGCGCTGCACCCACCAAATAATCAATATTTAATTCTTTGAGATTGTGGGCAAAATGCCCCATTGTTTGAACAGTGTCAGAATGGAAATATGCACCATAATGCTTACAAAGTTCTCCTATTTCAGCTATTGGCATTAAGTTTCCTATTTCATTGTTGGCGTGCATCAACGACACCAAAGATTTTGGGTTTTTCTGCAAAAAGGCATCTAGTTGTGCTAAACTGATGTTTCCTTTTTCGTCTAAATCAAGGTAAGAAATATCTATTTTTCCTCGTTTCTTACGCTCCAAAAGTGTGTGTTCTACTGCGTGATGCTCTATTTTGGTAGAAATAGCGTGTTTTAAGTGAAATGTATGAATTGCACCACAAATAGCAGTATTATCTGCTTCTGTGCCACCAGAAGTAAAGAAAATCTCGCTTGGCGTGGTACTTAGTAGTTCTGCAATGGTTTTACGAGATTTTTCTATCAATGAACGTACTTGTCTGCCGTGCCAGTGTGTAGAAGAAGGATTACCAAAATTTTCTTCTAAAAGTGGTAGCATTGTTGCTAAAACATCTTTATCTATAGCGGTGGTAGCGGCATTGTCAAGGTATATTCTCATGTTTTTAGGAGATTTAAAGGTATTTTCTTAAAGTATTTGTTGCTGTAAAAGTTTCGTTGCAAAATAGTGTCTTGTTGTTTGGTGGGGACACCAAACAATGTTATAACCCACGTTTGGTGTCCCCACCAAACG
>JAYVGJ010000310.1:0-4749 GCA_043772375.1 Raineyaceae bacterium | reverse complement strand
CTTTTGCTTTCTACTAGCAACCGTTCTGAAGCTGCCGTAGGTTATGCCACAATGGACGGAGATACTTCTGGCGGACTTAGCCCAATTGCAGGAATTGATAAAGATTATTTGCGTTCTTGGTTGCGTTGGCTACAAAACAACGGCGTTGATAATGCCTACACTATTCCTATTTTGTCGTATGTTAATAATCAACAACCAACCGCAGAACTCCGCCCAAAAGGTGCAATGCAAACAGATGAAACGGATTTGATGCCTTATAATATTTTAGATGATATTGAAGAAGCTGCCATACGTGATAAGCGTGCGCCTTTAGAATGTTTGCAGATTTTGGAGGTAAAACACCCAGAAAGACAACGCAATCAGCTGAAAAATTATGTAGAAAAATTCTTTTTACTTTGGTGCAGAAACCAATGGAAACGTGAGCGTTATGCGCCTTCATTTCATCTGGACGACAAAAATCTTGACCCAAAAACTTGGTGTCGTTTTCCTATTTTGTCTGGTGGTTTTGCCAAAGAATTGCAGGAATTGAGGGATTTTTAAATAAATTGTGAATTGTGAATGAATACAAATTATAGCTAAAAAATTCATTAATAAAGCAAAAAGGAAACTTCTAGAAGTTTCCTTTTTGCTTTATTTTCATCAAAGCCTTACCAACCAATAGGATAATAGGCTTTTTCACCGTTGGCATACACGCCATCAAGGTAAATACTTTCATTGTTTTGCTCTGCTTTCATTAGGGCATTTTTGATGTCTTCAACGCTATTTACCTCATCTCTACGACCATTTTTAGAGAAATGTGTTATCACAAAACCCTCTCTAATGCCTGCATTGCGCATTTTCCCACTACGGATTTTCATCACCATTACACCACCATTGATACCAAATTTTTCACTGGTTTCTTCATTGATACTTGCCAAATCAGCACCCAAAATATTGGTTGTTTTGTTATCTTTTCTTTTGACAATATCCGTATTTCCATCTCTATTTTTGAGAGAAATTGTAACTTTTTTCTCTGTCGTACCACGTCTAAAAAGCACTTCTACTTTTTCTCCTGGTCTTCTTGATGCCACTACTTCTTGTAAACGAGAAACGCTATTTGTTTTTTTGTCGTCAATACTCAAAATAACATCATCATCTTGCATTCCTGCACTTGCGGCAGAGCTATTTTCTCCAAGACTTTCTACCAAAACACCGTCCAGACTAGGTAATTTCTTATCTTTTGCTACTTGTGAGTTAATATCTCTGATAGCAATTCCAAGTAAAGCACGTTGTACCTCTCCGTGTTCTTTGAGGTCTGAAATTACTTTTTTGACAAGATTAGCAGGAATAGCAAAAGAATAACCTTGATAACTCCCTGTTTCACTTGCTATTGCGGTATTGATGCCTACTAATTCACCTCTCAAATTAACCAGCGCACCGCCAGAATTTCCAGGATTTACGGCTGCATCTGTTTGTAAAAATGCCTCTACTGCACCTGCATTGTCAGTATTTTTGATAATTCTGATATTTCTTGCTTTTGCGCTAATAATACCAGCCGTTACAGTAGAAGTCAAATCAAGCGGATTTCCTACTGCAAGCACCCATTCACCTATGCGCACCTCATCAGAATTGCCATATTTGAGTGTTGGAAGCCCTTTTTCTTCTATTTTGAGAAGTGCCAAGTCTGTACTTGGGTCTTTTCCTATTACTTTTGCTTTGTAGCTACGTTTGTCTTGCAAAATAACCTCAATATTTTCACTTCCATCAATAACGTGGTTGTTGGTAATCACATAGCCATCTTCAGAGGTTATTACGCCTGAGCCAGACGAACTACGAGGTTGCATTTTGCCGTGTGGCATCTGCTTAAACATTTCCTCAAAAGGGTCGTCAGTATTACGTGAAGTGGTTACATTTTCGTAAGAAGTTTTGATATGTACCACCGCAGGCGACACTATTTCTGCCGCAGCAACGAAATTTAGCCCATCAGGAATAATGAAATTCTTATCTAAAAGTGTGGCTAAACGTGCCGTATTTTTATCTTGTGAGATAACTGTTTGTGGTTTATTGTCAAAAAACACCTTAAAACCACCCAAAGTAACTGCACCACCTAGCAAAGAGGCAGCTAAAATCCCTAGCGCAAATTGTTTCGTACTAATCATAATTAACAATAGATAAAATTTATTTTAAGTTTTGATAATAACAGTATTGTAAATTATTTAGTTTTTTATAATCCAAAATAATGCCAAATTTTTTTAATTGTGAATTAGGAATTGTGAATTGTGAATTGTGAATTGTGAATGAATACGAAAATGTGTAGAAAAGCGTAATTGATAATTCGTAATTCGTAATTATTTACAACAATTATTTACAACTTTCTATTAGTGTTCGTTGTCTTAAAAGTGTACGCTAAATCACCAAAATATGTACGCCCAATGTGTACGGATATGTACGAAAGCGGACACTTTTAAAGTCTTATTTTTATCTAATATATTGATAATCAATGAGTTGAATTTATGGCACGAAGTTCGTAATGTATTAAAGCAAATAACAAAAATCTTATTTAAAAACCTACCACAATGAAACGTCTTAATAAAAATCAACATAAAAACTTTACATTTGTAAAAATATTTGTAGCCATTATGCTTGGTTTGCTACTTACTCAAATGGTAAAAAGTAATTTGCAAGAAGATGCTTTTAGCCGTTTGCAAAATGTAGAAGAAGTTTCTGAAGGAATATCTACCACAAAATCAAGCGAAACTACCCATATATTTAGTTTGACAAATATCATTAAAAGCTTTATATAAATTTAATATAATTGCAGCAAAATTTCAAGAAGACTTCACTTAAAGTGAAGTCTTCTTTTTTTAAATCTAAAATTTTCGCTATTTTTTGATTTTTTAATAAAAAAACGTATTTTTGAGAATCTTAACACATAGGCTATTTCTAGATAGTTAAGTAAAAGCAGTTTTTATCTGCAACATATCAATTCCCACATTGCTGATTACCAATACTTTGTATTAACTCACAACTAAAAAATTATTTTGCTACTCAAATTCATCAAATCTCTTTACCTAAGACCACGCTTTTTTTGGCTAATGGGCGGTTGTATAGGACTTTTTATAGCATCATTTCCATTTGAAGCACTTTTTTTATTATCAAAAATAGTGCTTTTGGTGCTTGTTTTGCTTACCCTTATTGATATTTTATTGCTTTTCTCACGTCAAAACGGGATAATAGGCAAACGCATTGTGCCTGACAAACTTTCTAACGGAGATATCAATGATATTTCAATAGAAATAGACAATAATTATGGCTATAATGTGCATTTGAGCATTATTGATGAAGTGCCAGCACAATTTCAGATGAGAGATTTTTTGATAGAAATAAAAATTCCAGCAAAAACTTCACAACAACTAAAATATCATTTAAAACCAGTAAAACGTGGTGAATACACTTTTGGCGCACTAAATTTGTTTGCAGAAAGTATCTTAGGACTTGCGAGTAAACGCTATGTTTTTGACCAAAATAAAAGTGTTCCTGTTTATCCTGGATTTTTGCAACTAAGAAAATACGAACTAATGGCTATTTCCAACCGTTTGACGGAGTTTGGCATCAAGAAAATACGCAAAATAGGGCATAATAGAGAGTTTGAGCAGATAAAAGAATACGTACAAGGCAACGACTTGCGCACTATCAACTGGAAAGCTACGGCACGCAAACAAAGCCTTATGGTCAATCATTATCAAGATGAAAAGTCGCAACAAGTGTATTCTGTGATAGATAAAGGGCGTTTGATGAAAATGCCTTTTGAAAAAATGACACTTTTGGATTATGCTATCAATGCCAGCCTTGTTATCTCCAAAATTGCCCTGATGAAAGACGACAAAGCAGGGCTTATTACGTTTGGGAGCAAAATGGACACTATTTTACCTGCAAGCAAAAATAATTCTCAAATGAATACCATTTTAGAAACGCTTTACAACCAGAAAACTGCCTACAAAGATGCAAGTTTTGAAAAACTTTATATCAATATCAAAAAACGCCTAAATCAGCGTAGTTTGGTGCTTTTGTACACTAATTTTGAATCTTTTTCTTCTATGCAACGCCAACTTCCCTATTTGAGGAAGATAGCTAGAAACCATCTTTTAGTGGTAATTTTCTTTGAAAATACAGAATTAAAGGCACTTTTGGAAAAAGAATCAGAAACATTAGAAGAAATATATATACAAACCATTGCAGAGAAAATTGCTCACGAAAAACAAATGATAGCCAAAGAACTCCTAAAATTTGGTATTCAGTCTGTTCTTACGCCACCCAAAAACCTTACCATTGATAGCATCAATAAGTATTTGGAGCTAAAATCACGGGGAATGATTTGATAATTTAATTACTAATAAAAGGTAACTGTTTAGGTTTGTAGATACGCACTGCGGTGGCGTATCTACGAATACATTTAGATAAGGACATTGATAAATTGTATTCTGAACTTCGTAGCCGCTTGATTTATCAAGTGGTGTTTTGGCACAAAACAAATTACGTAGAACAGTTACGTAGCGCAAATTGCGTGGAATTTATTTTTCAAAAAAATATTTTTTAGCGCAGTTTGTTCTCTACCATTTGTTTTGTCCCAAAACAGCGTTTTGATAAATCAAACGCCTACGTAAAAATTCAGTTACTGTAAAAGTTCCGTTGCAAAAAAGTGTAGGGTGCGACCCTTGTGGTCGCCCAAACTTGCGAAAGCAACACGACGAGCAAAAACAGCTTTTAAGC
>JAYVGJ010000309.1:0-1713 GCA_043772375.1 Raineyaceae bacterium | reverse complement strand
TTATCATAATAAAAGAGCTAAACCCCTATCCCTAAATCCCTTTCCCCTGCTGGGAAAGGGACTTTAATACACTTATCCGACTTTCGCAGGAGGTCTATTTTATAATGTACCTCAATCTTCTTGAAATGAGGTTTGAAGTTATTCGTATTTATCTATATACTAGGAACGGGAAGGATTTTGGAAAACAAAAATCTGTAATAGAGTTTTTATATCCTGATAATGAATAAGTTATGTTATAAATACTTCAAAACCACCCCTAATCCCTCCTTGAAAAGGAGGAGAACAAAGCTCCCCTCCTTCCTAAGGTAGGGGCTGGGGGTGGTTTTGATGCCAATTTATTGCTAAATACTTGATAACCAAACTATAAAAACTCTATTATAAAAAGTGCTATTCCAGCGTTCCAACCATTGCAACAAAGTCTTCTTTCCTTGAAAATTTATTTGTTTATTTTCTCTTCAAAATTCATTACAATTTGATTTCTTGTAAGGTCTTCTAAAGTTTCACGCACACGCACAAGATGCGCTTTGCCTTGATATACAAGCACTTCCGCAGGACGAAAACGAGAATTATATTGTGAACTCATAGTAAAACCATATGCACCCGCATTTTTGATAGCCAAAATATCTCCTTCACTGACTTCGTGCAGTTTCCTGTCCCAGCCAAATGTATCTGTTTCACAAATATAACCTACCACAGTATAAACACGTTGCCCACCAGATGTATTACTCACATTCACAATGTCGTGATGTGCATCATACATCATTGGTCTTATAAGGTGATTTAGTCCAGAATCTACGCCTACAAAAACTGTTGCAGGTGTAGTTTTGATAACATTTGTTTTGACAAAAAGATGCCCAGCTTCACTTACAAGGTATTTTCCTGGCTCAAACCAAATTTCTAAATCTCTTCCATATTCTTTACAAAAAGCCTGAAAAGATTTTTTGAGTTTTTTGCCCAAATCTTCCAAATTAGTCGTAATATCACCTTTTTTGTAAGCGACTTTAAAGCCACTTCCAAAATCCATAAAAGTAAGGTCAGGGAAATTGCGTGCTGCATCAAAAAGAATTTCTGCAGCCTCCAAAAACACTCCAGAATCCACAATATCAGAGCCTGTGTGCATATGAAGCCCCGTAACTTTGATATTATTTGTTTTCACAACTCGTATTAAATGACGCATTTGCAACACAGAAATACCAAACTTGGAATCTATATGACCCACAGAAATTTTGCTGTTTCCGCCTGCCATAATATGCGGATTTAGACGAATGCAACACGCCACACTGTCGCCGTATTCGTGTCCGAATTGCTCTAAAATAGAAATATTATCAATATTTATGGTAAGCCCAAGCGCAACGGCTTGCTTTATTTCTTCAAAAGAAACACAATTTGGCGTAAAAATAATCTCTTTTGGCTCAAAACCTGCTAAAAGCCCTAATTGCGCTTCCTGGATAGAAACCGTGTCCAAACCTGCGCCATAATGCCTAAAAAGTTTCATTATAGAAAGGTTATTGAGTGCTTTTGTGGCAAACTTAATCTTTACTTTCATTCCTTCAAAAGCAGTTTGCATTTTTTGCAGTTTTTCAATCATTTTATCAGCATCATACACATAAAGAGGTGAGCCAAATTCTGCACAAATATCAAGTACATTGATATTTTGGATTTTGTATTGATTATTTTCTAAATTCATTAAATTTTGTTTGTTTGATTATTGGC
>JAYVGJ010000308.1:0-1789 GCA_043772375.1 Raineyaceae bacterium | reverse complement strand
ACGTGGGAAATCCCTTTTGAGGTTTTGCTCATAAGCCAAACGGTACACAGGTGAATGCAAAACACCATAAACATAATGGAAAATATCCAATTTGCTGATAACTTTCTCACTTGTTGTATAGTGGTTTTGAAACAACGACAACGCCCAATTACTAATATTTTCTACTTTTATGCCATTTTCATAACGGTAAAGCGGAAGACATTGAGAATCTCCTGTTGTGTGCAAATCAATAATTTTATCAGAAACCAAACAATGAAAAGGCTTATTACTTCCCTCTCTATTTACTGCAATTACAGTATTTCCTTCATTTCCATAGATATTTTCCCATTGATAAAGCCTTGCGCTAAAATGCTTGTCAAAATAAAAATATTGCGTGCTAAAAGGTCTATACATAGCCTTTTTTATTTTTTTACTTTCAAATTTTTTATTGATTTTTCTTTTGGCATAAGTGGTCAATTCACTATCCCAAGCTATTTTATCTTTATCTTCAAAAGCATTATCTTTTAATGTTTTTGAATAAATATCAATAAAATACTTGACTTTATTAGTCAAATTTTTCTTATCAAAATCATACACCCACTCGTCCCTGTGTGTAGCAACACCCAAAGAAAACA
This sequence comes from Raineyaceae bacterium, assembly GCA_043772375.1. Classification (GTDB taxonomy): domain Bacteria; phylum Bacteroidota; class Bacteroidia; order Cytophagales; family Thermonemataceae; genus JANYGM01. The sequence continues at coordinate 1,175 of JAYVGJ010000308.1, read as the reverse complement.
AATTAAAAATTGCACCTTCTTTTTTCCCAGCTTTTACATCTTTGTCAATGAGAGGTATAAACGTATGAAAATCATTGTCAGTATGGTTTATCCAATTATGTTTTGTATCAGGTTTTATTTTGTCAAAAAGGAGTTTTCTAAACTCGCTTTCTTTGAGAATTTGTAGTTTTTCTTTTCCAGAAAGGTTGTTTCCAATATTGTGGTAGAATATTTTAGCTTTTTTCAGTTCTTCTTTTGTATCAATTCTAACAAAAAAAGCAATAGCAATTCCTGTCATAATATCAAACACATTTCCGCCTTGTGTTTGATAATCATTTTGCCTTATATCTCCTTGTAAATCAACAATATGTATCTCGTCAAATTCACTTTGTACTATTTTTCTAAATCCGTCAAAACTACGAGAATCAATAAAACTGCGGTTGGTTACAAACGCAATAATGCCGTTTTTATCAATTCTATCTATTGCCCAGCTATAAAACCGCACATACATATCATACAAAGTGGTCTGATTTTGCGCTGTGCCATATTTTATAAAGGTATTTTTGATGCGTTTATCAATTTCATCATAAAAACGGTTAGCATTTTGGTCATTAAAATTCTGCTGTCTGGCATTATAGGGCGGATTTCCAATAATAACAGAAATATCTGTATCATTTTGGGCTTTAATTCTGTGTGCATTTTCAGCAAGATTACCAAACATTCCTGTCTGCTTGCCTGCATACGCAAGTAAAGCCACATTATCCAACGTATCCACAAAACAAAGATTAGTAAATTCTGCGTATTTATTGTTCATTTTTTGGGTATAAATGTACTCAATATTGAGATTAGCAATGTAATAGGGCAAAATAGCTACCTCGTTGGCGTGAATTTCGTTTTTGTATTTATATTCCAAGAATTGTGTCGGAATATATTTGATAATATCCGTAATAAAAGTGCCTGTACCAGTCGCAGGGTCAAGAATATGCACATTTTTATCAGAAAGATTTTTTTCAAAATGTTTTTCCAAAAGAAAATCCGTTGTTTCTATCATAAAGCTGACAATTTCAGAGGGCGTGTAAACAATGCCCAATTTATCCGCATTTTTGGGGTTGTACGCCTTATAAAAATTCTCATAAATAGACTTCAAAAAATCCTGTTTGTCTTCGTGGCTAATCATTTTTGTTGCTCTTTCTTTG
>JAYVGJ010000307.1:0-2736 GCA_043772375.1 Raineyaceae bacterium | reverse complement strand
ACGTGGGAAATCCCTTTTGAGGTTTTGCTCATAAGCCAAACGGTACACAGGTGAATGCAAAACACCATAAACATAATGGAAAATATCCAATTTGCTGATGATTTGCGCACTGCTTGTATAGTGGTTTTGAAACAACGACAACGCCCAATCCGTAATGTTTTCTACCTTTTTGCCGTCTTCATAACGGTAAAGCGGAAGTGAAAAAGTGCCACCATTACCCATTTTCAAATAATTCAAATCAAACACAATATTACTAGCTAAAACAACAAGTTGGTCTGCATTAACACAACGAAACGTAATTAAAGCATTTTCTTTGTCTAATTTTTCACCAAACATTGTATAGTGATTTTGTGTCAGAACATCACTTAAATTTTTTTCTCCATAGTAAAATTGTAAGATAAATGGTCTATAACTAGCTTTTGAAATCAAATTTGAATTATAACTTAATTTTAATTTCCTAGAAAATTTATTTTTCAAATCTCTGCTCCATTTAATAGAAGTGTCCCAAGAAGTGTCATTTTTATCCAAAAATTCATTATATTTTTCTATAAAAAACTTAACTTTCTTTTCCAAATTTTCCTTAGAAAAATCATAAACCCATTCATCTCTATTGGTTGATACTCCCAAACAAGACATTTTGAAAATAGTATCTTCTTTGTCTTTTGCGCAAATGGGTATAAGCGTTTGCCAATCATTATCAGTTTGATTTATCCAGTTGTTTTTTGCATCAGGTTTTATCCTTTCAAAATCTAACTGTTTAAAGGTATTTTCTTTGAGAAGTAGCAGTTTTTCTTTTCCAGAAAGATTGTTTCCAATGTTGTGGTAGAATATTTTAGCTTTCTTTTGGTTTTCCATTTTTGGTTGGTTTTGTATTGTTTTGTATTGTTTTTGGTTTTTAGATTTTTAATGCTTATCTTTGTGCTAGTAAGTTAGTCGGCGGCACTTAAAATCTGGCTTCAAGCCAGCGAAAGGTATCTTTCTTAGGGTGTATGAGGGCTAACTTTATTTTTTTGTGTAAGCGGATTGCGTGCATTATAATAATTCTTTCCTTTTTCATAGTTTTCTCTATCATACAAATCTACAATAAGAGAGAACTTATCTTGCATAAAATCATAAAACCTCATTTCTCCTCTCTCAAAAACTCGCTGTACTGCCCAACATAAATAGTCTGCCACAGAAAGTAGTGGGTCATCTTGGAATTTATGCACCGTAAACGAAACTTTGGTGGCTTTTTCTTTTTCCAAAAACTTCTTATCACTTCGTTGTTGTGCTATTTTAAGTCCATTTTCTAGGTTGTTGATAGCTGTACTATTGGCTCTTTCGGCAATATTGAGTGCTATTTTTGGATATTTATGTAATTTATCTTTGAGCAAATGCGAAAGTAAATCAGCATAAAAATTAGCTTCTTTTCCTTCGTGTTTTCTTTCAAAAAATTCTGTTTTTTTCCTACCCACTATAATTTTAGCTCTACAATCCATATTTTTTATCAAATCAAAAAACTCTTTTCTAATTTCTGGTAAATCATCTTTTGCGTGAAAATAGAAATTTCCTTTTTCTAATCTTTTGACAACACTTGGAACATCTTTATAGTAAGAACTTTCGCTTATTTTCTTGGCAAGTAACAAAATACTTTCCTTTAATTCTGCTAATGGTGTTTTAAAACTGACCATACACAACATAAAAGTCTGGCTAACTCCCTCTTTTCCCATTATTGGGACTTTTCCTTTTCCATAAAAAGTAGTATCTCCTGCTTCGTCTAAAAAGTAGTGATACAAATGCGTATTTTTCATTCGTTATTTTTCCTCAATTTTCACCAAAAACATCATAGCCACACCAGTCATAATATCAAACACGTTCCCACCTTGCGTTTGGTAGTCATTTTGTCTTATATCTCCTTGCAAATCAACAATATAGACAAAGTCAAATTCTTTTTCAATGATTTTCCTAAAACCATCAAAAGTGCGTGAATCAACAAAACTTCTATTGGTAATAAACGACACAATGCCGTTTTTATCAATTCTATCCATTGCCCAGCGGTAAAAACGGGCATACATATCATATAATTTTGTTTTTTGTGCGGTGCTTTCTTTGATGTACGTATCTTTTATACGTTTGTCAATTTCCTTGTACTCTCGGTTTTTGTTGTTGTCATTTTCATTTTGCTGATTAGCATTATAGGGCGGATTTCCAATAATAACGGAAATAGGTCTGTCATTTTGGGCTTTAATTCTGTGTGCATTTTCAGCAAGATTACCAAACATTCCTGTCTGCTTGCCAGCATACGCAAGTGAAGCCACATTATCCAATGTATCCACAAAACAAAGATTAGTAAATTCTGCGTATTTATTGTTCATTTTTTGGGTATAAATGTACTCAATATTCAGATTAGCAATGTAATAGGGCAAAATAGCTACCTCGTTGGCGTGAATTTCGTTTTTGTATTTATATTCCAAAAATTGTGTTGGAATATATTTGATAATGTCAGTAATAAAAGTGCCTGTACCAGTCGCAGGGTCAAGAATATGCACATTTTTATCAGAAAGATTTTTGTCAAAATGTTTTTCCAAAAGAAAATCCGTTGTTTCTATCATAAAACTGACAATTTCGGAGGGCGTGTAAACAATGCCCAATTTATCAGCATTTTTGGGGTTGTACGCCTTATAAAAATTCTCATAAATAGACTTCAAAAAATCCTGTTTGTCTTCGTGGCTAATCATTTTTGTTGCTCTTTCTTTG
>JAYVGJ010000306.1:0-35339 GCA_043772375.1 Raineyaceae bacterium | reverse complement strand
AGAATTCAAAAAATGAATTTATTTCTTATCAAACAAAACCAAAATAATGATGTTTAATCTCTCAACAAACGCCAAACGCCAAACGCCAAACGCCAAACGCCAAACGCCAAACGCCTTTAAATCTTAGTAGAATAGTGCTTTTAGCCGTTCTTTTCTCCTCTTTTGCATTTTTAGCAAATGCGCAACGCCTTTTCGTACCTATGACACGTGGCGGTCAAATAGGAGTATCTCAAAATCAAGGGATAGGAATTGATACAGATACCCCAGATGGTATGTTTCAGATAAACTCTCCACAAAGTAATTTTAAAATAGGATTTGGGGGTGCTAATGCGCATCATGTCAGCTCAAGTAATGGATTTGTATTTAATACTGGTGGGAATGAATTTTATTTTAGAAAAATCTCTAATTTTGACCCCAATCAGTACCAAGAGGTAATGATATTACAAACTTATCCCACTTTTAATGCGTTACGGATAAACGGAGATGTTGTAGCAAAAAAAGTGCGTGTTACGCAAAATGTCTGGGCGGATTATGTTTTTGCAGACGACTTCAAACTGCGCCCACTAGCAGAAGTAGCTACTTTTATTGGCAAAAACAAACATTTGCCTGATGTCCCTTCTCAAACAGAAATCACCACCAATGGCTTAGATTTGGGCGAGATGCAAAAAATCCATATGCAGAAAATAGAAGAACTTACCCTGTACCTCTTGGAGCAAGACAAACGCATAAAGCTTTTGGAACAAAAATTGCTGGAACTCTCTGAAAGGAAATAACGTAAACTTGTATTAAACCCTTAGGGTGTAATTTAGTTAGCACTTTGAATATCAAAAGATTACACCCTAAGAGTTTTTTAATCCCCAAGAAAATGAAACCAATAAAAAATCTAAATATTGCGCTTATATGTGTAATGTTGCTATTTTTGGGAAACTGCCAAAAATGCAAAAAAGAAGTATGCCCAACCCCCACAAGTGCGAAGTTTAAGATGTACCAGCCGTTAGATTATAGTGAATATAATGCTGACACAAAAGTATATACGCCAAAAAAGTACATTGTTGATGAAGATGTATTTTTTATGGAAAGTACTATTACTTTTGAGGCGGAAGACTCTATGGCTCTCTCTTATGAGTGGAAAATAGGAGATGATGACAGAGTTTTTACGACCAAGAAGTTTAGTTTGCGCTTTAAGGAAAATGATTTGGGCGCAGTACGCCAGCTAGATATACGCCTTATTATCAAAAAAATGCCTGCTTCTTGTAATGCTGGTGATAATGGCATTGATACGCTAGTACGTAAAGTGAATTTTATCAATGGACGTACTGAACTTGAAAAGTGGGCTATGTATGGAAAATATTTTGGCTACAATGAAGATGAGCCTGATAAAAAATTTATTATTGAGATAAAACGAGAAATAAGACCATCAGCTGTATATGAAGACATATATGGTATTGGTCTAAATTATGTTGTTAATTTATTACCAAATTGTTTATCCAATGGTGATGCAGTTTATATCACCCTTGGAGGGAATAATTCTGCAGCCACATTTGGCGGAGTTGAAAGTCCTTTATATTTATTAGGAGCTTACACTTGTGCTTGTGATGGTCAACGCCAACTGGCTTATTTATCATCAGATAAACAACAAATAACTGTATTGTATGGGCTATTTAATATAGATAGAACTACTGGAAAATATTCACCACGAATAAACAAAAAGTTCATAGGCGCAAGAATTCTTTAAAAAATTTTAAATAACTGAAAAATGAAATACATTAAATTTGCTATTATAATGACAGTATGGTTTTTAGGGCATAAAATAAATGCTCAAACCAATTGTACTGATCAGATAAACACAACAACTCCAACTATCAATCTTTGGGACTGGCGTACTCAATTCTGGGAGGTTAACTATCGTACTGTAGGAGGTCCGCCTGTATATTTGGGGGATTTATTATCTCCTTTCTGGGATGACCAGAATTCTAATACCAAGCCTTTGGCAGATGTAGCCACTTTAGATAAAGATAACAAACCTGAGGATGGTTGGGAACTTATTAGCAAGAATATGGGTATGGGTCTGTTGCAAGGTGATGCTGTTGCATCATTACCTAGTGCTCCATATGTTCTTTTATATAACAAATATACGGCAAAGTTACGTATTTACTTGTTAGTGGTTCAACTATTTTCAGGCGTTGCAAATAATGATGCAAGCACTGGAGGTAATATCAAGGTTATGTTTGTACAAGGAAGTGCTAATTTTGTATATCAATCAAATCTGCTGACAACCAATACAAGCCCAATGTTGCCTTTAGACAAGTTTACAAGAAATTTGAATATTATTACTCCAAACGCTTTTAGAAATACGCTTCCTTATTGGTTATATGCAGATATTCCTGTTGCTTACGACCCTTGTACTTGCCTAAATAAAGGACAAATTAGGATAGAAGCTGTACTCAATAATAACGCACAAGTAAATCTAGATATTACAGGCGTACCTCGTTCTTCTCCTATCAACAATAATCAAACTAATACGACAGGTAGTGATTTCCTAACTGGTTTTAGTGAGGTTAGTGGCAAAATCAATGGCGGTTTAAAAGCTGCAGCAACAGTTGCTGGAACTGTCAAAGAATTTAAAAAGGGATTGGGGAAGGCTGGAATTTTGACTCCAACACAACTCACAAACATAGATAATGATATAAGCGAGTTTGAGGCTTTGGCAGACCAAGGTACTGCATTACTTAAACTTATACCACAATACGGAGACGCTATAAGTAGTATTGTTTCATTTATAGATTATTTTGTGTCTGGTGGAAAGTCCAGTAAGGGTGAAACTCCTTCTGGGGTGGTGATTATGAATGATTTTAAGGCAACAGGTAATATATCTAGCACAATGGCTACAAATGCAGTTTCTGTTTTGATACCAGGCTGTGATAGTCAAGGTACTAGCAGTACTTTGATTCCAAAATACAACAATACATTAGGAGTTTTTAATTTGTTGCGTACACCAGAAGTATCAAAAGGAGAGTTTGGTAATCCAAGAACAGCTATATCATCAAGATACGTGTATTGCGGACCTTGGGATTCTTATACTATGAGAGCAGTTAATTATAGATATACTACAGATGTGTATGTGAGATTAGAGCCTAATGCTTTAAACGAGGCTATCTCGTATGTTGTAAATCCTGCCATTTATCCAGATATGGAGTTATCAGACGTAAAAGTAGCTATTCAAATTGCAGGGATAAGTAAGTCTGATGGAGGCAATATGGTTGCAGAAAGCAAAACAACAGTTACCTATCCAAATGGAAATTCTTTCATTACAGATTTGTATAGAACAGAATACTATCCAATAGGGCAAGCTAATGGACTTGTGGCACATGTGAAAGCAGTTACATTAGAAAAGGAAGAAGTAGAAGATGATTATCTAAATTGGTGTTCTCCTGGAGCTGCTTCATATACAGTTTACCCACAAGTAAACCTTAAAATTGTAGCACGTATCAAAAGGAAAAATACCACAAAACCAGAGGAAGATATTATTTTTATTGCTACTTATCCTGTCAAATATCGTCAAAATCCTATGGCATCACGCCCTAGCTTTTCAAATCCTAGTTTGTCGGATATAATAATCCCTGCTGGTGTGGTAGATTACGAGCTTATTGGTTATTCAAATGCTGGTGCGGGTACTTTCCCACGTGTTTCTAATCCAACATATAGACAAAATTTAAAAATATATGGTGGTAATATCCGTACAGGCGTAACAGATTCTTTTGGGCAAAACTATAGCACTATTACTGCAAAAGCCTACAATATCACACTAGAAACACAAAAAGCAGGCATAACTTATACCAATGCTGAAATGGGTTCTTTCACAAGTGCTCAAGACATTGATTTAGTCATAGAAGCAACCGCAGGAGATATTATTTTTGAGGCAAAAAACACAGCTTATCAAGCTCCAGTATCACCAGCTAATGTTTTTGCATTTTGTAATACTGATTATAAAGTACCAATGCGTAATCAAAGTAAAACAGTAGAAACGCAAGCAGAAGAGCCAAAAGATGTTCCTACACCTACCAAAGCCACACAATTATTGTCTGTTTATCCAAATCCAACAACTGGCGAGGCAACTATCACTTATGAGGTGGAAAAAGAGGGTAGTAGTGTAGCTATTTATTTATCAAATAACTTGGGTATTCGTGTAATGGAGGTATCAAATGAGGTTTCACAGGTGCAAGGCACACATAATGTCCGCATAGATACACGCTCACTAGCGGCTGGTGTGTATTTCTACACGTTGGTACTTAATGGCGTGGCTTATACAGAAAGGCTTGTGGTTATCAAATAGTCTGAACTAGGATTTTTAGGATTACAAGATTTTAGGATTAAATACAAAGGATAATACAGAATACAGTAAAATGTATTTTTGTATTATCCTTTTTTATCTTGTAAATCCTAAAAATTCTGCTTCTGACAATGGTAGCAATTTTAAAAGTATTTTTTCCACCAAGTTTGGAACACAATTAGCCCCCAAACACGAGCGTGGCTATCTTCTGGATTATCTGAAAATAATTTCTCTTTTAATTTGCGTACTTCTGAAACATTAAAAATGCCTTGTTGTTCCACGAATGTATCAGAAAGTAGGTCATCAGTAATTTTTGATTTGAGTTCTGTCTGAAACCATTTCAAAAGTGGCACTTCAAAACCTTGTTTAGGGCGGTTGTAAAGCTCTTTTGGGAGAATATTTCTGAACGTATCTTGTACAATTTTCTTTTTCATTTTCCCAGTAATTTTGGAGGAAATAGGCAAAGTAAAAGCAAAATTTACGACTTCATAATCTAAAAAAGGCGTTCTCACCTCCAAACCGTTTGCCATTGACATCATATCAACTTTTGTTAGCATATCATTTGGCAAAACCAGTTTCATATCCGTATAAAGAAATTCATTCATATATTCTGTTTGCGTGTGATTATCTTGCAAAAACGACAAAATTTCTTTTTTTCTATCTCCAAAACTGATTGTACTAAGTTCGTTATCAAGTGCTTGACGTGATTTTTCTGATAAGATTTTTTTTGCGTCTTCTTGTGTAGCAAAACTTGCCCAACGCCAATAACGCTCTTTTGGTGTAAGTTTTGCGCCTTCTGCAAAGCGTGCTAATTGCCGTATTTTATTACCTAAAAATGAGTTACGAGATTTGGGTAATTTCTCCCACAAACCGCCCAAATTATTGACTATTTGCGCCAAAAAGCCATTTTCACGCACTTTGAATTCTGCTTGATGTTTGTTGTAGCCGCCAAAAATTTCATCTGCACCATCTCCAGAAAGTGCCACTTTAACCTTTTTACGAGTTCTTTTGCTCAAAATATAAACGGCAATTGCAGAAGAATCAGCAAACGGCTCATCAAGATAATCCAAAATCTCATCTAAATGTTCATATAAATCATCATTTGACAAAGAAAAAACAGTATGATTTGTCTTAAAATGTTTAGCGACAAGATTAGCATATTTGGTTTCGTCAAAAAATGGCTCATCTTTATAACCAACTGAAAAAGTGCTTAAATGCTCCGTATGGCGTGATGCCAGCCCAGCCACAATGGAAGAATCAATGCCACCACTCAAAAAACTACCCAAAGGCACATCAGAAATAAGGCGGCGTTGTACGGCATTTTCCAAAATTTCTGCTAGCTTTTTCTGCTGATTTTCGTAGGATAAAACGGTATATTCTTGCTTTTTGATGCCGTTGGTAGGGATTTCGTAAAATTGTTTTTCTTCAATTTTACCATTTTTGATAAGAATATAATGTCCTTCTTTGACTTTTTTGACACTTTCAAAAATAGTGTGAGGTGCAGGAATGTAATTAAGTTGTAAATAGGCGTTTAAGCTCTGAAAATCTAGTTTTTTCTCTATTCCAAATGCTAAAAGTGCTTTGATTTCTGAAGCGAATACTATTTTATCTTCATCAATGCTATAAAGCAAAGGTTTCACGCCAAAGCGGTCACGAGCCAGAAAAACGGTGTTTTCTTGTGCATCAAAAATAGCCAAAGCAAAAAAGCCGTTAAGTTTTTGCAGACAATTTTCTCCTTCCAATTCATAGAGTTTTAGTAGCACTTCTGTATCTGTTTGAGAGATAAAAGTGTGTCCTTTATCCTCCAAAGCCTTTTTTAGGAGAGGATAATTAAAAATCTCACCATTGAAAACAATAGTAAAACGCTTATCTTGACTTTGCATTGGTTGGTTGCCTAGCGGAGAAGTATCTAAAATAGACAGTCTTCTATGCCCAAGCCCTACATAATGGCTTATGAAAGTATCAGCATAATCAGGACCACGTTTTTCTAGTGTGTCGTTTGCTTTGGAGAGATTTATCATAGAAAACCGTCCAATTTCATTAAAAGCATATATTCCAGTTATTCCACACATTTTTGACCGTTATTTTTTAGTTGTTTTATGGTGCAAATTTAGTGTTTTTTGCTGAAATTTTGTTAAAAATTTATGAGAGTTAGACAACGACAGAAAAAGCCCTGATTTTGGTTTAATTTTGCAAATATTTTATTATCTTTATGGAAAGCGTGAATACATTGTTTGACGTAATTCGTTGTTGGTGTCGCTAAAGCTAAAACACCAACAACAGCAGGAAAAAACATCATAATTATCTCTTTTTAAACTCCGCCAAACCTTTGTCTAAGAAACTGCTAAAATTCCCAATATCAGCGTTATAGCCTTCTGATTGTACCATTAAATTGCCTTTTGTATCCAACAGACAATAATAAGGTTGTGCAATAGATTGGTATTTATCAATTTGAATAAAAAAGTTTTTCTTACCCAAAGTCGTTTTTATTTCTCCATCTTTTTTGGCTTTATAATGCTCATTTTCAGGGAGTTCTGTTTTATCATCAACATACAAAGAAATCACAACATAATCATTTTTTAGCATTTCTAAAATTTTAGGATTTACCCAAACATTTTCTTCCATTTTTCGGCAATTAGCGCAACCGTGACCAGTAAAATCTAAAAAAACGGGTTTATTGACTTTCTTTGCATACGCAAGCCCCTGCTCGTAATCAAAAAAACCTTCAATTCCGAGTGGCATTTTCAAAAATTCCGAATATTTTACTTTTTCTTTGAGATTTTTATTTTTTTCTGATGAATTAGAAGAATTATTAGCATTTTGCTTGATTAAATCATCTAAATCAAAGTTATTGGTCGTTTGTGGTGGAATAATCCCTGATAAAAGTGTAAGATTTGCACCAAAAAGACCAGGCAACATATACAAAGAAAAAGACAAACTAACCATAGCAAAAAGCAAACGAGGCACAGAAATTTTTTCTATTTTGCTGTCGTGTGGGAGCGTGATTTTGCCCAATAAATACAAACCCAAAACCGCAAAAATCACTATCCAAATGGTCAAAAACTCATCTCTATCCAAAATTCCCCAATGATATGCCAAGTCTGCCGTACTCAAAAACTTAAAAGCAAGCGCAAGTTCTGCAAAGCCTAAAACCACTTTTAGCACGTTTAGCCAGCCGCCAGATTTTGGCAAACTTTTCAAAAGTGAAGGAAAAATTGCAAAAATAACAAAGGGAATAGCAAATGCAGACGAAAAAGCCATCATTCCAAGCGCAGGACGCACTATTTCGCCATCAAAAGCAGCCAAAATCAGCGTTCCTGCAATAGGCGCAGTACACGAAAACGACACCAAAACAAGCGTAAAAGCCATAAAGAAAACGCCCAAATAGCCGCCTTGGTCAGCTTTTTCGTCTATTTTGTTCACCAACCAACTAGGCAAAACCAGCTCAAACATTCCCAAAAATGACAACGCAAAAAAGATAAAAACACAAAAGAAAATAATGTTTGCTGTGGCACTTGTACTCAAATCATTCGTAAAATCAACGCCCATAAAAGCCGACACAAGTCCGCCAATCAGCGTATAAATGGCAATAATGGCAAAACCGTAAACCAACGCTTTCGTAATTCCTTGTCTGCGTACTTTGCGCTGGTGTTCTTGTGTATGGATTTTTAGGCGTTCTGGCGTGAGCGTGGCGGCAAATTCTGGAGAGATTTTTGCGCTATCTTTCATAAAAATTGATACTGTCATTGGTATCATTGGAAACACGCAAGGCGTTAAAAGTGCCAACAGACCACCTCCAAAGGCAATTAGTAAGAAAGATAGCAAACTTACGGCAGGTTTTTGCTCTGGGGATTTTATTTCTGTTGATATTGGGTCAGAAATTACAGAAATAGTCTTTGTAGTATCTTCTGTGCTATTTTTTTCTGGAATAGTAGTGGGAGTAATTGCTGTATTACCATTTACGCTATCTATTCTTTCGTTTTTTTTTTCAATGATTATTTTTTCAGGAGTTTTTGGAACTTCTGCTTGAATGATTTTGATAGCATTAAAAACTGATTTGTACGTTCCTGGCTTGCAAACACCATTTTTATCCGAACAAACTTGAAAATCTATTTCTGCATTGAAATTCAATTTTTCACCTGTAGGGCTTCCCCCCAATAACTTGATTTTCTGACGAAATTCTGCTTTTTTCTTAAAAAAGGTAATATCCATATCAAAAATAGTATCAAATTTTTTCTCAAAACCAACGCTTTCTAATTTGCCTACTAGTTCAAAAGAAGGGTCTTTTTTAGCTTTGATACTTGTAATTTGAGGTCCGCCTTCTCCAAAATTAGAACCATAAAGATACCAATCAGCCTCAATAGTAACTGTATAAACGAGTTCTACAATATCTCCAGCTTTTGCTTCTTTTGTTGTGGAAGAGATATTCCATTGAGAATTAGGCGTTTGAGCTAAAAGAATGTTTTGTAGAAAAATCAGCAAAAAGAAGAAAACGAGATTTATTTTTTTCATTAAAATGGTTTTTTGTATTTTTTAGGTAGAAAAGTGTATTAAAACCCTGAAAGGGTTTAACAATAATAGCCGTGACTAGCAACTGCTAGTGTCGTACTTACGGAACGTGGTAATAGTGTATTTAGTTTTATAAAAACTTCTTCAAGTTTTCATAAACAAGATGCACAGGAAGCCCCATTACATTAAAATAAGAGCCTTCTATGCGCTCCATTCCAATCATTCCTAGCCATTCTTGCGCTCCGTAGCTACCTGCTTTGTCGTAAGGTTTGTAGTTTTCTATATAAAAATGAATTTCCTCGTCAGTTAGTTCCTTTAAAAACACTTTTGTTGTGTCTGCAAAGGTAATTTTTTTGTCTTTGCTCATTATACATACACCTGTAATCACGTCGTGTGGCACGCCCGAGAGCATTTTGAGCATTGCTTTTGCTTCCGCAAAGTCGGCTGGTTTGTTCAAAATTTGGTTATTGATAGCTACAATGGTATCTGCAGTAATAATAATTTCGTTAGTTATTTCTCCTAAAAAAGCTTCTGCTTTGCGTATAGCAAGAATAACGGGGATTTCGTGGGCAGGCAAAGTCGGCAAAAAATCTTCTGGAGTATCTTTTGTTTTTACGGTAAAAACTATGCCAATATCTTGTAAAAGCTGTTTTCTGCGTGGTGAGCCAGAAGCCAAAATAATAGGAACATTAAAAGAAAGCATTTTTTAGTGTTGAGTTTGTAAACTTTCGGGAAGTTATCTGTAGGTTTTAAGTTAATTAAGGGCTTTAAGCCACTTTTCAATGGCTAATTTTTCTTTAGCATTCATCTTGATAATGATTGTTTCTGTCGTTTCTCCACTTACACTCTCCATAATTTTAATGATTGTCCCAGCACCTTTTGGGCGTGTTTCTAGTTGAATTTCTTTGTTTTTGAGTGCATCAGCAAAAAGATTATTGATTTCTGTTGCTTGTTCTAGGCTGATTGCCACCTCAAACGCCTTCCCGCCACTATACATGCCAGAAGAGCTGTTTTTTGGCGTAATGGGTACATATACAACATTTTTGTTGTTAATAATATACGTATTGTTGCTGCCATCAATATATTTGTAGCTAGTAACTGCTTTAGTATTTGCGTTGGTTGTTGTCTTCTTTTGTGCCATTGTGTTGAAATAAGAAAGAAAAATAAGGAAAAAAACAAGTATCTTTTTCATAAGAAATTATTTGTTATTATTGAATTTTGAAAAACGGACTTATTAGCGTACTTTTGATTTTATAAACGCAAAGATAGCTATTTTAATTGTGAATTTTTATAATGTCAAAAGAAAATACAATGATTTGATTATCAATATATTGTACTAATTCACAACTCACAATTCACAACTCATAACTCATTATGAAACTTTGTTTTGCAAGCAACAATACCCACAAATTAGAAGAAATCAGACTTTTAGTAGGAGATTTATTTGAGATTGTCAGTCCAAAAGATTTGGGTTGTACAGAAGAAATCCCAGAAGATTTTGCCACATTAGAAGAAAATTCTCTGCAAAAAGCCAATTATATCAACCAAAATTATCATATTGATTGTTTTGCAGATGATTCTGGATTAGAAGTAGAAGCCCTAAATGGCGCACCTGGTGCATTTTCTGCTATGTATGCAGGCACACATGGTGACCACGAGGCAAACAATGCACTTTTACTGAAAAATCTACAAGATAAAACCAACAGAAACGCAAGGTTTCGTACTTGTATCACGCTCATAAAAAATGGACAAACACATCAATTTCAAGGAGTTATAGAAGGAGAAATACTAATAGAAAAGCGGGGAGAAGAAGGCTTTGGCTATAATCCCGTTTTTGTGCCAAAAGGACATCAAAAAACTTTCGCACAAATGGATATTATAGAAAGAAATATGCTTAGTCATAGAGCTAAGGCACTTTTGCAGTTGCTAGAATTTCTTAAAAGCGAGAAATAAATCATCAAATAAGTCATCAAATAAATCATCAAATAAATCATTAAATAACTACAAATTTAGTTAAAAATATGCCTAATAACGACAGAGAAAAAATTATCCAAAAAATACAAAACGCCCTCAAAATTCAGCCTGAAAAACTCCCAACACAACCTAATTTCACAGCTGAAATCTACGCAGATAGCCCAGAAATGGATTTAGCAGTGATTTTTGCACAAAATTTTACGGCTATGCAAGGTAAGTTTTGTTTTTGTGGAGATGAGCAAGATTTTATAGATAATTTGGAAAAATTATTGCGTGAAAAGCAAACCAAAGAGGTTTTTGTGTGGGAAAAACCCCTACAAGAGATTTTTGACGTGGCACAAATCCCTTACAAAGGAAACGACACTGATTTTATGGCAGCAGATATTGGCATAACTACCTGTGAGGCACTTGTGGCACGCACAGGAAGCCTAATTGTGTCTTCAAATACCACAAGTGGCAGACGACTTTCCATTTACCCAAATATTCACGTAGTGGTGGCATTCACTTCCCAACTTATTTATGATTTGCAGACTGCATTGGAACAAATCAAGCTGAAATACAAGTATTTACCTTCTATGCTTTCCGTTACGACAGGACCTAGTCGCACCGCAGACATTGAAAAAACGCTTGTTTTGGGCGCACACGGACCAAAAGAACTTTATGTGTTTTTGATTGATGATTTTGTGGAACAAGAAGAGTTGGCAATTACGAATTAAAAATTACGAATTACGTTTTTTGATAGAAAACCCGTTTATATTATGTTTCTTAGTGTTTTCTTGTGCCTTTCTGGGTGTTCTTAGTGTTAAAAAAACAATTACTTAAAAATTGGTATCTTTTTTGTACCTTTGTAAAAAAATATTTAATAAAATAAAAACTTATGATGCGTATCAATACATTAACTTTTCTATTGATTTTCAGCTTTTTAGCTATCTTTTCTTCCTCTCGTGTTTATGCACAAGGCGACAACTTTATTGTTCAAAAATCTGGTCTGAAAGTAGCTTATAGCCTTCAAAACCTGCGTACTGTCAAAGATAATCTTGGAAGCAGTTGTGACGAATACAAAATTACGGTTTACTTTACCAACACAACCAGCGACAATTTGGCGGTGGCAAGTTCTTTGTCTGTGGTGTCTTCTACGAGTTGCGCCAAGTTAGGAAATATTACCTCTGACGTTCAAAAAGAAACTTTTACACTGAATAGTGGTGATGTTATCCAAAAAAATTATTCAATGTTTTTGCTTGCAGGCGTGCCGCCAAGTAGTCAGATTAAATTGCTACTGTTAGATGTGGTAAACAACACGCAAAAGCAACTAAATGACCAAAATAGCTCTGAAAAGCAACTTTTAGAGGCAGAACGCAAACGCCTTGAAAAGGAAAAAGAAGATGCTGCAAAAAAAATCAAAGACCAAGAAAATGATGCCAATACACGCATAGAAAAGCAACGTCAAGATGAAATAAAGCGCATAGAACGCCAAAAAGAAGAAGAACGCAAGCTAGAATATGACAAAATGAGCCTTGATGACAAACGCAAGGCGGAACAACAAAAATTTGAAGCAGAAAAACTCAATAAAGAGTTAGAAATGCGCAAAATGGAGAGTTCGGGCTATATTTTGTTTATGGTTGATGTAAAAGCTGAAATTAAGGTTGATGGTGTGCTGATTAAGACTGTTGAGGCAAATGAAAGCCACAAAGCACTCGTTAATCCTGGTCAAGTTTATATTGAAATTACGCCTGTCGCAGAGCCAAAACTTGCCGTAAAACAAGTTGTAATAGTAAAAATAAAGGAGCAAGTCGTAAAGCCGTTTAAGTTTTATGCAAAAATGAAAAAGAAAGAAGATGCCCGTAAACTTGCCTCTGACCTTGAAAATAAAACGGCAGAAAGCAGAAAACTTTCTGAAGAAGAAGCAAAAAGACGTAGAGAATTGCTTTTAGCAGAAGCAAAAAACTATGCAGAAAGTCTTAAAAAAGGGCGTGAGATGACTATTACGCAGGTTTTGGGTGAAGATATTGCAGAATTTGAAGGAAATGGTATTACGCCATTTATGCAGGCTTTGCTAGAAAATAAAAAAAATGAATTGACACTTCTAACGCTTTTGGGTGCGGATATTCATCAGACAAATATGGCAGGCGTGCCTCCTGTGGCTATAATGACACTTGCTAATGCGCTTGGCAAAGCAGATACTTCTCTTGTGCGTATGCTTATCCGCAAAAATGCGCCTACGAGCTTTAAAGGTAATATTTTTTTAGATAAAGAAAAGAAAAATACTGCAAAAGCACTTTTAGGAATTGCTGTTTTTTACAATAAAATGGATTTGATACGTTATTTCGTGGAAAGCTTGAAATTGGATAAAAACGAGAAAATCAATGATTTGGGGCAAACTGCCCTTATTTTAGCAACTATCAATAACCAAAAAGAAATAGTTGATTATCTTTTAGCGCAAAATGCGGACATAAATATCAAAGACAATGCTGGAAAAATAGCGTTTAATTATGCCGTTGAAAGCCTTAAAACTGATGCTACTACACCCATTTTTGATGTTCTTTTTGCTAAAAATCCAGATGTTAATATGCCTGTTTTGCTTGCTGACGGCTCTACAACAAGTTTGCTTTTGCTTGCCACAGAAAAAAATCAGAAGACTATTGTGAAAAAATATTTGGAGAAAGGCGCAAAAACAGAAACTACCAATAAAGATGGTCAAACCGCTATTTTCTTAGCCAAAGACCCACAAATGTTGGAAATTTTGCTTGCTGCAAAAGCCAATCCAAACCATACAGATGGCAAAGGAAATAGCCTTCTTGCCTATACAGATAAGCCAGAAACTGCTCGTTTGCTTTTGGAAAAAGGTGTGAGTTTGTATAAAGGTTATCCTTTACATAATGCGGTAGAAAGTGGCAACTTGGAGCTTGTGAGGTTGTTTTTGGAAAAAGGCTCTGCGCCAAATTCTATCAATATGAATGGAGAAACTGCCGTACATATTGCCGCAATGAAAGATAAACAAGATATTGCTAAACTTTTAATGGCAAAAGGCGGAGATGCAAAAATGAAGAATTTTAAAGGAAAAACGCCTCTAGACCTTGCCAAAGATACCAAAAATAAACAAATGACACTTATTTTGAAGAAAATTAAGAAATAATTTCAATTACGAATTACCAATTACGTTAAAAATGTAGAGATAAGGCATTGCCTTATCTAGCAACAAATAATGTATTGACTTTTTACAAAAGAATAAATGAAATCAGAGAAGGAAATAAGCAAGTTTATGAGCCTTGTACTTAGGCACAACCCAGATAAAATTGATATTATTTTGGACGAGAACGGCTGGACAGATACAGTCGTTTTTATCTCCAAAATGAACACAAAAGGTTTTGGTTTGGATATGAAAAAATTGGAAGAAATTTTACAAAATAATGATAAACAGCGTTTTGCCTTCAACGACACCAAAGATAAAATACGAGCCAATCAAGGTCATTCTGTAGAAATTGATTTAGCACTTTTGCCAACACAACCTCCAGAAATTTTGTATCACGGAACAAGTGAAAATGTACTTTCTTTCATTAAAGAACAAGGCATAACCAAACAAAACAGGCAACACGTACATCTTTCTACACAAATAGAAACTGCTATAAAAGTAGGCTCACGACACGGGAAAGTGGTAGTTCTGACTGTGCGAGCCTTAGAGATGCACCAAAACGGAGAAAAATTTTATATTTCTGATAATGGTGTGTGGCTTACTGATATGGTCGCAACTCAATATATTGATTTTGATAAACCATAATAAAATTTGTGTTGTCAGAAGGAAACTTCTGACAACACAAAGAATGAAAGTTTGCTTTTCCCCTAACTATTAAAATTCTTTTTCAGATGAGTTTAATCTTAGTGTTTCATACAAAGCACCTTCCCAGCTAATACTATATGGATAGGAAGTATTATTAGTGTATCTTATACTTGCATTCTCTGGATTTTCCATACGTTCCGCTACATTATTTAGAAACTCCTCAAAACTATTAGCAACAAAAGATATACTACCAAATTCAAGATCAGTTTCTATGATTGTTGCCTTATCCTCTAAATTATTATCAAAATTCAACCACAACTCACGACTATTTTCATCTGTTGCAAACGCCATTGGCTTTGATGAATTAAAATAAGGCTCATAGCCTTCTGGCATACAATATTCTAAACGTGTTTTTGAAAAATCTATGATATTTTCTAACTTTGCTAGCTCGTCATAGCAGAATAGTTGCATCCTATTCATTTTATCCCCTCCGTTTGTCACCAAGTAAAAATCCTTAAATGCCTTTGGTAGTTTACATTCAAAGTATTTTTCTATTGCTACAAATTCATTAGGATTACTAGGTGGGTCAAGATACAATTCATAATCAGGAATCAAGTTGTGCAAAGCCTCAAAAAAACGTCTTACCACAGGATGAATATTCAAATCAGATAAATAAGTAGGTTTTGGGTATTTGTTTTCTTGCAAAAAATCAGAAAGCAAAAAAACAGGTACTTCAAGGTTGCCAGTAGCTTTTTTTGCTCTATTTTGCAAAGTAGTAACGTTTGGGGTAATGCCACAAATGTCACCATCATAATAAGTTACACGTATTGGTGCTAATTGCTGAAGAATATAATGTGCAGAATACCCATTTTTTGCCATCAAATCAATGTATTCTTCTATTTTTTGGTAAGTTGTTTGTGCCATTTTTTTATTTGTTTAATACTTTATTTAGTTTAAATTTTCCAAATCTTTGAGATTTGGAAAATCCAAATTTATACTGTAAGGGGGTAGGATTTTGGAAAATGTAGAGATAAGGCACTGCCTTATCTGAACTGGAAAAATTGAACTAGAAAAATTTTGCGTCATTCTTGTTTGCTGTTATTGCTTGTCGTTAGATAAGGCAGTGCCTTATCTCTACAACTCAATACAACTATTTTCCAAAATCCTACCCATTCATAGTTTACGCAAATAATTATTTCAAACTTCCCACCATATCCGCAGGAATGACCCACGCATCAAATTGCTCTGATGTTACAAGCCCTAATTCTACGGCTGCTTGACGTAAAGTTTTGTTTTCTTTATGTGCTTTTTTAGCAATTTTAGCTGCATTTTCGTAGCCAATATGCGTGTTTAGGGCAGTTACGAGCATCAAAGAATTTTCTAAATGTTGCTTAATTATCTCGTGGTTTGCCGTAATGCCCACAGCGCATTTTTCAGCAAAAGAAACACAAGCATCACCCAACAATCTACCTGACAAAAGCACGTTATAAGCAATCAGAGGCTTAAAAACATTCAATTCAAAATGTCCGTTTGAGCCACCAATGCCCACCGCAACATCATTTCCCATCACTTGCGCACAAACCATAGTAAGTGCTTCTGGTTGCGTAGGATTAACTTTTCCTGGCATAATAGACGAACCAGGCTCATTATCAGGGATAACAATCTCGCCAATGCCCGAACGTGGTCCAGAACTAAGCATACGAATATCATTTGCAATCTTCATAAGTGAAACGGCAGCACGTTTTTGCGCTCCAGAAAGTTCCACCATTGCATCGTGAGCCGCTAAAGCCTCAAATTTGTTGGGTGCAGTAACAAAAGGTAAACCAGTCAAATCAGCAATTTTTTTAGCAACAAGTACATCATAACCTTTTGGCGTGTTCAGTCCAGTTCCTACTGCCGTTCCACCCAAAGCAAGCTCTGCAACCATTTCAAGGGCGTTTTTGATAGCTCTGATGCTGTTAGTGATTTGTTGCACGTAACCAGAAAACTCTTGCCCAAGTGTAAGTGGTGTAGCGTCCATAAAGTGTGTTCTACCCGTTTTGACAATGTTTTTAAATTCTTCAACTTTGCCTGCAAGTGTATCACGTAGTTTTTCTAGTCCAGGAATAGTAATTTCAACGGCTTGTTTGTAGGCTGCAATGTGCATTGCGGTTGGATACGTGTCGTTGGAAGATTGAGATTTGTTTACATCATCATTTGGGTGCAAAACTTTCTTCTCGTCTGTGAGTGCGCCACCGCTCAAAACGTGCGCTCTGTACGCTATGACCTCATTTACGTTCATATTAGACTGTGTTCCAGAGCCAGTTTGCCAGATGACAAGGGGAAATTCTGCGTCTAATTTTTTCTCCAAAATCTCGTCACAAACTTTGCCAATAAGGTCGCTTTTTTCCTTAGAAAGTGCGCCAAGTTCCGAGTTTGCCATTGCGGCGGCTTTTTTGAGATAAGCAAAAGCGTAAATAATTTCTTTTGGCATTGATGCTTCCACACCAATTTTGAAATTATTGCGACTACGCTCCGTTTGTGCGCCCCAATAGACGTTTGCAGGCACTTTTACTTCGCCCATTGTGTCTTTTTCTATGCGGTAATCCATAAATATTTTAGTAAGATTAAAAGATTATTTTTTGTTAAATGAAGGCAAATATAAGATAATTTTTCTTTTGATTTTTTCTATTGGAGAAAATAAAAGCGAGATATAAACAGTTGTTTATATCTCGCTTTTATAAAGAATTGATGTTATGGAGAAAATGATTTTGTTTATTAGAGTTTATGAATAACTCAAAAATGTCTTTGAAAAGTCCCCCTACTTCCTAAGGAGGGGTTAGGGATGGTTAAAAACAGAATTATTCATAAACTCTATTGTATTTGTTGTAGAGACGTTGCTTGCAACGTCTAAATGACAAACAGCTAAGGCAATAAACAAACATATCATTATTAAATTGACCCCAAATACAGTTTTCTACGTTCAGACGTTGCAAGCAACGTCTCCACAACAGATTTGCATAATTTTATCAAAAAATTTATTCTTTCAGCCTTGCATACACACTTGCAGATGTGGCATTCCAAGAAAGCCAAGACCTTGATTCATAATGTTTTATGAAGCGTTTTTTGCGGTTATCCAAATATTCTTTATGATTGAAATTTGTTTGTGCTGATTTGAGGTTTATTTTTTTCTCATTTTCATACAAAATAGGCAAAGTGCTATCAGAACGGCTTGTAGTGAAATCAATATCCCCAGACTCGTTCCAGTTAGCGTGTTTTAGGTTTTCTCCCACAATGAGGTTACCCCAATTTACGAAACTCATAGCAATAAGCATCACATAAGCCGCCAAACTGTTCACACGAAGCAGATAATAAGCTGATTTTTTGTCTTTTATCTTGCTATAAAACGTAATCAAGCCAATAATAGTCAAAATCAAAAACAAAATTACGCCAATTCTCTTGTAAGCAAGTCCATATTCTGAAATATAATGATAGCAACGGAAAAACACAGAAATAATCAAAATGCCATTTTGCACCAACCAAACGGTGTTACTACCCAGTAATGTTAATTTCTGATTTTAAAAAATGGTTAATATTTTATTTATTGTATTAAAACCCTGAAAGGGTTTAATATTAATAGCCGTAGGTCGTACCTACGGAACATAGAGTAATGTATTATTTCCACTTGGAGAACAATATTAATCAGAAATTAACATTACTGCCCCTAACCCCTCCTTGAAAAGGAGGGGGACAAAGCTCCCCTCCTTCCTAAGGAGGGGTTGGGGGTGGTTTTTGGTGATTATTTATTGCTAAATACTTGATAATCAAATTATAAAAACTCTATTGTACTTGACTCACAGCTTACAATTTAAAACTCACAATTCAATTACAATTTTTCTAAAAGCTCTACAAAAGGTTCTTCTTTGCTTGTAGAAATGGTTTCTACGTGCAAACCATCTTTAAAAATAGCAAAAGAAGGCAAATTATTCACGCCTGCCGCCTTACGAGAATCAGGATTTTCTTCTGCATTTACCTCCAAAAAAGTAATGTTTTCAAAACGCTCATCAGCTGAAAGGCGTTTGTATTTGGGGGCAAAAAGTTTACAACTTCCGCACCAATCCGCATAATATTTTACGACAACTTGCTTGCTTCCAGCTATTTTGTCTGAAAAATCTGCATCTGTTACTGCTAATACACTCATTTTATTATGATTTTAGAATTGAAATAAATATTTGAAACAAATTTAAAATTAAATTTGAATATTAAATTTGAATATTAAATTTGAGAATGCAAAGATAATAAATACTCCTAAATAAGAAAAATTATTATCTAAAATATTTTTGAATACTTTATTGTTCAAATTTTCGTACTTCGTACTTCAAACCTCGTACCTCAAAAGCCCATTTTTATTTCTCTCAAAATCTCTCCTGCCCCTTCTGCCAAAAGTACATTAGCTACGTCTATACCAAGTTTTTGAGCATTATTAAACGAATTGGTTTGTGTTTTTTTGATAATTTTTTGCCCATCAAGGCTAATAATTCCACCTGTAAAATGTAACTGATTATCCAAAATCTCACAATATCCAAAAACAGGAACGCTACAACCACCTTGTAAAGTACGCAAAAAAGCCCTTTCTACTGCAATACAGATGTTTGTAGGCTGATGATTAAGTGTATTTGCAAGCAAATTTCGTTTTCTTAGAGGGATATTTTTAGCAACTTGTATAGCCACACTTCCTTGCCCAACTGCTGGCGTAAACTGCTCTAAATCAAGCATTTGCACAATAAAATCATTATAATTCATTCTGTTTACGCCAGCGTATGCGAGTATTATAGCATCACAACGACTTTCACCAGTATTATTTTTAAGTTTCTCCATACGTGTCTGCAAATTGCCACGCATTTCCACAGTTTTTATGTGTGGATAAAAGTGCCTAAGTGTTGCCAAACGCCTTGTAGAAGATGTTCCAACAGTTATTTCTGGATTTTTATCTAAACTAATAGTAGGATTTAGGCTAATAAGCACGTCATTTGCCATTTCCCGCTCCATAAAAGCAATAATAGCCAAATCTTCCACTATTTCGGAAGACAAATCTTTTGCGCTATGAACGGCAATATCAATGTCGTTGGTGCGGAGTTGTTGTTCCAATTCCTCCGTAAAAATGCCTTTACTACCTATTTTGGACAATGATTTGTCTAAAATAATATCTCCTTTTGTTTCTATAATGACAATTTCTGATGTTACTTTTTCCTTCAAAAGTTGCTGTGCAACAAAATCAGCCTGCCAAAGTGCCAATTTACTGCCTCGTGTGCCTATACGTAGGTGCATTCGTGTTGTGTGATATATGTGAAACTTTCCAAAACTTCTTGTGAGGTCAGGTGTTTCCACCTGACCTCAAGAAAACTCTTTTCAAAATTTGACCGTAAAATTACGCAAAAATTCCTAAAAAAAGCATTAAAAAGTTATTTTTATGCGCAATTTATGTAGTATTTTTGTAACTTTACATTCTAAAATACAATTTTTTGTATTCATTCAAAATTAAAAATTCACAATTATATAACTCAACACTAATTTTATGGATTTATTCAATATGATGGGCAAAGTGAAAGAAATGC
This sequence comes from Raineyaceae bacterium, assembly GCA_043772375.1. Taxonomy (GTDB): domain Bacteria; phylum Bacteroidota; class Bacteroidia; order Cytophagales; family Thermonemataceae; genus JANYGM01. Next base: position 15,157 of record JAYVGJ010000306.1, on the reverse strand, counting down.
AGTCCAAAATGAAAGAAGCACAAGAAAATCTTACAAGCATTTTAGCAGAAGGAGAAGCGGGTGCAGGGCTTGTAAAAGCTACTGTAAATGGCAAAAAACAAGTTTTAAAGATAGATATTGATGATTCTTTGATGAAATTGGAAGACAAAGAAATGCTACAAGATTTGGTAGTAGCAGCGGTCAATAAAGCACTTAATAACGTGGAAGAAAAATCTGGCGACTTTATGAAAAAAGCTACAGAAGGGCTTATGCCGAATATTCCTGGCTTTGATTTAGGTAGTTTGATGAAATAATTTTATTCAATTACGAATTACGAATTATCAATTACGACAAAAAAACAATCTTCCGTAATTCGTAATTGAATTTACTTTTTCTTAAGTTCTTCATTCAATTCTGTAATAATAGTGTTTTTTCTATATAAAACAAGGATAATAATCAATATAAAAGCGGCAACCACAGCAAGCATCAAGGCATAAGCATTGAATGCCTTTGCTTCTAGTTGTTTTTCCGTACGCAAAGCGTCTATTTCAGCTTGTTTTTGGGTCATTTCATACGAACTAATACGCTTAATATTATCTTCATTGGCTATTTTATCTCTATTTACGTTGCTTAGACGCAACATTTCGTAGGCATCTTCAAATTTTTGCTGTTTTGCAAAAAGTGTAGACATTTTCAAAAATGTTTCTTGCAAATCATATTTAGCACCAATATTATTGGCAATATCAGCTGCTTTTTCATAATATTTCAAAGCATTTGTATAATCTTCTTGGTTGTAATAAACGGCTGCAATATTATTAAAAGTAGTAGGCAAACCTTGCAAATTTTCATTTTCTTCACTGTACCTAATTGCCTCCTCGTAGTATTCTAAGGCTTTTTTGTAGCGTTTTTCATTGGCTGCAATAATACCCAAATTATTAAAAGTACGTGCAATTCCTTTACTATCTTTGAGTTGGCTACTAATTTCCAAAGAACGGTTATAATACTGCAAAACCTGCATAAAATCAGTTTTTCCTTCTATTTGCGCTTGCACTTTGATAGCAGATGCAAGGTTGTCTAGCACGCCTGCAATATCTCGTTGTCTGCGGAGTTTTTCATACAAATTAAGTGCCTTAGAATAGTATTGAATGGCATTTTTATAATCACCCGCAGCGTCTGCAATTTGCCCAAGCGTGTTGTAAGATTGCGCCATTCCACGCTCGTCTGTGTATTTTTTTCTTAAAGAAAGTGCCTTTTCTGTGCTGGCAAGAGCTTCTTTATAATATCCCCACAAATAATACACATTAGCAAGCCCATTAAGAGAGCGTGCTTCTTCTCTTTCCTCTTCTTGTGAGTTTTTTCTTAGCGTTGAAAGTGCATTTTTATAGTATTCAAAGGCTTTTTCTATGTCGCCTTGTTCTCCTTTTTCCAAATGACAATTTCCTAAAATATTTTTAGCTTTCATTCCTTCAAAAGGATATTTAAGGTTTTGCGCCTTTTGAAGTGCTTTTATACCATAAGAAAACGCTACTTTGAGTTCTTTGTGCTGAATAAGGTACTCGTCTGCTAGTGTAAGCAGGATTTCTATTTCTTCTCTGCCTGTCGCATTTTTGAGTTTTTTCTCCAAAATATCTATTTCTTGTTGTGCAAAGGCACTTTTAACAGAAAAAAAGAAGAACAAAAATAGAAAGAAAATCAGAGAAAATTTATTTAATTTAGACATAACAAGTTTAAAATAAAAATTTAGTTTCTAGTTTTAACGGAAATAACGCTGAGAGAGTTTCAAATTTTCCAAGCGTTTAGCGTTTTTTAAATTATTTACAATTCTTTTCTTAACCTTGCCACAGAAATCCCTAATTGTTCTCTGTATTTGGCAACTGTACGGCGGGCAATTTGGTAGCCTTCTTCATTGAGCATTTCTTCCAATCTGTCATCTGAAAGCGGTTTTTTCTTGTTTTCATTATCCACAAATGCCTTCAAATGTGCTTTTACTTCTCTGCTGCTGGCATCTTCTCCAGAATCCGTTGAAATACCTTCAGAAAAGAAATATTTAAGCGGAAACATACCAAATTCTGTTTGAATACTCTTACTATTTGCCACACGAGAAACAGTAGAAATATCCATATCAATGCGCTCCGCAATATCTTTGAGTATCATTGGCTTAAATTTATTTTCATCTTCGTGCAAAAAAAACTCATATTGAAACTTCAAAATAGCTTCCATTGTCTTCATAAGCGTATTTTGGCGTTGTTTGATGGCATCAATAAACCATTTGGCGGCATCTAGTTTCTGCTTGACAAACGACACCGTATCTTTTACGACCTTGTCTTTTTTGTCGCTTTTGTCGTAAGTATCAAGCATTTCCGCATAAGCACGGCTGATTTTGAGTTCTGGCGCATTACGAGAATTAAGAGAGAGTTCTAATTTTGTACCGTTTTTGGTCAAAATAAAATCAGGGATAATGTATTGAGTACCAGAGTAATTGCCACCAGAAGTGTCGCCAGGCTTTGGGTTGAGGTGCGTAATCATTTTGATGACTTTTTTGAGATGCTCACTATCAATATTTAATCTTTTCTCAATTTTGTCATAATGTTTCTTGCTAAATTCAACAAAATGATGCTCAATGATGTCTATTGCTATATTTATCTCTTTGTGTTCCTCGTCTGTGTGGGCATCTTCAATGTGTTTTCTTTCTAGTTGCAACAGCAGACACTCTTGTAATGTACGTGCTGCAATGCCTGCAGGCTCAAATTTTTGGATTTTATGCAGTACCTTTTCAATTTCTTTTAGACTAATTTCAAGGTTTTGCGCAAAAGCTAAATCATTGATAATCAAGGCTAAATCTCTACGAATATATCCATCTTCATCAATACTTCCAATAAGTTGTTTGGCTATTATTTCTTCTTTTGGCTCAAGTTTTACAAAGCCCAACTGCATTTCTAGTGAATCAATCAAATCTTCATACATAGCAACAGGCATTTCTTTGTCGTCTTCATCTTGCCCATTGTTGCCATCTCCTTGCATTTTATAGCCACTATCATCTTGCAAATATTCTCCTACATTGATATCTTGGTTACTATTTCCGTCATAATCATAGTCATCTTCATAACTATCATCAGTATTATCATCATTAGAATTGTCATCATCATCTTTCTCTTTCTCGTCTTTTTCTTCTTTTCCTTCTTCTAAAACAGGATTTTCTTCTAATTCTTCCTGAATACGAGTGTTAAGTTCTGCGGTGGGGATTTGCAGAAGTTTAATGAATTGTATTTGTTGTGGCGAGAGTTTTTGTTGTAAAGATTGGTGAATTGATAGCTTTTGCATAGGAATTATGATAAAAATATAACAGATTTTGGATAGATAGTTTGTATTTCAAACGCTAATTTAGGTAATTTTTGGATAAAAAAAACTTTTTAGACTATTTTTTTATATTTTTTTTAAGTTTATAGATTTTTAGGCACAATTTTTGCTATATGCTGTTTTTTTATAACAAAATATGGAACAATTTTTAGCATATTTAGATGTTGGTTTTCATCATATTATTGATGTCAAAGGCTACGACCATATTTTATTCGTTTTGGTGCTTTGCGCTGCCTATGAGCCAAGAGATTATAAAAAATTGCTTGTTTTAGTAACGGCTTTTACGCTTGGTCATTCTCTCACGCTAGTACTCGCAACACTTAATATCATCAAAATAAATGCTGATTTTATAGAAATGCTTATTCCTATAACCATTATGATAACAGCAGTTTTTAATTATTTTGACAAGCAACAAAAACCACCCCTAACCCTTCCTAAACAAGAGGGGGACAAAACTCCCCTCCTTCAAAAGGCTAGCACCTTGCTAGGGCTGGGGGTGGTTAATGCACGTTTGCGCTACTTTTTAGCTTTATTTTTTGGACTAATCCACGGTTTGGGTTTTTCTAATTTTTTGAGAAGTTTGCTTTTGGAAAGTAAAACGCTTTTTGTGCCTTTGTTGGCGTTTAACGCAGGACTTGAAATAGGGCAATTGCTTATTATTGCAGTTTTATTACTTTTTTGTTTTATTTTTGTGAAAATATTAAAAATGCCTTTGCGAGAATGGCTTTTATTTCTCTCTGGAGGGGCTTTTTTTGTGGCAGCTACAATTATTTTAGGAAAAATAACAGAATAATTGTATTTTTGGCACGCTATTTAATAGTGAGTAGTGAAATACAACTTAAACGAGCTACCAAATCAGCGTTAAACATCAGTTTACACCAATTTACATCAATTTCAATGAATTTTCCAATGAAAAAAATATATCTGCTTTTGTTTCTTTTTTCTTATTTTTTGATTAAAAATACGCCCTTAAATGCTCAAAATGCAACTGGAATGGCATCTTATTATGCTGACCAATTCAATGGAAGGAAAACAGCTAGTGGCGAGATTTTTGATAACAACAAAATGACTGCTGCACACAGAACGCTCCGTTTTGGCACAATGATAAAAGTTACTAACCTTAACAACAATAAATCCGTTTTGGTGCGTGTCAATGACAGAGGTCCGTATGCGCATAATAGGCTCATAGACCTTTCTCGTAATGCTGCCTCACAGATTGGAATGGTGCTTTCTGGTACGGCACGTGTGCGTGTGGAAGTAGTAGAAAATGGTAAAGTAGCAGAACCTATCAAACCAAAAGATAAAGATAAAGATAAGCCAAATGTTTTAGTGCCCAAAGATACTTTAAAAGACAAAATTGCTAATCAAAGTGATGATGATAACTACCTGACAGGCAATTCTTATAGCTCGTGGGGGACGAAAAAAGAGCCTCGTGGCTATGGCGTGCAGGTTGGCTCATACGGGGACGTGGGTAACGCAAGGGATTTGTGTAAAGCACTTGCCAAAGAAAAATTTGAAGACACATACATACAAGTAGGTTGGAGTGACGGAAAAAAAGTGTTTAGGGTGCTTGTAGGCGAATATTATGATAAAGCGGAAGCAGATGCTTTTGCAGAAAAATTAAAAAAAGCCAATCACGAAGGCTATGTAAAAAAGCATTTTGATTAGGTTTTAATGCTAAGAATATTTAATAAAAATGTAATGTAATAAGCAAAAAATACATTGGGAATTAAACAAAAGAAGACTTCACCATAAGTGAAGTCTTCTTTTAATTTTGCAAAAATCTAGCACTTTTTTTGTGTTGTAAATGTAAGATAATTCTTACTTTTTTCTACCTTGCCACACCGAAATTTAAACATAAATTAAATAACCACTATTTTATGAAAAACAATACATTTTATAAATCTTATAGCTTTCATTTTTCTGTTTTTTTTGTGCTTTTAGTAACTTTTTCTTCTGAAATTTTTGCGCAAAAAAACACTAAAAACACCAAAATTATCAATAAAAAACAAGTTTTTGAGGAAGCTGATGCAGAACTTTATGTCCAAAATTTTAAAGAAGCAATAAAACTTTTTGACAAATACATAAAAGCAGACACCACAAATGAAGAAGCGTATTTTAAGCGTGGAAACGCACATTTTAACCTCAATAATTTGGAAAAAGCAGACACTGATTTTTCTAAAACTTTGCGCCTAGATACCGCTAATTTTGAGGCGTATTTGTATAAGGGCGTGATACGTTTTAGGGCTGAAAAGTATGATAGTGCTAATTTTTACTTTGAAAAATCATTGAAATATAATTTTAATCAGCCTGTTTTGTTTAATTATTTGGCGGAAAGTCATCATTTATTAGGAAATTTGGACGTGGCTATTAGGTATTATGATGATATTATTTTGCGTTTCCCGCTAGAAATGGCACTTTATTGGGGTAGAGCTAATTGTTATTTTGATAAAGCAGACTACCGCAACGCCATTACGGATTTTGATAAAGTGCTTTCTAGTGCGCATTTTGGTACGCCTCGTAATGTAGATGTTTTAAGGAAAAGAGCGCAGGCAAAGTTTCTATTAGCTGATTTTCAAGGAGTTATAAATGATTTGGAAGATATTGAAAGTAAAGTTTTGAGCCAAAATTTTATAGAAAATAATGCCAAAAATGAAGATGAAAAAGCTATCTTAATGGAGGTTCTAGCAGAAGAATATAGCCTGAAAGCCTTTTGCTACAACGAGCTAAAGCAACCTCAAAATGCTATTTTAAGCATTTCTAAGGCTATTGAGTTGGATAATACAGAAAGTAAATTTGTGGAAGAACGCCTAAATTATTTTCTTATCTCAAAAAAATATCCAGAAGCACTCAAAGACATCAATAAAATCATTGATTTAGACAAAGAAAACACACCAAATAATGCCGTCAATGCTCCAAATGAGTTTTTATTAGCACAAAAAGCAGATATTTTGGTTTTAATGAAAAACTACAAAGTAGCAGAGGAAAACTATACTATTTTAATAAATATTTCTCCTAAAAATGCAAATTATCATTATCAGCGTGGTTTAATGCGCTTTTATCTCAAAAAGAAAAAGAAGGCAATAAAAACAGACATACAAAATGCAAAAAAACTAGGGTTCAACAGTACAAAAATGCACCCAAAACTAGCTGAAATGTAATGTTTGTTGGTTATTTTTGTCGTTAGATAAGGCAACGCCTTATCTCTACAATTTCAAAATAATACCTAATAAAACCTTCCTTTCCATTCTGTTTTTCTTGGAATAATCCAATAAAAAACAAGTAAAACTGACGTAAAAGCAACATAAAATTCATAGAAAATCAGGTATTTTGCAGAGATTGTATTGCCTGCTTTTTTGAGGATTGTATAAATAAAAATTGCTTGAATAATTATTTTGCTCATTAAGATAAAAATAGCTTCTTGTGGCTCAAAAAGCATAAAAACTGCTATCAAAGGGAAAAATAAACCTTGCAAAGACAGCAGCAAAAACATATAAATAGGCACTTGCAATACACCAAAAAGCCAGCGTTTGCGTTGTTCCAAAAGTTTTTTAAACGACAAAATAGGCATAGAAAATGCAGTTATTTGCTTAGAAATAAGGTTTTTGAAACCAAAACCTTTATCAATAATTGCCCTAAAAAGCGCAAAATCTTCTACCAAACTAAAACCAATTTTTTCATACCCACCACAAGCCTCATAAGCCTCACGGCTAACCGCCATATTATTGCCCATTGCCGTCACAGGCAGATTAAACGTACCAAAAGCTCGCACCATTCCAAGTGCCAACGACCAATCCAAACTTTGCAAATGATGAAAAATATTCTCTCCTTCTATTAAAGTAAAACCCGTGATAATACCTATTTTTTTGCTTTGAGCATTGTTTTCAGCATTATTTTCGTCTGATTCTAAAGCTTTTGGCAAGATGCTAAGCATTCCGTTTATCCACGCAGGCGGAACAGAAATATCCGCATCTGTAAAGAAAAAATACTCACCAGTTGCGTGGTGTGCAAGTTGCGCCAAAACATTTGTTTTTCCTTTTAAGTCAGCAATGTTTTGGGTGATATTGACGAGTTCAAAATGATTATTGCCATTATTTTTTGGAATATTTTCTTTAATAAAATCTTCAATAATTTGCTTTGTATTATCATCAGAGGCATCATTTCCAATTAAAATCTGTAATTTTTCTTTTGGATAATCAAGGTTTTGGAGAGATTTTAGGCAACGCAAAATATTTTTTTCTTCGTTGCGTGCTGCCACCAGAATACTAATTTTGGGACTGATTTTTGGGAGATAATTTGCTTTTGTTTGTGTTTCCACACACGACTTTTTAAAAATAGTATTGTCTTGAATAAATACAATTTTCAATAAAAAAATAATATTTACCAGAAAGAAAATACCAAAAAATATTTCTAAAAAAATCATTTTAAGTTATGAGTTGTGAATTATGAGTTATTTTTGTAAATAAAAAGTTCAGTTTGAAGCCTCAAACTGAACTTTAAAAACGTGTAAAAATTCGTATTTCGTACTTCAAACTTCGTACCTTAAATAACGTCTTTGTGGATAAAATCAAAAATTCTCTGACCCAATTTCACGTTGCCAACTTCCACGTTATTAGCCTTAGAACGTGCTATTTTGATGTTTTCAATGAGTTTTTCTAAGCGTTTTATCATATCCATTTTTTGCGAAATAGCAAGTTTCCCAGACGAATAAGTCGTTACATATTTCCCCACTTGAAAATCTAGGCTCAAAAGTTCTGTTTGCGCTGGGTGTTTGTCGGTTGCTTCGTATTTAACAATCACTTTTGGACGCTTGATACTCCTAAATTTCACTTCCTCTTCTGTTTTGTAGGTGTTTGTTTGCTTATCAAAATTCCATTTTTTGGTAGATTCTAGCGTTGGAATGGCTTGATATAAATCCAAAATCTTACTTACCTGCGACTCCAAAGCGAGCAAAGAAGTGGCAGAAAACATCCCAAAGTTGGTTTCTCCTACAATTAGTTCTGCTTTTGCAGCACCAGAAGCATTGGTTTCTTCTTTTGAAATAGTGGCATCAATAGCAGTAACGGCATCTTCCAAAACTTCTTCTAATTGTTGTTTTACAGTCTTCACCATTTCCTTTGTTTCATCAGGAATTTGCTCATTATCTTCTTCCAAAGACACATATTTTTTCACCATACCATCAAAATAAGGGTCATTTTTGGTGAAAGTTTTTTTTGCCTCTCCAATAGAAAGATTAGACTTATTTTTGCGGTCTTGCTCAACTGCAAGCAATTCATAAAGCTTATTAGCCATAATTTAGTTGTTTTTAGATTGTTTGTTAAGTTACTTTATTAAGGTTATATTGCTTGCTTAAAATAAGGATTTACTTCTTTTAAGTCTGCTAATGTATATTCAGGCTCATCATCTTCGTAAGCAGTAGCAAAATTTTGCATACCTAATTTATAAAAAAAGTCATTTTCTTCCTTGTCCTCATCAATTTCTACTATTTCTAAATGTAGTCTTTGTGCAAGTGCCAAAATTAACTCTAAATCTTTAGCAATATCTGTTTTGAGTGTGATAGTCATTTGAATATACTTTTAGATGATTTGTTAAGTTAATTCTCACAAATATAAACAAAATAATAATAAAAGAAACTAAACTCTAAAATTACTTTTTTTAATTGATAACCCCAGAGCCAATAAGCTCATCTCCGTCATACCAAGCCACAAATTGCCCTGCTGCAATGCCTTGCTGAAACTCCTCAAATACCACAAAAAGCCCCTGCTCACGCCTATACAAATGCGCCTGCACGAGTGGTTGCCTGTACCTGATGCGTGCTTGATATGTCCTATTTTCATTGATTTTCATTGTCAAATCTTCTCTAATCCAATGGATTTCCGTATTTTTGACAAAAAGCCCTTTTCTGTTGAGTGCAGGGTGATTTTGCCCCTGTCCTGTGTAAACAATATTTTCCACCACGTCAGTAGCAACCACAAAAAGCGGCTTAGGCTTCCCGCCAACTTGCAAACCTTTACGTTGTCCATTGGTATAAAAATGCGCTCCTTGATGCTCTCCAACTACTTTTCCATCTTTTTCAGAAAAAACAAAAGTCTTCGTAATTTCCTCTAATTTTTCTATTGATAGATTTTCATTAAAAGAAAAATCTTGCTGATTATCTTGCTGATTTTCTGATTTTATTTCAGAAAAAAGTGCGTTATTCTCTAAAATTTCAATGATTTTTCCTGTTTTTGCTTTGAGTTGTTGCTGCAAAAAGTCTGGCAAACGGATTTTCCCTACAAAACACAAACCTTGTGAGTCTTTTTTATCTGCGGTGATAAGGTCGGCTAGTTTTGCAATTTCACGTACTTGCGGTTTTAGCATATCTCCAATAGGAAAAAGTGCCATAGAAAGCTGCTCTTGCGTGAGTTGGCACAAAAAATAACTTTGGTCTTTGTTGGGGTCTTTTCCTGCAAGCAACCTAAAAACGTCTTTACTGTTTTTGTCCCCTTTTGGAATAACATCTTTCCTACAATAATGCCCAGTAGCGACAAAATCAGCCCCTAATTGCTTGGCAGCCTTCAAAAAAACATCAAATTTTATTTCTCTATTGCACAAGATATCTGGGTTTGGCGTGCGCCCATTTTCATATTCAGCAAACATATAATCCACAATACGTTGCTTGTATTCCACACTCAAATCAATGTTTTTAAAGGGAATACCCAATTTTTCAGCAACAATAAGCGCATCATTGCTATCTTCCACCCAAGGACATTCGTTGTTGATGACAACTGTTTCGTCGTGCCAATTTTTCATAAACATTCCTATCACTTCATAGCCTTGTTGCACCAGCAAATAAGCCGCCACGCTAGAATCAACACCACCAGAAAGCCCTACAACTACTCTTTTTTTTGTCATAAAAATTTTTCAAATAATTTCTTAGGTATAAAAACAAATGTAGGACAAGTTTGAAAATGTAGGGTGCGACCCTTGTGGTCGCCCTGTTTGAATAGCTTTAAAACTTAATTTTGTGCTTTAAGTTGCATTTTTTGTCGTGTTGCTTTCGCAAGTTTGGGCGACCACAAGGGTCGCACCCTACAAAATACAATTTGCTCTACACCCAATAAAACCGCCTAAATGCTTTATTTGTTCCTTTTGACTAAAATTTCTGCTACAATTTTTCTGCTAATTCTTTGCCTTTCAAAACGCAATCCGCAATAGAAACGCCCCCTTTCCAATTAGAACATACGAAAATATTATCATTTTCTAGCTTGTTGCTTATTTCTAATGCTTCCAGTATATTTTTGTCGTATTGTGGCAATGCTTTTTCCCAGCGGAAAATACGTTTGGAAGTAGCAGAGCCATTTATTTTATATATTTGGGCGTTTTCTTTGGTGATTTTTTCTAAAATAATTTCATCAGAAAGTGCAAAATTAGCTTTGCCAGTTGTGCCGCCTACAAAGGTAGTGAGCAAAACCTCATCAGCAGGCACACGACCCACAAAAATAGCAGAATTCCAGACGCTCCCAAGCGCAAAAAGCCCTTCCACACGTGGATTAAGCACCCCAAAACCATTTAATTTATCTCCTACCTGCGCCCGTTTGTAGGTGGTATGCACCACTGCCATAGGCGCATAATTGATATTTTGCAGGCTTTTATGAAAGTCGGGCAACAAATCAGCCAAAAAATCACTCGCATACGCAGGCATTGCAAGCACTATTTTATCAGCCTCAATTATTTGTGTATTTCCTTGATTATCAATAGAATGGATAATGAATTTTTGATTTTCTTGTTGATTATTTTCTTGATTATTTGAGAGATTACTTACTTTAAAATTATTTTTTTTGTGTAAAATCTTCTCCGAAATAGCGTTTGTAAGCGTTTGAATACCATTTTTGAAAGAAATTGTTTTTTTTCTTGCACTTGCATTATTAGTTTTACTCATTTTAGAAAATCCTTTAATAATTGAGCCAAATTCTGTTTCCATCTTCACAAGCGCAGGAAATGTAAGCCTTACCAATAATTCATCAGGATTTCCTGCATAAATGCCCGACACAAACGGAGAAAGCCCATAATCTACAATTTCTTTACAAAAACGGCGTTCAAAAAACGCTGATAAAGTTTCATTTGGTGTAGTTTTTGATTTGATAAATGTTTCATTAAAAATACGAGATTTAGCATAAAAACTAAAAAAAGTATTCGTAATTAGGTCTGTGGGTGAGCTAGGTAATACATTTATTTTTTTATTTTTGTAGATGTACCTATTTTTGCTGACGTTGTTAGCTTCTATTATTTCGTTTTTAAGTCCTAATTCTTCTAAAAAATCACTCATAAAATTATCTACCAAAAGGGAGTTTGCGCCCATTTCAAAAAGATTTTTTTCTTCTTTTATAGATAAAATACTTCCATTAAAAGTGTTTTTTTCTTCTAATAAAATGTAAGGTTTGTTAGCTTTTTGTAAGAAATAAGCCAAACTAAGCCCAGAAATGCCACCGCCAATAATTGCAATCATTGTTTTTTAGTTGTGAGTTGCGAGTTGTGAGTTGTGAATAAATACAATAAATCAACAACAAACAACGAATAATACACAAAAGTAGCGTTCTTTGTTTGAAAAACAATGTTTTTAGTTTGATTTTCAAAGTTTATATTAAATATTTGCTTTACCAATTCTAAAAGACTATATTCACGTTTTTAAAATCATTCTTATTGACAGTTATTTACCAGATACTTACTAAACTTTATTCACAATGAAAAAACTAATACAATGCACTAAGCCATTTTTGCTTATGATGCTCATCACGCTCACGACATTGGTACATTTGCAGGCGCAAGTGGCTACCAACTATAACTTTGCTAGCTCCGCTGGCACTTATACACCCATTACAGGCGGAACGGTGCTAGGAACTGTTACACAAGATGATGACGAATTTGATGGGCTTGTATTACCCTTTCCGTTTTCTTTTTCTGGGGCAACAATGAGCCATTTTGCAGTCACTTCTAACGGTTTTATGACACTAGCTACCTCTTCTGCAACTGCTGTACAACAATCTTATGAGGTTATTGGTGATGCTTTTGCTACTAATACCAATGTTATTTCAGCTTTTAGCGTTGATTTGCAAGGTGGCGTAGGTACAGGCGAACTTTCTTATACCACACTTGGCACAGCACCCAATAGAACATTAGTAGTACAATGGAAAAACTATAGACTTTTTGCTGGAACAGGAACGCCCTATAACTTTCAGATAAGACTAAGTGAAACTACTAACATAATAAATATTGTTTATGGCACTTTTGCGGGTACATCTACTGATGTTCAAGTAGGTTTGAGAGGTTCTTCTGCTACTGATTATAATAACCGTGCTACTGCTACTAATTGGTCTGCTACTACTGCAGGCACTACTAATGCGGCTATATGTAGCATTACTGCTACCGTTTTTCCTGCTTCTGGACAAACTTACACTTGGTCACTTGCCTCTTGTATTGGCGTGGGAGGTCTGACTGCTACAGCTATCACAACCACAACTGCCACACTTAATTGGAGTGCTAACCCTAGCGCAGTAGGTGGTTATAATGTGCAATACCGCCTTTTTGGTGCGCCTACTTTTACGGCTTTTGCAGGAAATCCTGTTATAGTTGGTACTTCTGTTAATATTGCAGGGCTTTTGCCATCTTCTACTTATGAGTTTCAAGTACAAACTGTATGTGCAGGAGTAGGTAATTTAAGCTCTTTTTCTGCAAGTAGAAATTTTAATACTTTATGTACGTCTATTGCTTCTTTTCCTTATGAAGAAAGTTTTGAAACCATTGTGGCAGACCAAGAACTACCTAATTGCACTTCAAGAAGTGATATAGATGCGGTACATACTTACGCCGCACCTATTCCATTTTCTTCATTTACAGCACGCACTGGCACAAAATTTGGTGGTTTTGAATCTGGTTTTGGGAATATTGCCCCAACAGGAGATTATTTTTATTCTGCTGCGCTTGCACTTACCGCAGGTAGCACTTATACTTTTTCTGTTTGGTATAATACTGATGGTTTTGGTGCGTGGAGTGCCTTAGATGCGTGGGTAGGCACAACCCAAACTCCCGTGGGACTTGTAGCTATTGCAGGTGCAACGGTAACTTCTCCTAATAATACTGCTTACCAAGAACTTAGAGGCACTTTCACAGTACCTTCAACAGGAACATATCACGTAGCTTTAAGATGTGGCTCTACTCCAGGATTTTTTGATACAATGATTTTTGATGATTTATCTGTAAGTTTTCCTTGTGCCAATGTTGTTTTTGCACCTGCTGCGCTTCCAAGTGGAGATTTGACAACGACATACAATCAAACAATAGCTGCAACTGGTGGAACTGCACCTTATGTTTATAGCGTTTCTGCGGGTGTTATTCCTGCTGGACTTACTTTTAATACTGCTACTGGCGTTATTTCTGGTACACCAACTGCAACAAGTATCACCCCTCCAACTTTTACTATCAAAGTAACAGACGCAACTGGTTGTAGTTCTTTCAAAAATTATAGCATTACAGTTACGTCTATACCTTGCGCTGCCATCACAGTAACACCTACAAGTGTGCCTGCTGGAACAATAGGCACATTATATCCTCCTATAACTTTTGCAGCTACTGGTATAGCTGGTGCCACTTATACCTACTCTGTTGTTGCTGGCACTTTGCCTAATGGTATGACTCTAACAGCTACTGGCGCAAATGCTGGAAGACTTACTGGTACGCCAACTACTAGACCTGCGGGGGCTATTACCGTAAGAGCACGTATTGCAGTAGGACCTTCTGCGGGTTGTTTTGGAACAGTTACAATGAATTTTGTTATTAATTGTTCTCCTATGACTCTTACTCCTACTATCCCTAGTTCAGTTATCAATGCGACCTACTCACAACAACTTATAGCAACTGGCGGTGGAACTTCTGGTACATTTACTTACGCAGTAACTACAGGAACATTACCTGCGGGCTTTTCTCTAAGTAGTAGTGGCATACTTTCAGGAATAGGTACAACACTTTCTACGCCTACAAGCATTACAATAACTGCTACCCGCACAAATGGTTGTGATATTTCACAAACTTATACTTTTGGCATTGTGCCTATAATTGCCGCACCTATTCAACTTAATCCTATGCAAATAAGTTCTAGCTCGTTTAGGGCAAGATGGGAGCCTGTGGCAAGAGCCGTAAAATACCGTATTTATGTGGCTACAAGCAACGGTTTTGATGGTGGTTCTTTTGCTATTGGTTATGTGGGTCTTGCAGTAGTGGGTGATACCTCTATTTTGGTACAAAACCTAAAACCAGAAACGAAATATTATATCCAAATAACGGCTATTAGTTCTGCTGATGAGATTTCTCCTTATTCTAATCTAAAAGATGCCACTACTTTGAGTGTCGTTACTAGTATTGATAACGCACTTTCTAGCCAAGTAAAAGTTTCTCCAAATCCAAGTAAGGATAAGTTTTTGGTTGATTTTGGAACGCTTAATTTAGGAAAAACTACGGCTCGTGTGTATGATGCGCAAGGCAAACAAGTTTTTTCTTCTGAAATAAATACTGCTAACACTAGCGGAAATGCTAATCAAACCACTATTTCACTAGGGAATATGGCTAATGGTATCTATTTATTAGAAATCACTTCTAATAAAGGAAGGATTTTGAAAAGATTAGTGAAAGAATAATTATAAACACTTCATATATTAGACCTTCAAGTTTGTCAAAAAATTGAAGGTCTTTTTAATTTGTTGTTAAGAAAGTGGTCATAATAAATTGAAATTCAGAATATTATGACACACTTTTATTGCAAAAGGTGTATATTTGCGTTGCAAAACAT
>JAYVGJ010000305.1:0-1763 GCA_043772375.1 Raineyaceae bacterium | reverse complement strand
TATAATGAAAAACGCCCTAAATGCGGAAGATGTACCATTATTGGAGATAGTGAAGGAAAACAACAAAAATTCCAAAATTGGGCTAAGTTTTGACGTAACGCTCAAAAACGGTATGAAAGAACTCGTAAATAAGATGCAACAAGCACAAATGCAAATAGCAGAAAATAGCCACCGACAAATCAAATAAAGACACAAAAAATAAAAAATCTCTTGCTAAAAAAGAAATTTTGCTTGCGTTTCTTAGAAATCTAAATGTTTAATCCACGCCCTATGAAAAAATACGTTATATACCACTTAGGCGGTGCTAGGAGAAAAAAAAAGATGTATTGCACAAAAATAGACGCATCTACATACTACACCACGAATAAAAAAGATGCTAGACAAGTCGCAGAGTGCGGTATTGATATAGCCGTCCTACAACTGAATAATATTTACAATCTGATAGCATTTTTTAAAGAAGAAGTTTAAATATGGAATGGAAAAGAGTCGTCATAGATGCAGAAACGCAGGAAGTAGTCTACAAAATAGAATTTCCTTCTACTGGGGATTTTTATCAGCATAAATATGAAATAAAAAAGATGTGTGGTAGCGTGGAAATAGTAGGTGATTTAGCAAAAACCCTTTATCACGGAAAGTTTGCCAGACATAAAAGCAAAATCAAAATGAACGCTGCGGAGTTTGTGTGCTTGATGAAAGTGCTTAATGAAGCAGGCGCAAAGATAAATCTGTGTGGAATAGACGGATATTACGGAATGACTGCAATAGAATATCTTGCAGACTTGCGCCCAGAACTGCCACAAATAGAGCAAACGCAAAGAACAGGAAACAGAAGAGCAGAAAGTTCTTAATATGAATTGGAGAGCAAAATTAGGTAAGTACAACTACTACCTTAATCTTTGGCAAAACAAACTTAAACAAATGTACGAAAATGCTTAGAAGATTAGGGAATAAATCAGCAGTAGCGCAAAAGGTAATACCTTACTTTCCAGCCCATACAACGTGGTTAGAACCGTTTTTTGGTGCAGGAGGTATGTTTTTTAACAAACCGGCTGCGCAGTACAATGTACTTAATGATGCAGACGAGGACGTATCTAATTTGTTTTGGTTATTACTGGAACGCCCAGACGAGCTGAAATACGCAATAGAAATAATGCCAGTACACAATAGCTTACTGCAATTTTGGAGAAAAAATCAAGGTAAAAGCGCAATAGAAAAGGCATTAAGGTTTCTAATGCTATCTAACTTTACGTTGTACGGCAAAGGCGAAACTTTGATCTACATAGAGAATGCTAAGCAAATACTGCTAGATAATTTAGATCCAACTTTGACTAAGCTAAAAAATTGCACATTCTTAAACGTGCCTTTCAATAAGTTTTTTAGGGTTATACGGGAAAGGCGTAAAGAAGGTGCTTTTTGCTATTGTGACCCTCCTTATTTGGGAACTGAGAGTAATTATGCTAATGTTTGGACTGAAAACGATAGTATTGACTTATTTGATGCCTGCGTAAATAGTGGAATAAGATTTGCTATTTCCGAATTTGATAATCCAATTATTTTGGAACTTGCAAAATCCCACAAATTAAATATTATTGAAATTGGAGAGAGGCAAAACCTCAAAAACAGACGTATGGAAATACTGATGACAAATTACGAAATACCACAATTAACCCTATTCTAAAATGATAACAATAACCTTAATCCTTGCCTGCGCTTTTTTAGCGTGGGTAGGCGTGGAATACATAATATTCCTACTGGAAAGAATG
>JAYVGJ010000304.1:0-2300 GCA_043772375.1 Raineyaceae bacterium | reverse complement strand
CAAACGCCTATCTTTCAAAGTTGATGCAAGTCTTGGTGAAGTGATTGGTAAAATCTCGCCTGAACGTGCTTATATAGAGATTTATGCCTTCCGTGAGGGAGAAATAAAACTAGAAATATTGTACGAAAACAAATCAATCACAAGCAAAGTATTTGAAGTTTTGCCAGAAGCGAACTCTGAATTGGTTTCTACTTATGAAGTTGATGGTAAAACAAGTTCAGACCTTGTGTATCTTTCTGGTAATATGATGAGTATCACACCAGAAGGTTTCCAAAAATTAGTTGTCAATATGGCTATTAAAGCTGATGCACATTTTGCCAAAACTAGCCCTAACGAGTCTGTTTATACGCTTTCTACCTATGATTTGGTCGTAAAAAGAGGTGATAAAGTTATTTTTAGAAAAAATGAATCTTCTTTTGACATGTTAAAAAATGATTTGGCAGAAGCAAACACCAAAGCAAAAATCAAATTAGGTGATTATATTTTCATACAAGATGTGGTGGCTACTCGCAAAAATGCAAAAGGAGATAATACAGACGCAAAATTGCGCTCACGCTCTTTTGGTATTCATATTATCAGTGCAAAAGAATTAGAAGAAATGAAATAATTTTTTTAATTGTGAGTTGTGAGTTATGAATTTTGAGTTAAATACAAAACAATGATAATCAACTGATTGCGCACTACTTAGATAAGGACATTGATAAATTGTATTTATTATTTGTATTAAAACCCTGAAAGGGTTTAACAATAATAGCCGTAAGTCGTACTTACGGAACTTCGTAATAATGTATTAAAACAAATTAGTAATGTCCTTATCTAACTATTAAAAAAATACTTAGAAAAACGCAAAAAGCACTTTTGATAAAAGGTGCTTTTTGTGTTAAAATAAATTCCTAACTCACAACTCATAACTATTTTGAATTTTACATTATTTTTTACGCCACTAAATCAGCAAGATTTTGCAGACATCAACAAAGAAGATGCCCTAAAAAATCATATTAACATACATTTTGACAAAATTCCTAAATGGAAAGGAATGGATATTGCCATTATTGGACTTACCGAAATCAGGGGAAGTGCCAACAAAACAATGGACATCAACGCTGCGCATCATATCCGCAGGCAGCTTTATCAACTCAAAAAAAGTGCTGCCGACTATAAAATAGTTGATTTGGGTAACCTCAAATCTGGTATTGATTTGGAAGATACTTATTTGCGTATCAAAGAAGTGAGTGAAAAACTACTGAAAGAAAAAGTTATTCCTCTGTTTTTGGGAGGAACAAATGATTTGATGCTGGGGCAATATTTAGCTTTTGAACACCTTAATAACATTGTTTCTGTTGTCAATATTGATGCTGTTTTGGATTTGGACGAGCAACCAAACGAAGGAATGAATAAACATCATTTGCGGAGAATTATAGCACATAGCCCAAATTATTTGTTTAATATGAGCCAACTAGCACATCAAGCCTACCTTAATGCTGCCAAAAGAATTGAAATTCTGGAAAGACTTTATTTTGATATGTATAGTGTCGGAAGAATCAGGGAAGATTTGGAAAACCTTGAGCCTATCATCAGAGGGGCGGATATGCTTGCGCTAGACATCTGCGCCATACGTGGGCAAGATGCGCCTGCAAGCGACAATGTGCAACCTTTTGGACTTACAGGAGAAGAAATTTGTCAGCTTTTTTGGTTTGCAGGGCTTAGCAGTCAGACCAATTCTATTGGTATTTATGAATATAATCCGCTCAAAGACGAAAACGAAAAAACCGCAAAAGTGTTAGCCGTTGCAGTCTGGTATTTCATTGAGGGCGTTTGCAATAGACACAAAAATTTGGATTTTGAAAGCAATACTTTTACTAAATATACTGTTCCTATTGGTGATAATCAGAGAGATAACATTTTTGAAATCAGATTTTATAAGCATCTTCTTAGCAACAAATGGTGGATGGAGGTGGAATACTCGCAAGAAGCCATTGATGAAAGTCTTGTGGATACAAATAATGTGATTGTTCCTTGTACTTATGATGATTATTTGATAGCCACGCAAGGAGAACTTCCCACACGTTGGATACAAACCCACGCAAAACTGCTTTAAATAATTATGAATTATGAATTATGAGTTATGAATGAATACAGTTATTTTTTTAGTGAAGTCAAGTGTTTCCACCTGACTTCAAAAATATTGTTAAATATTGATTTTCAGAAAATAAATACAACATTTCGTTTCTATCAAAGTCTTAAAAGCTATTTCCTGAAGTCAGGTGGAAACACCTGACTTCACAAGAATAACCTTGCCG
>JAYVGJ010000303.1:0-2110 GCA_043772375.1 Raineyaceae bacterium | reverse complement strand
TTCTGGAAGGTCGTGTACAGAAATACGTAGGCGTGTCTGCTCGTGAGAAAGCTCATAAGAGCCAATTTTATTCCCAAAAACATCACTCAAAGTAATCCTAGCATTTCCTGCAAGTGCAGAGAGTTTATAGTCAAACGAAACATTTTCTACTGCTGGATTGGGGTAAGCCGTAGAGATAGAAATTTTTTCATTTTCAAAAAGTTTATCAGTAATAGGATTTTCATCATTTTGATAAATATTTTGTGTAAAAACTACATTTTTAATTTCAAAGTTAGACTTAGTATTTTCATTTAAAAAATACGTAATTCCGTTTGCTTGTGCGCTCAGACACATAACAAACGCAGTGCTTAACACGAACTTTGCTAAAATTGATTTTGTATTTTGTTTGATAACTTCTTTGATAGTCAGCTTCATATCTTTATTATTTTAATTCCATTCTTTCCCAAAAGCAAACATACATATTTATTTTTGATTTTTCTATATTTTTTTGAAAAAAAACAAAAAAAATATTTGAAAGGAATTTTATAACATAAATTTTTTACAAAAATAGGTGTATTTTTTACCACATAGGCACATAGAAGACATAGAAGACAAAAGTACATTTTTTGTATTCTATGTCTTCTGTCTTCTATGTGCCTATGTGGTGATAAAATCTTTATACATCAAACTAGGTTGCACACTATTATTATTGTTGTACTTAGAAGATTCGTACTTATCATACTCACCCTCAATGCTATGGTAATAAATTTGACAAATTTCAACCCCTGCATAAATGCGTATAGGTTGCACACAAAAAATCTCCAAAGTCCAGAAACCAGAAAATCCAACATCACCAAAACCTGCCGTAACGTGTATAAAAAGCCCCAAACGACCCACAGACGACCTTCCCTCTAGCATAGGTACATACGCCTCTGTACGTGTATGCTCAATAGTGCGCCCTAGATACAGTTTGCCAGTTTCTAACACAATTCCATCTGGTGGAATAGTGATTTGAGAATAACTATTTGGTTTTTTCATATCCAAAACCGCTTCATCATAAACAAGCAAATCTTCGTGCAAACGCAGATTATAGCTATTTGGGTTGAGTTGTGCAGGTGAATAGGGCGTTATGAAAATATCTTTATCAAGCCTATTTTGTATCTCTTTTCCTGAAAGAATCATTTTTTTGATGTGTGATATGTGATATATGATATGTGATGTATTTTACTCACAACTATTTTTCAGCAAAATTAGTGATTTTGTTGGTTAAATGATAGCAAATACTAACAAATGCTGATTTTAAGCTAAAATTTCCCTCCAATTTCCCTTTAAATCATTATTTTTTGTGTTTTCTTCTATTTCTTTGATAAATTGTTTGCGTGAAATAAAAGCACCACCAAGGCTTTCTAAATGTTCTGTATGTATCTGGCAATCAATAAGATGTATATTTTTTTCAATAAGTTTTTGCACCAAAGTAATAAAACCAACTTTTGAGGCATTGCTGACGTGTGCAAACATAGATTCTCCAAAAAAACAGTTTCCTAGTGCTATTCCGTACAATCCGCCCACAAGTTTGCCATCTTTCCAAACTTCTACAGAGTGTGCAATGCCTTCTTTGTGCAAATTATGGTAAGCCGTGATAATATCTGCCGTTATCCAAGTGCCATATTGTCCTTTGCGCTTTTTTTGCTGACAATTACTGATAACTGCCAAAAAATCTTTATCAAAAGTAACTTCAAATTCATTTTTTTTAAAGATTTGTTTCATACTTTTAGACACTTTCAAATCATTGGGATAAAGCACAAAACGAGGGTCTGGCGACCACCAAATGATAGGCTCACCTTCTGAAAACCAAGGAAAAATCCCTGAATAATAGGCTAAAAGTAACCTTTGGACAGATAAATCTCCCCCAATAGCAAGCACACCATCACGGTTGGTTTGGCTCACAGGCGGAAAGTACAAATCTTCATTTAGGAAATAATAAGCCATTTTTTGAGTTGTGAGTTTTGAGTTGTGAATTTTGAGTTAATACCTGAAGTTACGCAAGGTTAGTGTATAATCCAATATTTAGACTTAAATTTACAAAAAAAATTAACAACTCCAAAAAAATAAAAAATGAATTTAGCCCCTA
>JAYVGJ010000302.1:0-4810 GCA_043772375.1 Raineyaceae bacterium | reverse complement strand
GATTCTTTCTGTTTTTTGTTTTTTTTCATCAATTAAATGTAAGAAGAAAAATCTGCCTTTTTATAAAAAATATCAAAATTATGTCCAAAGTCTAAACAAAGGTAGAACCCATATTATCATACTTAACTGGTGTTATTTCTCTACCTGTTCTTCTATCAATCAAACCACATTTACCATTAATTTGCACTAGTGCCAGATTTTTGATTTCTATAACCGCAATTGTAGTAGGTATAAAAATAAATACACCATCATATTTAAACTCGACTAATACTTTCCCTGTTTTGTCAATAACGCCCCATTTACTATTAAGTTTTGCATGCGTTAAACCTTCATGAAAATTATGAGCATCATCATACTTAAATCCTATCACTTCTTTTCCAGCTTTGTCAATAAAACCAACCTTATCATTATATCTTACCATTGCTAACCCCTCACAAAAACCATGACTATATGTATCATATTTTGGGATTATCACTATTTTTCTTGTTTTATCAATGAACCCACATTTCCCATTATCTCCATACCTTGCCAATCCCTCACTAAAGCCATATGAACGTTTATCTCTAGGGGCTATTACTTCTTTTCCTGTTTTATCAATAAAGCCTTGTTTAGAATCAACTATTACTTCTATCAAGCCATCTTCAACCTTACCTAAACGGTCATATTTAATTGGAGTTAATTCTCTTCCTATTTTATCAATAAATCCCCATTTTCCGTTAAGCTTTACCTTTATAAAATCTTTATAAAAACCAGATACTTTGTCGTATAGTAACTTCTCTGTCGCAGACCTACCAATAATCTCAAATTCATCTTTGCACTGTGTTGCCTCATCATACTTGGGTATTATTATTTCTTTCCCTGTTTTATCAATAAAACCCCATTTATCTTTGAATCTTACAGATATTAAACCACCAGTAGAGGTTAACTCTTTATTTAGAACATCCATAATATCATATTTAATTGGTGTTATTTCTTTTCCTGTTTTATCAATGAGTCCATATTTTCTATCACTAAAACCTTGTTGACCATTGATAACTACTGTTGACACTCCTTCACTAAAATCAGAAATATAATCATATTTTAAGGCAATTATCTCTTTTCCAATTTTATCAATAACACCATATTTACCATTTAATTCTACGATAGCAACATCTTCAACAAAGAGTGATGTTCTTGTATATTTGCAAGGTATGATAATTTTCTTTTTTGCATCACAATAACCCCATTTATCACCTTTGCGGTAGGGAATAAGCTCTGGAAGTTGCTGGGAATATGCTGTCAAGTTCAGAAACAGCAATAAAGTAATAAAAATAAAATAGCTTGGTTTCATATTTTGAGGTTGTTGTATTTTTTATAAATTTAATGGATTTCTGATTAAAGTTTTTTCAAATATAGAAAAAATCCTATCAATATTTTGAATATTGATAGGATTTTTGTAGGAAGTTAAAGAATACTAATTAGCACTTGCCGCAGAAGTTGTTTCTTCTTTTTGCGTATATTCTTCCAACGGAATGCAACTACACATCAAATTTCTATCTCCATACGCACTATCAATACGACTAACGGCTGGCCAAAACTTAGCATTTTTCACGTAAGGCAACGGATAAACCGCCTTCTCACGAGAATACGGGTATTCCCACGTACTAGAAAGTGCCACCACAGCCGTATGAGGGGCATTTTTTAGGACGTTGTTGTCTTGTGGATATTTGCCGTTTTCTATTTCTCTAATTTCCTCACGCACCGCAATCATAGCATCACAAAAACGGTCTAATTCATCTTTGCTTTCACTTTCTGTTGGTTCAATCATCAGCGTTCCTGCCACTGGAAACGACAATGTAGGAGCGTGAAAACCATAATCCATCAGTCTTTTTGCCAAATCTTCTGCCTCAACACCAAACTTTTTGAAATCTCTACAATCCAAAATCATCTCGTGTGCGGCACGTCCTTGTGAGCCTGTATAAAGCACATCAAAATGACCGTTTAGGCGTTCTTTGATATAATTTGCATTCAAAATAGCCATTTCAGTAGCACGAGTCAAACCATCTCCGCCCATCATAGCAATATAAGCGTAAGAAATAGCTAAAATACTAGCACTTCCGTAGGGCGCAGCAGAAACCGCTCCCATATTATTTTTATTGATGTCCACGACTACGTGGCTTGCTAAAAACGGCTCTAAATGTGCCTTCACACAAATAGGACCCATTCCAGGACCTCCGCCACCGTGAGGAATGCAGAAGGTTTTATGCAAATTCAAATGGCAAACATCAGCTCCAATATTGGCAGGAGAAGTCAGCCCAACTTGTGCGTTCATATTAGCACCGTCCATATAAACTTGTCCACCGTTTGCGTGAATAAGTGCGCAAATTTCTTGTATAGCTTCCTCAAAAACACCGTGAGTGGAAGGATAAGTAACCATCAAACAAGAAAGATTGTCTTTGTGTTGTGCTACTTTTTCTTTCAAATCTACCAAATCAATATTTCCTTTTTCATCTGTTTTCGTCACGACAACGCTCATTCCAGCCATAACGGCAGAGGCAGGATTAGTGCCGTGAGCAGACGCAGGAATAAGGGCAATGTTTCTGTGTTTGTCCCCGTTTTTGAGGTGATAACCACGAATAGCCATAAGTCCAGCATATTCACCTTGTGCGCCAGAATTTGGCTGCAAAGAAACGGCATCAAAACCCGTAATTTCTTTCAACCATTCCGTAAGGTTTTGGCACATTTCCATATAGCCTTGTGCCTGATTAAGTGGCACAAATGGGTGAATTGCGCCCATTTCTTTCCAAGTAACGGGCATCATTTCTGCCGTTGCGTTTAGTTTCATTGTGCAACTTCCAAGCGCAATCATAGAGTGAACAAGTGATAAATCTTTGTTTTCCAACAACTTCATATAACGCAGCATCTCGTGTTCTATATGATATTTGCTAAAAACGGGGTGCGTCATATACGCTGATTTTCTTAGCAAATTTTCAGGAAGATTAAGAGAAATTTCGTTTGCCAAATCACTTATTTTAAAAGAAATTTCTTTGCTTTCAGCCATTGAGAGCACTTTTAGGATATTCTCAACATCTTCTACTGTTGTGGTTTCGTCCAAAGAAATTCCAATGAAACTAATATTTTTTTCATCTTCAAAATAACGGAAATTCATTTCGTGTTTTTCTGCAACTTCTTTCACTTTTGATTTATCAGAAACCGCTATTTTGAGTGTATCAAAATGGTTTTGGGTTTCAATGGTAAAGTTTAGTTTTTGTAGAGATTGTTTTAGCAGGTTTGTAAGTCCAAAAACACGTTCTCCAATAGCTCTAAGCCCTTTTGCACCGTGATAAACGCCATACATTCCAGCCATTACTGAAAGTAAAACTTGTGCGGTACAAATGTTTGAAGTAGCTTTTTCTCTACGAATATGTTGCTCACGAGTCTGCAAAGCCATTCTATAGGCTTTATTTCCTTTTGCATCAAGCGACACGCCAATAATACGACCAGGAATATGTCTTTTAAATTCATCTTTTGTAGCAAAAAATGCTGCGTGAGGACCACCATAGCCCATAGGAACACCCATACGTTGCGAGCTACCCACCACTACATCTGCGCCCATCTCACCAGGAGGTGTAAGCAACGTAAGTGCCAGTAAATCAGATGCTACCGCTACAAAAACCCCTAATTCTTTGGCAGTTGCAATTTGTGCAGAATAATCAAAAACTTCTCCATTTCCTGCTGGATATTGCAACATAATACCATAAATATTAGCATCTGTAAGGTCTATTTTGGTATGGTCACCTACTAAAATATTGATACCAATAGGCGTTCCACGAGTTTTTAGCACATCTATTGTTTGTGGAAAACAAAGTTCCGACACAAAAAAAGTATTAGCATTTTTGCGTTCTCCTTTGCGTTGGGCGTGTAGCATTGTCATAGCCTCTGCTGCTGCTGTTCCTTCATCTAAAAGTGATGCATTAGCAATTTCCATTCCAGTAAGGTCAATAACCATTGTTTGGTAATTGATAAGTGCTTCTAGTCGTCCTTGCGCAATTTCTGCCTGATAAGGCGTGTAGGCGGTATACCAAGCAGGATTTTCTAGTATATTTCTTAGGATTACGTTGGGCGTAAAGTTGTTGTAATAGCCCATTCCTATATAAGATTTGAAAATTTTATTTTTCTGTGCAATTTTCTTAAAAGAAGCTAAAAATTCTTGTTCAGTTTGCGCTTGTGGCAGATTTAGCGGTTTTTTAAGCTGAATAGACTTAGGGATAGTTTGGTCTATAAGTTGAGAAAGAGAAGTTGCCTTAATAAAATCAAGCATTGCTTGCGTTTGAGCAGCATTAGAGCCGTTGTGGCGTTGCTCAAACTTTTCAAAATTGCGGAGATTAAGTTTCATTTATAAAAAGATATTTATTGCCAAAATTATTTGAATTTAATACACAAATTTAAGCAATTTTGTTTAAAAATGCAAGAAATGAAAAAATGAAAAAGTATTATCAAAAAACATTTTTTTTTGATAATTCTTTCGTTAATTTTAACTACAAAAATTTGATATACAATATATTACATCAAATAAAAGATTGATAATTAAAAAATAATTAAGATAATAACGCATAAATACCCATTATTTAGCTTACGTTTTTTGTATTTGCTTGATATTTTACTAAATTCACAAATTATAGCGTAGTCTGAACAAAATACATTTTATTGATGTTTTTGTGTAGATTTACATTTTGCTGCCGTACACAATTTTAAAAAGAGATTATGTCTGTACCGTAGAGCAACGAAGGTCTGACCATAATCTCTTTTTAAAATGAAATGACAGTTTTTA
>JAYVGJ010000301.1:0-5049 GCA_043772375.1 Raineyaceae bacterium | reverse complement strand
CTGACGGAACACAGATTTTTGAGTGCCTAAACGTCCTACAATTTGTATCAAAAGCGGGGGAACTTGCCCCCAACCTTCTGAACAGCCTACCCTTAGGGTGTAAACTACGCAAATATCTAATTCTGAATAACTTTTTTGTTAATCCTACTTTCGCAGGAGGTCTATTCTAGCTGATTAACGAAAAAATCAAAAAAAAATCAAAAAAAATTTTGAATTGCTAAAAAAAAATATCACCTTAGCACCAAATTAAAACCAATAACTCAAACACAAAACCGCAACTATTATGGGAATTTTCTCAAGAATTTCAGACATCTTCAAATCTAACGTAAATGACGCTTTAGACAACGCAGAAGATCCAGAAAAAATGATTAAGCTAATGGTGATTGAAATGCAAGAATCAGTCAATAAAGCTACATCTGGGCTTGCTACCGCTATGGCGCAAGAGAAAAAATTGGAACGTGATTTGGACAAGTACAAAGCAATGTCTGAAGATTTCAAAAGCAAAGCAACACAAGCAATGCAAGCGGGAAACGAAGACCTTGCAAGAAAAGCACTTGCAAAAAAAGCAGAAGCAGACCAACAAGCACAACAATATCAGGCAATGTTTGATAGCGCATCAGCCATGACAACAAAGCTAAAAGAGCAAGTTGATGGCTTAAAAGCTAAACTAAGTGAAGCTAGACTCAAAGAAAGTACACTTATTGCTCGTAGCCAAACAGCAAAAGCACAAACAGATATTGCTAAGCAAATTGGCGGATTTGATTCTAATTCTTTTGCTAAATTTGACAAATTTGAGGAAAAAATCCTTAAATCTGAATCTGAAGCACAAGCATTTACGGAGCTTTCAGACAGCAACAAAAGTATTGATGATGACTTCAAACTTTTGACCAAAAACTCACAAGTTGATGAAGAATTTGAAAAGCTAAAAGCATCTCTCAACCCAAAGCCAACAGACTCTCTCAACAAATAATCTCACACAATCTCCTATTAAAAACGGGCGAAAACGCCAAAAATCTCTAAAAATATGCCAAAATTCAAAGTATTAAAAGAAGGAGTAAATGAGGCTATTGTCGCTAAAGTGCGCACAAAAGTAGAAGGCTATCTTAAGGAACTTTTCCACGACGACGAGGTCATCAAAATTGACGACCAATACAGTTTTGCTTTCGGAACGGTAAGTGTAAATGTACGTGTCATTGGCTGGCATACAGAAGATGCACTCGTTGAAGTGTTTTCTTACCTTGCAGAAGACATTGAAATCACTAACGAACTAAAAGATGAGTTGCTTCGTAACAATGCTACAACGCATTTTGGTAGCTTTGGTCTTACATTTGACAAATCAGTTATTTATAGCTATTCTCTTGCTGGTGCAAATCTTGACCTTAACGAGTTCACAGCAGCAGTTCAAACTGTAGCAGTTGTGGCTGATAATTATGATGAAGTTGTACTTGCTAACAGAGTAGGCGCAGTTGCAAAATAATTTTTAACAGTTTTTTCAACATTCTGTTAAGCTATATAAAAAAGAAATGGCAAATGTCATTTCTTTTTTATTGATAATTCAAGTTTCCCACCTTCCTAAGGAGAGATTAGGGGTGGTCTAAAATTAGTCACAAAAATCTACTAAAAAAACAACTAAAATTATGATTGGAATTATTATTGGAATTATCCTCATTGGCGTTGCTGCATTTTTGGAATATACACGTCGTGAAAATGCAGGCAAACTTATCAACGTAAAGTATAATGAAACCTCAAAGGCAGCTGATGAAGTAGCTGATTATGAAGCAATTAAAGACACAGTGGGTGTGGGAAGTTATACAAAAGTGGTAGAACTTGTGGGGGTTGCTACCTGCAAAAAACCACTTCAAGCAGAACACAGCGGAGAAGACGTGGTTTATTTCAAATCTAGCGTCACTCGTGAGTATGAAGTAGAAGAGCAAGAAACTGATTCTGAAGGCAGAACTAAGTGGGTAACCAACCGCAGAAGTGAAACAGTTGCTGAAAATGAGCGTTCTATACCATTTTTGCTTGATGATGGTAGCGGAAAAATGATAGAAGTGGATATGATTGATGCAGAAATCATAGCCCGAAAAAGCGTTGACCGTTTTGAGCGTGAGATGCCAAAAGGCTATCATTTCAATGAAAGTTCTGGCTCAAAAACTATTGGCTACCGTTATAATGAAGAAGTTATCAAAATAAATTCTAAATTATATGTACTTGGTGAGGCATCTGACAAAAATGGTGGACTTTGTGTAGTAAAACCACACGACGCAAAAAACTCGTTTATTGTTTCTACAAAACTAGAAAAAGAACTTGTAGAAGAATTTGAAGGAGATTCAAAAATGTACTTTTATGGTGCAATTGCTTGCGCTGTTGGTGGTGTAATAGCTATTTTATTGGGAATTTTTCTGAAAGTTAAATAAGTTATCTTGAGATAATAAAAAAACAGTTGCCACAAATGCACAAATGAATACAATTACTATTCATTTGTGCATTTGTGGCAATTAAATCAATTACTAAATCTAATTATTTTCCTTCTTTCTTAATTTGTTCTTCTATTTTGGTGATTTTTTTATCTAAAAATACAACATAACCCAAAAATCCTAGCAAAATAGTTCCCAAAACCGCCACCACAACATATATTTTGCCATCTTGCGCCAAAACTTGTTCTGCTGCATTGTATTGTTGCGCCTGCAAACTGGTCGGAGAATTTGCAAGAAAAATAATCATTAAAAGAAAAGAAAACAGGTATTTTTTCATTTTTTTATCTTAATTTTATGGTTTCAAAATCTGATGCCGTTGTTTGTGTCCTCACAAACGACAACTTTCTTGCAAATATAACTAAAATATAACCAAACTGAATGAAAAATGTTGTTCTTAACGGTCAAAAATTAACTATTTCAGAAGTAATTTCTGTTGCTTATCATTATCATCACGTAGAAATAGACAAAAATGCCCTCAAAGCAGTCAGGAAAAGCCGTAATTATGTAGAAAAATTGGTGCAAAATCAAGAAGTTGTTTATGGTATTACCACAGGTTTTGGCTCAAATGCTTCAAAAGTCATTACAGACTACGAGGAGGCACGTTTGATGCAAAGAAATCTTTTGCTTTCTCACGCTTGCGGTGTGGGTAAACCCTTTGAAACGCCCATTGTACGTGCAATTATGCTTATTCGTCTGAATACACTTTTGGCTGGGTTTTCTGGTGCGAGAGAAGAAACTATTACACTTCTCAAAAACCTTATCAACGAGAAAATTCACCCAATAATTCCCTCACAAGGCTCTGTGGGCGCAAGTGGCGACCTTTGTCCGCTCTCTCACATGGCACTCGTGCTGATAGGTGAAGGACTAGCGGAAGTTGATGGAGAAATAATTAGTGGGGCTAAAGCCTTGATTATCAAAAAATTAGAAAAGATAGAATTACAGCATAAAGAAGGAATTGCATTACTGAATGGCACAAGCGTAATGACAGCTTTGGGCGCAATAGGCGTATATGAGGGAGAAAAACTGCTAGATTTGTGTGTGTTGTCGTCTTCTATGATGTTTGAGGCACTTTGTGCGAGAGAACAAGCATTTTTTCCACAAGTTCACGAGGTACGCAGGCACACAGGACAACAAGAAATTGCTAAAAAAGTACGTCAAAACCTTGAAAAATCCACTTTTTTTGGGATAAAAGCAAAAGATATTTTAACACATTTCCCTGAAAATCTTATCAAAAATCTGCCAAGCGACAAAGATAATTATCAAAATAATCTCCAACAACAAATAAAAGACCTTCAAAAAGGCAAGATTTTAAAGATTTCTGATGATATTTTTAGGTATCTTCCAAAAGAAGAAAACACGCCAAAATGGCTCACTTGGGCAACTATTTTGCGTTTTGCAGACAAAAAAATCACGCCACAAGATGCGTATTCTGTGCGTTGCACGCCACAAGTAATGGGCGCAAGTCTGGCAGCAATACAACACACTAAAAATGCCGTTGAAAATGAACTGAACGCTGTTGTGGATAATCCTATTATTTTTGTGGAGGAAGATTTGGTGCTTTCTGCGGGCAATTTTCACGGACAACCCATTGCTTTGCCTTTGGATTATCTAAAATTGGCATTTGCAGAAATAGGCAATCTCGCTGAACGTCAGATAAATAAACTCGTTGATGAAGCTACAAACGACTGTTTGCCTGCTTTTTTGTCGGAAGATGAAAGTGGTATTATGTCTGCACTTATGATACCTCAATACGCTGCGGCAAGTTTGGTTTCTGAAAATAAAGTGCTTGTACACCCTGCAAGTGCGGATTCTATCCCAACTTGTGCCAACCAAGAAGACCACGTAAGTATGGGAACTATTGGTGGCAGGCAAGCACTAGAAATTTTGGAAAATGTACGCAAAATAGTGGCTATTTTGATGCTTACGGCTACACAAGCCATTGATATACGCACCAAACAACTCAAAAAAGCAAAAGTTGCAACACAAATGGGCAAGGAAACCAAAAAATTATATGATAAAATCAGAAAAAAAGTACCCTTTGTTGATAAAGATAGATTTTTATATACAGATATAAAAGTGCTTCTGGACGAATGGAAAGACTTTTGAAGCGTGAAGTTTGAAAGATCTCTAATGATAATTGAATAAGTTTTGTGGAAGAGAATAGAACAGAATATGGAGCTAGATTTTTGACAAGAGAAACTAGGAAGGAAGTGAGAGAATAAAATTTTCTAAATCAAGGATTTAAGACGGATTAAAAGAGTAAACAGTTTTTTGAATCTCCAATAAAAATACACAAAAATTTTAATGTAAAATTTAAAATTTTTGTGTATTTTTGTACAAATTAAAGCTTATACAAATAAAAAAAATATTTTAATATTATTTTTAATTATTTCTAGTTGTTTGCCAGCCCAGTTATAATTTTAAAAGAATAGTTGAAATAGACCCACGCTTTGCAAATATTTCATAGTACAAAATATTTAGACTTTGGACATAATTTTGATATTTTTTATAAAAAGGCAGATTTTTCTTCTTACATTTAATTGATGAAAAAAAACAAAAAACAGAAAGAATC
>JAYVGJ010000300.1:0-4736 GCA_043772375.1 Raineyaceae bacterium | reverse complement strand
TGTTTTTGGGAATAAAATTGGCTCTTATGAGCTTTCTCACGAGCAGACACGCCTACGTATTTCTGTACACGACCTTCCAGAAAGTATTTATTTTTACACGCTTCACGTTGACGGCAAAGTAGTTATTACTAAAAAACTCGTTGTAAGGAGATAAAATCCTAAAATTATCACTAAAAAAGCACAAGAATTAAGTTTAATTCTTGTGCTTTTTAGTTATTTTATCTCAAATGCCTCCAAAAACTTAAAATGGGCTACTCCATTTTGTATCAGAATAAACATTTGTACCTGTCAAAGTTTTCAAAAAGGCGACTACGGCATCTACTTCTGGTGGAGTAAGATTAAGTTTTTGACCAAATCCGTTGGGTCTAAGTTTTGGGTCTAATCTTGTGTTGCCTGGTGCTATGGTAATATTTCCATAATGACCAATCAGGGTTTGCAAAGTAGTAATATTGCCTGTGTGCATCATTGGTGTATTAGGATTTCCATTTAGCCCAACCAAATCTCTAAGTGTTGGTGCACGTGTATTATTGATGTCTATACCAGTCGCATTAAGCACACCAATAATGCCATTGTTCCCACTATTGGGCGCAATATCAAATTCTGGTGCATTGTGGCAACCATTACAACCAAGCCCACCACTAAGTCTGTTTCCTGTGGCATCAAAAGTTGGTGGAGCTAAAAATAAATTTTTGCCTGTGTTTTCTTGCGCAGTAAAATTAGGAAAATTTTGATTATCATTTGCCACTTGCGCCCTTCCTGCATCATATTTAGCATCAAAAGACTGAATACTTCTAATAAATTGCGCCAAACATTCTTGCATCTTTGGTTCTGTAATGGTTTCATTACCATAAACAAACTGAAACAACTCTTTGTAGTAAGCAGCATTTTGTAGTTTGGTGATGAGTGTATTTATATCACCTCGCCCAGTTTGCCCACTAAAACCCATTTCAGCGTGGTCTTGTATAGGTTTTGTAGTTTGTTCTTCTAGTGTAGCAGCTCTTTCGTCCCAGAAAAATTTAGTTTCTACACCAAATCTCGCATTGACAAGCCTCATAGAATGTCTGCCCGTCAAACCTCCGCTTACGCCTTTGCTTGCGAGGTCTGTATCTCCAAATCCTGACGCTTGTTTGTGGCAACTTCCGCAAGAAATGGAGTTATCAATACTCAAGTTTTTGTCATAAAAAAGCACTCTGCCCAAAGTTGCTTTTGCGTTGGTGATGGCATTTCCACCAGTATTATTTTTGGTGATATAGCTTGGAATAGCCTGATTAGCATAATTAGCCAAGTTATAAGGGTCTATTTTCGTACCAAAAGTGGCTTTAATAGCCTCGTAGGTAGGTAGTACGGAAATAGGTGAAACAATAGTCGTGGTGGTATTATCCACTTTTTTGGTGCATTGTGGAAACAACAATAGTGCACCAAAAGCCAGCGAAAGCATTTTGATTTTTTTCATAGTTATGAGGATTTATTTTTATACCATCAACCAATAATCATACCAAAATTATGGTAGAATTATCTAAATTTTTAGACGAAAAAATATTAAATTTCCTTTGCTTATAAAAAAATCAGAAAAAACAAAAAGAGATTTTAATACAAAAAACTGAAAATTACCACCCAATCACTATGGGTGTGTCTTAGACCAGACTGATATTAGCGAATGTAATAAAGTTTTATGTTATTTGAAAATAAATACTAATTTTGCACTATTATTTCAAATGATAGATTTTAATTTAGATAAAAATAGCTAAAAATGAAGATAGCAGTAGTAGGAACAGGTTACGTAGGACTTGTAACAGGCACGTGTTTTGCTGAAACAGGCAACACAGTTATTTGTGTAGATATAAATGAAGAAAAAGTAAAAAAGCTTCAAAATGGTATTATTCCTATTTATGAACCAGGCTTAGATGTGCTTTTTGAGCGAAATATCAAACAAGAACGCCTAAAATTCACCACCAATTTGGCGGAAGGTATCAAAGATGCAAAAATTATCTTTTTGGCACTTCCAACGCCTCCTGGTGAAGATGGCTCTGCTGATTTGCAGTATATTTTGAAGGTTGCTGATGATTTGGGGCATTTGTTAGAAAATTATACCGTCATTGTTGATAAAAGTACAGTGCCTGTAGGAACGGCAGAACTCGTGCATAATAATATCAAAAAACACGCTAAGGTGGAGTTTGATGTGGTTTCTAACCCAGAATTTTTGAGAGAAGGTGTTGCAGTAGAAGACTTTATGAAGCCTGATAGAGTCGTGATAGGCACTAGCTCTGAAAAGGCTAAAAAAGTGATGGAACAACTCTACAACCCGTTTATTAGACAAGGAAATCCGCTTATTTTTATGACTGAAAGGTCTGCAGAAATGACTAAATACGCTGCAAATGCGTTCCTTGCCACCAAAATAACTTTTATGAATGAAATTGCTAACCTTTGTGAGAAAGTTGGCGCAAACGTGGACGACATACGCAGGGGAATTGGCACAGATACACGCATAGGAAAGCGGTTTTTGTTTGCAGGAATTGGTTATGGTGGTAGTTGTTTTCCAAAAGATGTACAAGCACTTGCCAAAACTTCCAAAGACCATAAATATGATTTTGAAATTTTAGATGCTGTAATGAAAGTAAATCATCAGCAAAAAACTAGGCTTATAGAGCCTTTGAAGGCATATTTTAAGGGAGATTTGAAAGGAAAACAAATTGCTATGTGGGGGCTTGCCTTCAAGCCTTATACAGATGATATACGTGAAGCTCCCGCTTTAGAAAATATCCAAGCACTATTGGAAATGGGCGCAAAAGTGCGTGTCTATGACCCAGAAGCAATGGAAAATGTTAAGCAAATTTTTGGAGAACAAATAGAGTATGCTGATAGTCCGTATGGCGCACTTTTGAACTCTGATGCACTGATGATTATGACAGAGTGGCCTGTTTTCAGAACACCAGATTTTGAAGTAGCAAGTACATTACTCAAAAATAAGGTTATTTTTGACGGTAGAAACCTTTATGAACCAGAGCAAATGATAGAAACGGGATTTATTTATCATAGCATAGGAAGGTGAAATATTGAATTACGAATTATCAATTACGTTTTTTGTCGTAAATGATAATTCGTAATTCGTAATTGACAACTACTCTATAATAGCAATTTTTCCTACACGACTTTCCACCCCGTCTTGTGTTGTCGCAAAAATGATATAAACCCCCGTAGCGGCACGCCTACCACTATAATCTCGTCCATTCCACGCTGCACTAGCACCATTTGCACGAGTTTCGTATATCAAACGCCCAGCAATATCCGTAATTTTTACAGTAGCATTTTGAGGTAAACACTCTATTCCTATTGTGCCAGAAAAATCAGGCGTAACGGGATTAGGGAAAACACAAACCTTATCAGGCGCACCGCCAGCACCATTTTCAAGCGCATTTTCGTCTATATTAGAGGCATCATTGCGGTAAGAAATAATGCCTTTGTCTGTTGCAAAAAACACTTCTCCATTACTTTGATTGATACTTATTGATAAAATTTTGTTTGAAAGCAAAGGAGAATTAACAAAAGTAAAATTCTTAATGATTTTTGAGCCGTCCGCACTTACCAAAAACACGCCGTTCTCTGTTCCTAGCCACTTTCTATTACCTCCATCAACAGCAATGGCAGTAATATGTTCTGCTAAAAGCAACCTTTTCCCAGCCAAAATAGGAAAACTCACAGGCGTTGGATTGGTAAAGATTCTACTACTCAAATCAAAAATACTAAACACGCCTTTGTCGCTTCCAAGCCACAAAACGCCCTCTTTGTCTTCTGCCATAGACAAAATATTATTAGAAAAACGTGCCTCCTGTGCTGCTGGAAGCAATAAACGAGGCAAATTTCTCTTAGTATTATCATAAACCCACAAACCGTTATTATCTTGTCTGACAATCTGAAAGTTAGTTGCGGTAGTAATTAGCCTTTCTGGAGTTGTGGGCGCATTTTCACTTGTCCACGTACCTGCGTTTGCGCCTGCTACACGTGTACGTATGTGAAAAGAATTTGTAGCATTATATTCTAAAAAAAACATATTACCTTTATTATCAATAGAAATATCCGTAATATTTGCCATTGTGCCAAAAGTTTGTCCAGTTTCATTTAACCGTGAAAAATCTAGGTTTGGAGCGTTTTCTGCGGCATTTTGAACAATCACGCCACTGCCAAAAGTGGCAAAATAATACTTGTTTTCAAAGGAATTGTAACAAACAGAAGAAATATTACTCACAGGAATATTATTAATATTTGGTTGAAAATTTTTCCAAATTCCGTTATCAAAAACACTCAAATTCCCTTCACGCATCAAAGAAACACCATTTTTTTGCCCACCTGCCAACGCAAAAGTTTTATTATTAGTGCTTATGTAATTTAGATTAAAAGTATTATTGGTAGAAAGTCCAGCAGGAATATAAGCCTTAAAAGTGCCTTCTATATTGCTTAAAAGCCCTTTTTTGTTATCAGCCAACCAAATTTTATTATTTTCATCAAACAAAATATTTTTTGGACTAGTGATAAGTACATCAGAAATGGTATTTAGCAAACTATTTTCATCAAAAACATAAATTTTATTAGCTACAGATATATATACTTTATTTTGAATATTCTCAATATTAAAAAAGTTGGTTTCTGGTACGCTAGGCACAATTTCCCACCGACCACCACTAAATTTGCGAAGCCCATTATTAGGTAAATTTGTGGTTACGCTTGCGTAGATGACGTTT
>JAYVGJ010000299.1:0-2467 GCA_043772375.1 Raineyaceae bacterium | reverse complement strand
GCATTTTTTTTGTAATCATTTTTTGTCAAAATCATTGATTTTGGACGTGCAAAGCCATATTGTACCAACAAATCTTTCTGAATATTTTTATTGATACCAATAGCAGAAGGCAAAATTCCACTTCCAGAATACGGAATATTATACCACTCCAAAATGCCCTGAATAGCCCCATCTTCCCCTTGTCCGCCGTGAAGTGCCAAAAATGAAAAATCCATCATACTGGAAAGTTCGTGAGGATATACACGTTTTCCTACGTGTGTAATAATTTCATTTATCTTGTCTTCTGAAATTTTGCCTAGATTATCTCCACAATCATCACATAAACTTTCTATATATAATTGATAATCAGCACTTTGGTATTGTGCAGGCGGATAAAAATCACGAATAGTGCCTTTGTAGAGATATTGCCAATCTAAGAGAATAAAATTGCCCAAACTATCCACAAAAATAGGGACAGGCTCAAATAAATCCTTGTTGAGGTTGTCGTAAACGGTGCGCCCACCTGCAAACGAAATTTCACGCTCCTTTGACTGTCCGCCAAAAAAAATACCTATTTTCATTGAATTTGAACTATATTTTTATGATTTTGATAATATTGTTGCAAATATACACAAGATTTTCAGAAAAATTATAAAGAAAAAACTTCAAATCATTTTGCTAAAATTTTCTATATTTCAAATTTAGTTTTGAAAGGAGTTTTTTGTATCTTTGATAAACATTCAAAATATAATCCTATGAAAAGCAAAATATTTCAGAAAGTACTGGACGAAACCCCAAAAGAAGTAGATATTTTTGTGCAAAAATACGCTGATTTGGTGCTAAGAATCAACCAACTTTTAGATGAGAAAGGTTACACACAGAAAAAACTCGCAGAAAACCTAGAAAAACAACCATCTGAAATTCATAAATGGTTGAGTGGTGAGCATAATTTTACTTTGCGTTCTATTGCCAAGCTAGAAGCAGAACTTGGAGAAACTTTATTAGAAGTGCCAGAAAGAAAACTTGCCTATCATTGATAAAAAATAAATTAAAAACAGGAATATTTTTGTCCTATCTAACGAACTTCACGAATAGCCAACGGCTTTCGTGAAGTTTTTTCTTTATAATTCTCTTTACAAATATGACTTAATAATATAATGCCAAACGCCCAAAATCTCTTTCAAATCCGTATAAACCTTATCATCAATAGAAAAAACATTATTTTCAAAGCGTAAAAACTGCCATTCTACCCCGTCTGTGGCACAACCATACAAAACAGGAATATTTTTACCTTCCGCTTCATTAAAAAGTTTTGCCCCGTAAAGTTGTGCGGCACATTGTGCCGTTCCGTAGTCCATATCTTCATCTTTTGCCTCCACAAGCGTAATGATTAGACTTTCCAAAAACGCACTTTGGGGCACTAAGGTAAAGAAAAAATCACAAGCACCCGCCAAATCTTGACTTGCGTTCACCTCTAAATCCTCCCCAGAAAACAAAGTAATAGATTTTTGATAAATATTAGCCATCTCCACCAAAATAGGTGAAACAACTCTTTCGGACTTTACTTTTTCATTTCGCAAAGGAAATAAACGTGCTAATTTTAATGTTTGCAATAGCCAAGCACTTGGTTTTAAGGTTTTTATCTTTCCAAATAAAGCTTCTCTTTTTACTGAAACGCCAAATTGTTTGCTAACTGTTTCTATTTTCCTAAAATTGCTGTAGCCCATTTTTGTAAAAGGTTTGTTTTTCCGCAAATATACAAATCAATTACCAACTTCTTTCAAATCATTTTTAATATACACTTACGAAAATGGTTTTGGGATTTTTGTAAACTATCTTAATTAGAAAAATGTGCCTTTAAATAGACAAGGGGGCATGCCCCCTTGTCAAAGATGTTTCTTGAAGTCAGGTGGAAACACCTGACTTCATAAGAACAAGCACCAATTAACTGAATAATTGGTACTTATTTTATCTTTTTCTACCTCTTGCCCTTTGGTCTATATCTGAGTTTTTATTATCAACTAATGGGATAATTTCAATAATTTGATTGATAGTATGTTCAATATTAACTCTTGATAAATCAGTAACAAGTGTTTTATAAAGGTCTGTATTTTCTATTTCACGCATTTTAAATATGCCAATTATTTTAAATATTAAATTCCAATCTATTTTTGTATTTTGGACTACAATAAAAGTATCTTTTCTTATTCTAAAACTATGAACCAAGATACCAACGCATCTATCTTCAGATTCTGGTGCAACTTCTATAGGTATTTTAGATAAAATATCATATAATATCACTTCATCATCTTTAAACATTTGAATAACCCTATGATAATTATAACCAACAAAGTCATACAACATAAATATATCTCTGTATTT
This sequence comes from Raineyaceae bacterium, assembly GCA_043772375.1. Taxonomy (GTDB): domain Bacteria; phylum Bacteroidota; class Bacteroidia; order Cytophagales; family Thermonemataceae; genus JANYGM01. Next base: position 106 of record JAYVGJ010000299.1, on the reverse strand, counting down.
ATCTTTATTTAGGGCTTACGCATCTAATTTGGCACAATAATACTTTTTAAGTAGTCATTATTCCTATGTGCCTTTTTTCTTTTTCGCTTGACACTCATTTTTGTTT
>JAYVGJ010000298.1:0-2570 GCA_043772375.1 Raineyaceae bacterium | reverse complement strand
CTGATATTTTACTATCAATTAGCTGATTTACCTGCTCAATAGTATTTAAATCTTTAATTTTCAGTTCTCTAATTTGTGCGTTTACTTGTATTTCATTTGCAAATATTAGCTCCTTTGTTTTCTGTATCTCTAGAGTATAATTATTGAAAATAGGACGAGTATAAACCTTAGTATAAAACACAATACTAAAAATACTATAAATAACGCTTAATTGTGTGTGTGTAGCAGTTCCAAAACTATTTTCTATTATTTGATACTTTACTGTTTTTAAGACCATTTTCATACACTTTTTTAGGTTTAGTTTTTACTAGCCAGCATCTTGCTGACTGCTAGTAATCCGTATCGTGCCTGTCTTCATCCTCTTCAAAATCTCCATTATCAATGTTTCTCAGACAATTTATAGCAGTTGCCAGCTCACTACGAAGCCCTGTTATAGTCTCATTTGCCTGAAGTAATAGTTTGGCAAGTTTCGCATTTTCAGATAAAGAGGCATCTAAAAGATTATCCAGTTCATTTATTATTATCATCATAATTTTATTACTAGCAGTTACTAGGTTATCCTTGGTGAATTTTTTTATCATAAAAAATCAAAGAAATCAAAAAAATCATAGTTCAGAAATTTAGTCTAGTTTTTGCCTTCTAATTTGTGCCAGTCCCAGCTCATATTCCAGTTGTTTTTGTCTGATTGATAGTTTTTCCAGTTCAATTTTTATACTTTCTCTATCTTCTGGATATTTATCATACGCAGACATTAAATTTTGTACTTCTGTTTTTAATTTGCTGATTTTGTTTTGCCAATCTTTCACATCAAAATCTAGTTTCATTATTAATTCCTTATTAGCACCAGAACCAGCCACAAGCCCTGTTTTATCGTTATTTTGTTGTTTTGCTAACTTTGCCAGATGTTCTTGATACTGATAAGGATTATTAGTTTTCCAGTTACTCACCGCAATATCCCAATTAGGCTTTTTAGCTAAATTCTCATCACTCCAAGCTTTCGCCTGATTATACCAATAGGAAACCTCATCAATATCCATAGGAGATAATCTTTGTATAGGAAGTATAAAATCCCCAACAGTCGGATAAGCAACAACAAACAAAAAACCACATTTAGGCATCTTTTTAGGCATCTTTTTAGAGGTAGTTTTAACACTTGCTTTAGCAACTGCTTTAGCAACTGCTAATTCCTGCTTTTTCTCTTTTTCATTACTCCATATAATGGCGAAATCAGAAGAGTTTTTAACTGCATCAAATTTTGATATAGTTTCATTCAATATATTAGCACTATTTTTATTGACTGCATCAAAATTTGATGTAGTTGTAGGAATAGCTACGTCAAAATTTGATGTAGTTGTAGGAATAGCTACGTCAAAATTTGATGCAGTTGCAGGAATAGCTACGTCAAAATTTGATGCAGTTATAGGAGTAATGGTAAATGTACTACATACTTGTTGAGGAGTGCCAGTATCATAACTTACAAGCCCAGCCAGCACCAATTTATCTCTATACTTTTTTATTGAATTTGCAGAGGTATAAAGATTTTTAGACAATTCTCTTATTGATATGTCTAGGTGTTGTTTTGGTGCTAGCGTTTCGCTTTTTAGCACTAAATACACGTACAAATCCACGCAACCAGCACACAAAGCCCACCGTTTAGAATAAATATGATTGATGTAATTATTCATTTTCTACAGTAATTAGTGTTTGTACATTTTGGGGAGAGGTTTTAACCAGTTGTTTAAGTGCCTTAAGTATTTCAGAGTCACGAAGACGACCATTTTTTACGTCTCTTACTTGACTAGGTTTAAAGCCGTGAGAGTGTGCCAGTAGTACAGCATACATATTGGGCAGTTTATCGCATATTTCCGCTAATTCCTTATCAAATTGTGCATGTAATTGCATTTTGATAGATTTAAAGGCACTCAACGACATTGTAGAAAGGTCAACATTAGACAAATCTAGTAAGCCTTCAGCTATTTTGATGTTATTTTGTGTATTTTCCATTTATTTCGTTTGTTTTTATGATTTAATTTCTTATATTTGTGTATTGTTTAACGCACAAATATAATGAAAGTTTTGTTAATTACAAACTTTTATGTAAAAATATCAGAAATATAATCATAAAAACAAAAAATCAAATAAATATGACAACAATAAACGAGAGGTTTAAGGCACTAAGGGTAAAATTAGAGCTAAACCAAAGAGATTTCGCAGAGAAATTGGGGACATTACAGGCAACCATTAGTTACATTGAAACAGGGGGAAAACCTAGTTATGATATAATGGAGGGTATTTTTACAGGAGTTGAAAATATCAATTTTGCGTGGTTAGTGAGTGGAGTAGGTGAAATGTTCGCAACTGACAAGGGAAAAGGATTTGTTGAGGAGTTGGAGGGTAAAATTAAGGTTTTTGAGGAGGAAACCAAGAATTTAAGGCGCAGGGAGGAGATTTATTTAACGACTATTGAAAGTTTGTCAAAGCGTTAGGCGACCGAGTAAAAGCGTAGTAGTTTAGGTATTGATTATCTATAATTGTGGTAGCATTTTTGTTATATGATTATATTTTTTTAT
>JAYVGJ010000297.1:0-3730 GCA_043772375.1 Raineyaceae bacterium | reverse complement strand
TAAGTGAGTTTGAGAACACAAAGTTACTATATTATTGCGCTGTTTCATAGAATATTTAGTTTTTTACCACAAACTCAAAAACTGTGTACGGTAGCAAATCCTTGTTTTAGTGGATTTGGGGTAATAATATTATAAATCAAACTAAGAAAATGGAAACAATGCAAGTTTCAATCCTTGTTTTAGTGGATTTGGGGTAATAATTTTCATTAGAAATTGCTGTTTTAACTCCAATATTGTTTCAATCCTTGTTTTAGTGGATTTGGGGTAATAATCTTTTTGAGTTGAATTTTTTATTTTTACAACATTGAGTTTCAATCCTTGTTTTAGTGGATTTGGGGTAATAATTATTATTTGATTTTTAAGTCGGTTATTTTTTCTTCGTTTCAATCCTTGTTTTAGTGGATTTGGGGTAATAATTTTCCAAGCCCTACCATTTTTGATTTTTCAATTGTGTTTCAATCCTTGTTTTAGTGGATTTGGGGTAATAATTACAAAATTCTTTCTATGCTGGGGGTTTCTTCTTTGTTTCAATCCTTGTTTTAGTGGATTTGGGGTAATAATATCCTTTGCATGTAAGATTATCATAGAATAAAAGTGTTTCAATCCTTGTTTTAGTGGATTTGGGGTAATAATAAAGCCGTAGCAATTAGTGGAGTTGTCGTTAGCAAGTTTCAATCCTTGTTTTAGTGGATTTGGGGTAATAATGTTTCTTCTAACTTGCTTTTTGGTTTGTTTTTTGAGTTTCAATCCTTGTTTTAGTGGATTTGGGGTAATAATCTACTACAAGATGCCACAGTTCTAATGTTTCTTTCAGTTTCAATCCTTGTTTTAGTGGATTTGGGGTAATAATAGAAAAATGTAAAGCTGGTGCTAATTGACTACCTGGTTTCAATCCTTGTTTTAGTGGATTTGGGGTAATAATCTCACAAAAACTTTGCAACACCAGCCCGAAGGACGGTTTCAATCCTTGTTTTAGTGGATTTGGGGTAATAATTTTTCGTTATTCGCCAGCAGGCAAAACAAAAGGTTTTAGTTTCAATCCTTGTTTTAGTGGATTTGGGGTAATAATAATTGGCAACCCGTTTTGAGAAAAAGTAGCAGGCTAGTTTCAATCCTTGTTTTAGTGGATTTGGGGTAATAATTAATGATACGTTGTTTTCGCAAAAAACACATACAGAGTTTCAATCCTTGTTTTAGTGGATTTGGGGTAATAATAGTAGATGCTAGATATTGTTGTAGTTCCGTTTTTCGGTTTCAATCCTTGTTTTAGTGGATTTGGGGTAATAATTGCAATAAGGCAAGCGAAAGAACGCCTTAGATTAGGTTTCAATCCTTGTTTTAGTGGATTTGGGGTAATAATGGCACTTTTGTTAATTATTCAATATAAGCACCCTCCGTTTCAATCCTTGTTTTAGTGGATTTGGGGTAATAATTATATTTTCTAATAGTGGTACTTGTGTACTTACACTGTTTCAATCCTTGTTTTAGTGGATTTGGGGTAATAATTTTCTGACGTTAGCCCAAAAGCATAATGACTAATACGTTTCAATCCTTGTTTTAGTGGATTTGGGGTAATAATATTATAAAATAACTAAAATGAAAAACACATTACAAGGTTTCAATCCTTGTTTTAGTGGATTTGGGGTAATAATTGACATTCTTTCAAGTAGGAATACTATGTATTCCAGTTTCAATCCTTGTTTTAGTGGATTTGGGGTAATAATAAGTGATTATCAGGAACAAATTTGGGAACTCCAAAAGTTTCAATCCTTGTTTTAGTGGATTTGGGGTAATAATATTTTGGGCTATACAGAACGTACCAGCGGCAAATAAGTTTCAATCCTTGTTTTAGTGGATTTGGGGTAATAATAACTTGTTATGGTATCATGATAGTTTGTTACCAGGACGTTTCAATCCTTGTTTTAGTGGATTTGGGGTAATAATAAAGTAAGAAACGAGAACTTATCCGACCCGAACTCCGTTTCAATCCTTGTTTTAGTGGATTTGGGGTAATAATTATGAATATTCTCTTTATCCTTCGCAAAGGTGCGAGTTTCAATCCTTGTTTTAGTGGATTTGGGGTAATAATTACTTAGGGCGTTTTTAATTAGCAATTTATATACTACTGGTTTCAATCCTTGTTTTAGTGGATTTGGGGTAATAATTTTCTGTAAGCCCTAAAACACTCGGCACACGCACAAGTTTCAATCCTTGTTTTAGTGGATTTGGGGTAATAATAGTTTTAGATTTACCTTCTATCAATATCAAAGAAAAAAGTTTCAATCCTTGTTTTAGTGGATTTGGGGTAATAATAGTGCTTGGCTTTTAGCATTAAGTTGTTCATTTCCTGTTTCAATCCTTGTTTTAGTGGATTTGGGGTAATAATAAATAATCATTACAATACTGTCAATAGTAGGCACGTTTCAATCCTTGTTTTAGTGGATTTGGGGTAATAATGTTTGGGAATAATCATATCAAAATACACCTCACGTACAGTTTCAATCCTTGTTTTAGTGGATTTGGGGTAATAATTTTTTGGTCGGACTGAATATCAATTATCAGACTGTAAGTTTCAATCCTTGTTTTAGTGGATTTGGGGTAATAATTGGATTAGCTTTTGATAATTGCACAAATGCAAAAAGTTTCAATCCTTGTTTTAGTGGATTTGGGGTAATAATTTCTCCCACAATAGGCGGTTACCGCCAAGACACGCGTAGTTTCAATCCTTGTTTTAGTGGATTTGGGGTAATAATAATAAGGTCAGTTCGTGGCGTAAATGATTGTGTAAGTTTCAATCCTTGTTTTAGTGGATTTGGGGTAATAATTATTTTACTTTACGCTATCCAAATGATGAATATTCGTTTCAATCCTTGTTTTAGTGGATTTGGGGTAATAATTATTTATGGTGTCGCTGGTTCAAGCCCAGTATTTCTAGTTTCAATCCTTGTTTTAGTGGATTTGGGGTAATAATATTGACAAATGGGTATTATCATTATGAATAGCAAAAGTTTCAATCCTTGTTTTAGTGGATTTGGGGTAATAATCAAAAAGATGATTTCAATGTTGTTGCACGCAATTCTGTTTCAATCCTTGTTTTAGTGGATTTGGGGTAATAATCTAATAATGTGTTCTAATTTTGAGGATAATTTCATGTTTCAATCCTTGTTTTAGTGGATTTGGGGTAATAATCTAAAACGCCTCTCAATTCTTTAATGCGGGTGCCAAGTTTCAATCCTTGTTTTAGTGGATTTGGGGTAATAATACTTCAAATTGACTTAGGGGAATTTTCGCAAAGAAAAGTTTCAATCCTTGTTTTAGTGGATTTGGGGTAATAATTGATGAATACTTTGCTGAAATAGCAGGGAATATAGACTGTTTCAATCCTTGTTTTAGTGGATTTGGGGTAATAATCTTATATTCGTATCAAAACAATACAAACAACGTTTTGTTTCAATCCTTGTTTTAGTGGATTTGGGGTAATAATTCCTCGAAATTCTCATCTTGGTACTTTACATCTACCGGTTTCAATCCTTGTTTTAGTGGATTTGGGGTAATAATTTATGCTCCCTGAAAACTTCAAATGGGACTTATTAGGTTTCAATCCTTGTTTTAGTGGATTTGGGGTAATAATTGATGAAATCCTTAGAAGTTTGTCTTGCGTATTGCGGTTTCAATCCTTGTTTTAGTGGATTTGGGGTAATAATCGTAAGGGCGCAATAAATAAGGCGGG
>JAYVGJ010000296.1:0-13235 GCA_043772375.1 Raineyaceae bacterium | reverse complement strand
CTTGCCCCTGCCCACATGCGAAAGCAACACGCAGAGCATTATTTATCTGTTTTATTTGTCGTGTTGCTTTCGCAAATGGCTTTCGCAAGTTGGGCAGGGCAAGCCCAGCCCCTACATTTTAATACATTTTTAAACTTGTCCTACACCCATCACACAAGTAGTAGAATAATTTTCATTTTGGCAAATAGTTTATAGTTGTAAAAATATTTTGTTTTATTTTATACTATAATAACTTCATTATCAATAAAATACTTCACACTTCACACTTCACACCTCACAGCTCATTTGTAATTGTGATTTTTTATTTGTACTTTTGCACCGAAATTATACCAGTATAGAATAATCATCTCAAATACTTGTATAATAAGTTTTACAAATAAATTAAATTAAAGTACAACAATGGCAGACCTAAAACTCCTCCGAAACATTGGCATCATGGCACACATTGATGCAGGAAAAACAACTACTTCGGAGCGTATTCTTTACTACACAGGAAAGACTCACAAAATTGGTGAGGTACACGAAGGAGCAGCCACAATGGACTGGATGGAGCAAGAACAAGAGCGTGGCATCACTATCACCTCTGCTGCAACCACGACACAGTGGGTATATCCTACCGTTCAAGGTGAAGTATATGACGCTTCTCAAACCTACAAAATCAACCTTATTGACACACCAGGTCACGTTGATTTTACAGTAGAAGTTGAGCGTTCTTTGCGTGTTCTTGATGGTGCAGTGGCACTTTTTTGCGCAGTTTCTGGGGTAGAACCCCAATCAGAAACAGTTTGGAGACAAGCTGATAAATATAAAGTGCCTCGTATCTGTTTTGTGAACAAAATGGATAGAGCGGGTGCAGATTTTTTCAAATCAGTAACGGAAATCAAAACGAAATTGGGCGCAAACCCTGTTCCTTTGCAAATTCCTATTGGTGCAGAAGACACGTTTAAAGGCGTTGTGGATTTGATTACCAATGAAGCAATTGTTTGGAATGAAAAAGATGAAGGTAAAACTTACCAAGTGATTCCTATTCCTGAAGATATGTTGGAAGATGTTGCTAAATGGCGTTTAAATTTGGTGGAGGCAGTAGCATCTTATGATGACAATTTGATGGAAAAATTCTTTGAAGACCCAAATTCTATTACGCCTACGGAAATGCGTGCAGCTATCCGTAAAGCCGTTATTGATATGTCAATGTCGCCTGTAATGTGCGGTTCTGCGTTCAAAAACAAAGGTGTTCAAGCGGTTTTAGATGCTGTTTGTTGCTTTTTGCCATCTCCTTTGGATATGCCTGCTATTGAAGGACATCACCCAGATACAGATGAAATAATTATCCGTAAGCCTGACGTAAAAGAGCCGTTTTCTGCACTTGCGTTTAAAATTGCAACTGACCCTTTTGTTGGTCGTTTGTGCTTTTTCCGTGTATATTCAGGCTTTTTGGAGTCTGGCTCATACGTAACGAATATGCGTACAGGCAAGAAAGAGCGTATTTCTCGTTTGATGCAAATGCACTCTAATAAGCAAAACCCAATAGAAAGAGCAGAAGCTGGTGATATTGCAGCTGGTATTGGTTTTAAGGACATCAAAACTGGTGATACGTTGGTATCAGAAGGAAATCCAATTGTATTGGAATCAATGAGTTTCCCAGAGCCTGTAATTGGTTATGCTATTGAGCCAAAAACACAAGCAGATGTGGACAAATTGGGTATGGCTATTGCTAAACTTATTGAAGAAGACCCTACTTTGCGTGTAGAAACTAACCACGAAACTGGTCAGACTATCCTTCGTGGTATGGGCGAGCTTCACTTAGAGATTATCATTGACCGTATGCGTCGTGAATTCAAGGTGGAAATCAATCAAGGTGCGCCACAAGTGGCTTATAAAGAGTCTTTGACGAAGTCTATTGAACACAAAGAAGTTTACAAAAAACAATCTGGTGGTCGTGGTAAATTTGCTGATATTCACTTTGAACTTTCTCCTCGTGAAGATGGAAAACAAGGTTTGGAGTTTATCAATGATATTGTGGGTGGTGTTATTCCTCGTGAATTTATCCCTGCTATTCAGAAAGGTTTTGAAGAGTCTATGAAAAACGGTCCTTTGGCTGGTTTCCCAGTAGATTCTATGAAAGTACGTTTGTATCACGGTTCGTATCACGATGTGGATTCTGATGCGCTTTCTTTTGAATTGGCTGCACGTACTGGCTTCAGAGAAGCTGGTAAAAAATGTGGTCCAAGAATAATGGAACCTATTATGAGTGTTGAAGTTGTTTCTCCTGACGAATATACAGGACCCGTAACAGGTGATTTGAACCGCCGTCGTGGTCTTATGAAAGGTATGGATACGAAAGGAAATGCGCAAGTAATTAAGGCTGATGTACCTCTTTCAGAGTTATTTGGTTATATTACTGATTTGCGTACTATCACGTCTGGTCGTGCATCTGCATCACTTACTTTCTCTCATTATGAGTTTGTTCCAAACAACATTTCTGAAAAAGTAATTGAAGCAAGTAAGAAATAGTGTTGAATTATGAGTTGTGAGTTGTGAATGAATACAAAACACAAACTAATAATTATAATAATTTATTTGATAGATAAAAAAAGTCACTTTCTAGCTTAGAAAGTGGCTTTTTGTTTGTTACTCTTAAATTTATTGAAGTTTTTATTTTTCATTTTCGTATGAAAGATGCTTTTTCTTATTTCTAAGGATAATTTTACTGTTTTTTGCTAACAAAGGCTTTTCAACTGTTTTTGTAACCTCTATTATTTCTATTTGGAGTGCTTTTTCAAGTTTTACAATGGTTTCCAAAGTCAGGTTTTCGTCACCTCGCAAAATAGTGTTAATGCGTTGTGGCGTAACTTGCAATAATTCTGCTAAGTCTTTTTGCGTTATCTTTCTTTCTCTCATAACGCTCAAGACTTTCAATACAATTTTGAGGGCTTTGTCAAGCCATTCTTCATTGTCATCCATAAATTTCATTCTCTCGTGAACAAGTGCTTGTTCGTCTGAAACCAATTTTAAGAAGTTTTTTAGGTTTTCGCTTTGCATTTTATTTAAAAGTTTAGTATTCGTACAAGATGATTTTCTCTATTCTTCTGCATTTTCTTGTTCTTCTTTGCGCCTTTTTGCAAAATCAATAAGTCTGTTTGTTTTGAACTCTTTTCTGGCTTTCATTTCGTCTTCTGTGAAAGTTTCTGTACTAAACAAAACCCTGTTTTTGTAGCTGATTTGCACTATTTTTGTGGTTAAAGTTAAGTAATTTCCCCAGTTGATAGCATTAGGAAAGCGCACATTTTTGCGTATATTATCAATTCGTAAGATATTTTTGGAAATATTTATGTTATCACTCTCGTAAGACCAAATCCTAGAGTGAGTAACATAAAAATCTCCTTCACAATCAGCAATCACTATTTTTAGCTTACAAAGCGTGTTCGCAAAGCGTGCTAATACATCAACAAAATCTTTTTTATAGGAGTGGTTTTTCTGCTGATTTATCTGTGCAACAGACTGGCTAATACCTTCTAAAACAGGCTTTTGCGTAATAAATTGTGGTAAATACAAATTATTACTACTATTTACAAAATATAACGGATAATGGTGTTTCAGTGCATCAGAAAAGTTTTCAAAAGTGGTGCAATATTTCTTTTTTGTCGCATAATAGTTGCCTAAATACCATTCTCTACCTTTTTTACGCAATACCAAAGGAGGAAAAACTTTTTTATCTATGCCCCGCTCGTGGTGATAAACCATCTCAAAACCATATCCACGCACTACTGCCAAAGTCAAAAAATCTACTGTTTTTGGATTAGGCAGGCGGTTTTCCAACTTAAAACCTAACATTTCGTTGTCAAATTCCCGCTCAAAAATGTGAGTAATAATAGATTTTATACGTGAATATTTCATATCAATATTTTGACAAGTTTATGATAAAAACTGATAAAATTATAAGAATGTTTTGGTATAAATATACGAAAAATAATTGATAATTGAAAATAAATACTTTGGATATATGGCTCATTTTTGCTAATATTGTACTTCATTTTTTATTTTTCCTAAAACTGCCCTCTCTTGTTAATGAATATTAAGTTTGATTTTTCTTTATTTATTGCGCAAAGCATCAAAACTACACGACTTTTTGCCTTGCTCTTGTGTATTTTCTTTGTTTCTAGGCTGATTTTGTTGTTGCGTTTTGGCAATTTTAGTGAATTTCAAACTATCAAATCTGATGTTTTGGATAGCTTTTTAATGGGCGCACGTTTTGATGTTTTAATTATTGGTTTTGGACTTCTCCCTATTATTTTAATCAACTGGTTATCAGGGATTAATGATATAAAAATACAAAAAATCATTCAATATTTTTCTGTTTTTTATGGTGTTTTGGCAGTCTTTGTTTTTACTATTGGGCTGATGATAGATGGGCAATTTTATACATATTTTCAGACACATTTGAATATTATAGTTGTTGGACTTTGGGAAGATGATACTAAAAATATTTTACGCTCTGTTTGGTCTGACCATCCCATTATTATACTTTCCACAATATGGCTTTTTACTGTTATAAGTGGCTTTTTTATTATCAAAAAAGCGTTTTTGAGTAATAAAAAATATTTATTTCTGGAGAAAAGAACGAATAATCTTTGGAAAAAAATTGCATTTTTTTTAGTTTTTCACCTACTTTATTTTATTGGTTTGCGTGGCTCTGTGGGCGAGTTTACCTTGCGTGTAGACCATTCTACCATTTCAGAAAACGCTTTTTTGAATTATCTTACTACCAACGGTTTTTTTAGCTTAAAAGAAGCCTTAGAAGGAGGTGCTACACCTGTTTTTACGAAACAGAACGCAGCCCAAATTTGGCAAAATTATGGCTTTAATAGCAAACAAGAGGCAGAAAAAGCATTTTTTGGAGATAGTTTAGCTAATAAATTTACCAGCAATTCTGCCAACAATTCAGAAAATTTGTACCAAACAACGCCTCAAAATGATTTTCTTGCTCAAAATCCTCCAAATGTGGTTTTTGTGATGATGGAAAGTATGGGCAAACATTATTTTGACCTCAATTCTCCCACGCTAAACACGCTTGGAGAGCTAGAAAAGCACCTTCCAGACCTTTTTGTGTTTGAGAATTTTACTTCAAATCAAAATTATACCATACCAAGCCTAACTGAGCTTATGATAAATATTCCTATTCATAATATTACCCAAACTTCACACCGTTTTAAGCCTTTTGATGCGTCTGTGGCACTTCCATTTGTGAAAGCAGGCTACCAAACAGGTTATTTTACGAGTGGCGAGGTTGGTTGGCAGTATTTGCATCAGTTTTTGCCTGCACAAAATTTTCAGCGTTTGGCAGGAAATGCAACACTCAAAAAACAGAGCAAAGACGCTCATAAAGACATTCAAAGCAGTGATTGGGGCGTTTTTGATGAACATTTATTTGATTTTACCTTCCAAGAACTCCAAAAAAATCAGCAGAAAAAAGAGAAAAAACCACAATTTTACTTTTTACTTACAACGACCAACCACACGCCATTCACGCAACCCAGCAATTATAAAAAATTGCCCATCAATTTTTCTGATAGTTTAAAACAAAATTTTATGTCTGATTTGTCACTTGCAGAAGGTAGTTTTGGCTCATATCAATACGCTAGCGACTGTTTGGGTAAGTTTTTGACCAAAATAAAAAGCTCAAATTTGGCGCAAAATACCATTATTGTAGCTGTTGGCGACCATAATAATTTGATTGTTTTTCCTTACAAAAATGAAGATTTGATGCGCAAACGTAGTGTGGCTATGATGATGTATGTTCCTGAAAAATACCAACAAAATAGTAGTAATAATAGCAATAATAGCAATAAAAATCAAGATAGTACAAATAGTATAAACAATATAAATAAAAAATTTACTAAGCGTTTTGGTTCTCATAAAGATATTTTTCCTACAATCTTTAATTTATCCCTTTCTAAGGCTAAATTTATAAGTCTGGGCAATAATTTGTTTGATACAACCAAAAATGACAATGATTTTTTTGCTATAAATACGAATGAAACTGCTTTTTCTTACATAGGTGCAGTAAATAAAAATATTTATTTTAATTGGGATAGAAATAAAAATAATCAACACCAACTCAAAAAAACAACTAATTCTCCTACAAATCCTGCATTAAGTGCCTTATACAAGCGTAAACAAGGATATTTAGCATTATTGCATTATTATTTTAATGAAAAATTTTAAATACAAAATATGGAAATTACCTACAAAAACACAGATTTAGAAGCTATTTTAGCAGTTTTGGTGCTTACTATTGGCTTTGTGGCTTACTGGTTTGTTGCGCAATCTCCTAAAATGCAAAGGTTTTTTTATGAAAAAGCCCCAAGCCCTTGCGCTACGCTAGGGGAGCAAATACAAACAGATGCTAACACTCCCCTTTGGGGTCGGGGGCTAAATTATGTGCTTTTCCAGCGTTATGCAGGGGTTTTCTTCTTAGGGATTTTGCCTTGCTTTATTTTATTGATTTTTGCAGGCAAAAACCTTTCTGAATATGGTTTAAACCTTAATTTTGATAATAAAAATACATCAATAATGTTGTATTGGATAGTGGGAATGTGCGCTGTGGTCCTTCCTACGAGCTATATCAATGCCAAAAAAGAAGATAATTTGGCAATGTACCCACAAATACGAGCTAAAATTTGGACAAAAACTACCTTTTTTCACGAATGGACAAGCTGGATAGCTTATTTATTTGCTTATGAGCTACTTTTTAGGGGGTTTTTCTTGTATGCGTGTGTGCGTGTAATGCCTGCAAGTGTGGCTATATGTGTCAATGCGTGTGCTTATGCGCTGGCGCACCTGCCAAAAGGACAAAAAGAAGCCGTTGGAGCTATTCCTCTGGGGATTTTATTTTCCTACGTAACACTGATAACTGGCAATATTTGGGTAGCATTTGTTGTACATTGCGTAATGGCACTTTCAAACTCTATTTTTTCGTTTTACTTCCAAAAAGAAATGAAATACCAAAAATAGTTTTATCTTTGTAAGTAATTAGGAATTAGAAATTAGGAATGGTGAATTAAATACAAAGTGTTTATAATCAAGCTATTTCTTGTGAAGTCGGGTGTTTCCACCCGACTTCAATAAACCGAGTTTTAAAAGCACATTTGTTGTCAGGTGGAAACACCTGACAACACAGAAAATCATCAAAAAATCAACCCTAAAAATCTATTTATGCAAATCATTTTTCCGCCTGAAAAGCTCCCAAACGCAGATAATAAGCTAAAAACAGTTTTTTTGGCAGGAAGTATTGATATGGGAAAAAGCATTGATTGGCAAAAAGAACTAACTCAAATGCTCACCGCTGATTGGAACGGCATTTTGCTTAATCCAAGAAGAAAAAATTGGGACAACTCGTGGGTACAATCTATTGAAAACACGCAGTTTAGAGAACAAGTAGAATGGGAACTTGATGGCTTAGAACTTGCGGATATTGTAGTGGTTTATTTTGCACCAGAAAGCGTTGCACCTATCACACTCCTAGAACTTGGACTGTTTGGGCACACCAAAAAAATGGTTGTGTGTTGTCCTGAAGGCTTTTGGAGAAAAGGAAATGTAGATATTGTTTGCAAAAAATATAATATTTTTCAAGTAGAAACACTTAAAGAAGTGGTGGAGTTTGTGAGAAATAATTAAGAAAATGATAAAAATATAAACAAAAATACAAAATGAATTTTCTAAGCATAGACCAAATACGCCTAGATTACCCAAATCAATGGGTTTTAGTAGGCAATCCAGAATTATTAGAGCCAGAAATAAATGCGTCTATAATTAGCAAACTTGTTGGTGGCGTGGTTTTATTTGCAAGTAAAGACAAACGAGAACTAGCATATAAAGCAAGTGAGGTAAGAAAAGATACGGAAATGACTGTTTGCGTTTATACTGGTGATATTCCTAAAAACCGTTTGTTTTTGCTTTAAAATATGATGACTAAAAATATATATTTTAAAAGAGAAACACATGAAAGTTTGATTATTATTGATTGTGATTTCCCTAATCATAAAATTGCTTTAGCACTTGATACGGGCGCATCACACACAACAATTGATTTAACTGCGCTACTTATTGCAGGTTTTGAAATTAAAAATGCTTTGAGAATTGAACAAATAGAAACTGCAGCTGGCATAATTGAAGCTATGGTTTTTCGTGTTCCTAAATTTTCTGCATTGGGTATCACAAGAGAAAATATAGAAATTTCAGCCTATGATTTCTTTGCTCACGGCGTTTTGGCTGAGTTTGACGGTGTTTTAGGGCTTGATTTTATTGATAAATACAAGATTTGTATAGATTTTAATCATTCAATAATAACACTTTTTGATAATTTTAAATGATGATTTTGAGAAAAGGAAATGTAGATATTGTTTGCAAAAAATATAATATTTTTCAAGTAGAAACGCTTAAAGAAATAGCAGATTTTGTGAGAAGTAATTAAGAAAAAACTGCATTCGTTCCAGCGGAACAAACAAAAATAGTTTTATCTTTGTGAAGTAATCCAACCCTTAGGGTGTAATCTTTTGATATTCAAAGTTCTAACCAAATTACACCCTAAGGGTTTTTAACATAAACATCTTAAACTTATCTGAAAAATCTATTTATGCAAATCATTTTTCCGCCTGAAAAGCTCCCAAACGTAGATAATAAGCTAAAAACAGTTTTTTTAGCGGGAAGTATTGATATGGGGAAAAGCGTTGATTGGCAAAAAGAACTAACTCAAATGCTCACTGCTGATTGGAACGGCATTTTGCTTAATCCAAGAAGGAAAAATTGGGATAACTCGTGGGTACAATCCATTGAAAACACGCAGTTTAGAGAACAAGTAGAATGGGAACTTGATGGCTTAGAACTTGCGGATATTGTGGTGGTTTATTTTGCACCAGAAAGCGTTGCACCTATCACACTTCTAGAACTTGGACTGTTTGGGCGCACCAAAAAAATGGTTGTATGTTGTCCTGAAGGCTTTTGGAGAAAAGGAAATGTAGATATTGTTTGCAAAAAATATAATATTTTCCAAGTAGAAACGCTTAAAGAAGTGGTGGAGTTTGTGAGAAATAATTAAGAAAAAACAGCATTCGTTCCAGCGGAACAAGATATTTATAGAAACCGTAGCAAAAAACTGTATTCGTTCCAGCGGAACAAGATATTTATAGAAAACACAGCAAAAAACTATATTCGTTCCAGCGGAACGCAATATTTATAGAAAAACAATTTAATAAAATCCCAAATGGCAAATACATATTCGCAAATATATATTCAAGTGGTTTTTGCCGTAAAAGGAAGACAAAACCTTATTAGCAAAGATTGGAAAGACGAACTTTACAAATATATCACAGGAATTTGTACTAATAATCAACAAAAACTAATAGCTATCAATGGTGTAGCAGACCATATTCATATTTTAATTGGTTTGAAGCCTGCAATGGCACTTTCAGATTTAATACGAGAAATAAAAACGAGTTCTAGTAAGTTTATTAGTGAAAAAGGCTGGATAAAAGGTAATTTTAATTGGCAAGAAAGATATGGTGCGTTTTCTTACGCTCATTCGCAACTTGATAGCGTAATTGCATACATTCAAAATCAAGAAATACATCACCAAACGAAAACATTTAAAGAGGAATATCTAAATTTTTTAGATAAATTTGATATTAGTTTTGAAGAACGCTATTTATTTGAATGGATAGAATAAAATACATTTTTCTATAAATATTGCGTTCCGCTGGAACGAGTACAATTTTTTGCTACATTTTTCTATAAATATTGCGTTCCGCTGGAACGAATACAACATTATTCCTAAAAACCGCTTGTTTTTGCTTTAAAACTCAATAACCTTAATAAAGATAACAAAAAAATGTTAGAAATTCTCATCAAAAAAGTATTAGATAACCCAAATAACGCAAGAATATTAAGTTTTTTGAGCATAGACTTAAATGGAAATATTCATCTTAGCAATGGGAATGAAATTAGTGGTTATGATGAAGGTGGCATAATATTTTTTAGAGAGTATGCAAAAGATTTACCAAGTGAAACAAAATATTTGATAGATGGCAACAATGTTCTCATAAACAAAAATAACGGTCTTATATTTGGTTGCCATTTTGGGCGTTTCACTTTTATTTTTAGATGTGATTTTGAAATAAATAATATTGAAAATTCTGATAAACAACGAATGGGTTATACACTAGATGATTGGATTGATGTTAAATTACTGGGGGAAGATTGGGCTTTGCTAAATAATTTTTATAAAGATGAATCTCAACAACTGCAACTATCTTATAATCTTAGTTTCAAAAATGTAAATCAGTAAAATAAATGATATAGCATTCAGATAAGGTAATACCTTATCTCTACAAATAAAAAAAATAAACCATAAAAAACCTCTCAAAAAAATGACAACTAAAAAACTGTTTTTCATCATTTTATTTTCCTTGACAGTCGCCTACGCAAGTGCACAACAAGGAATTACGCTCAAAGATGCTAGAAAAGAAGGCATTGGCTCTAATGAACTTGATAAAACCTATGTGAGTGCTTTAAATACTGTGGATACAACCGCAAAAGGAGAAAAAAAAGACGAAGTATTGTTTGCTGCGTGGCAAAAACTGCTAAAGGATTTGGGCGCATTCTTCAAAAAAAATGATTTTGAATGGAAAAAAGATGCAAGTTGTTTGAATAAAGTTTATTTTACGCCAGAAGGCAAAATAACTTATTTTCTTTATGATGTGCCTTCTTTGGACGAAAAAGAGCAAGCAGAATTTAAAAGATTACTCAACATTTTCATCAAAGATTATACCTTTGGTTACACCGCAAAAAAACAATTTACGCAATGTGGCTCAACAAAGTTCAAGAGTAGTGTTGTAAAAAAATAAACCATAAAAAAACCTAAAAAAATGACAAAAAAAATTGTAAAAGTTGGCAATATTGACTGTGGCGCAGACCAGTTATTTCTTATTTCTGGTCCTTGTGTGATAGAAGACGAAAGCATAATGATGCGCACCGCAGAAAAACTCAAAGAAGTGAGCGAACGCCTCAAAATTCCTGTGATTTTTAAGTCTTCGTACCAAAAAGATAACCGTAGCTCACTTAAATACTATATTGGTCCTCGTATTGATGAGGGTTTGAAGATGCTACAAAAAATCAAAGAACAGTTTGGTTTTGCGCTTTTGTCTGATATTCATTACCCAGACCAATGCGTGCCTGCTGCGCAAGTGCTTGATGTGTTGCAAATACCTGCGTATTTGTGTATGCAGACGGATTTGATGGTGGCTGCTGCCAAAACGGGCAAAGTTATCAATATTAAACACGGACAGTTTTTAGCTCCTGAAAATATGCAAAAACCCTGCGACAAAGCCGTAGAAAGCGGAAACGACCAGATTATTTTGACTGAAAGAGGTTTTACGCTAGGTTACAACGACCTTGTCGTTGACCCACGCAGTTTTTATCACCTCAATAAAACAGGTTTTCCTGTCGTTTTTGATATTACACACTCTATCCGCAAATATGGCATTCCTAGTGCCGACCCAAATGGTGGTGCAAGAGAGTTTTTGCCTGTTATTTCACGTGCAGGCGTGGCGGCGGGCGTTGATGGTGTGTTTATAGAAACGCACCCAGACCCAAGTAAAGCCCTTTGTGATGCAGCAAGCCAGCTTTGTGTGTATGATTTAGAAGAATTTTTGAAACCATTGATAGAACTTCACGAAATTGAAGTAAGATATAGGGCTTAATTGTGAATTTTAAATTGTGAATTATGAATGAATACAAAATAATGGTAATCAACAATTTACAAATAAAATAGTACCCTTGTGAAGTCAGGTGTTTCCACCTAACTTCAATAAGTAGCTTTTAAGACCTTGAAAGAAAAGAAATTCTGTACTCTTTTTCTCAAAGGCAATATTCAACAGCACCTTTGAAGTCAGGTGGAAACACCTGACTTCACCAAAAACTACTAAAAAACACCGCTTCAACCAAATGAAAGCACTTATTCCTGTGGCAGGTATTGGCTCAAAATTGCGCCCACACACACATACACAACCCAAATCATTAGTTCCTATTGCTGGTAAACCTATTTTGGCGCATATTATTGATGATTTGCGGGCTGGTGGCATTACTGATTTTGTGTTTGTTTTGGGTTATTTGGGTGATAAAATTGAGTATTTTGTAAGAAAAACCTACGGAGATAGCATAAAAGCAGAATTTATTTTGCAAGAACCTCGTGAAGGGCTTGCTCACGCCGTTTGGAGTTGCAAAAAACAATTAGAAAATGAAAAAGAATTGCTAATTGTGCTTGGTGATACCATTGCACACTTGGATATTTCTGAAATTATCAAGGCAAAAACAAGCGTGGTGGGCGTAATGAAAGTGTCTAATCCTGCGCTTTTTGGCGTGGCAGAATTAGATGAAAAAACGCATCAAATCATCAAATTAAGCGAAAAACCAAAAATTCCAAAGTCTAATTTGGCACTTGTGGGCATTTATAAAATCAAAAATCTGAAAGCTTTATTTGATGCTATTGAATATATTATCAAAAATAATATTAAAAATAATGGTGAATACCACCTTACAGATGCGCTGATGCGTATGATAACGCAAGGAGAAGTAATTTTTTCGCAATTAGTGCATCATTGGTACGACTGTGGACGCAAAGAAACACTTTTGGAAGCAAATGCAATTCTTCTAAATCAAGACAAATTTAAGCAAAATCTGCCCCAATTTCCTAATACCATCATTATTCCGCCTGTAAGTATTGGCGACAATTGTCAGCTTTCTAACTGCATCATAGGACCTAATGTTGCTATTGGTGAAGATACCATTATTGAATATTCTATTGTTCAAAACTCCATTATTGGCTCTTTTAGCGGTTTGGAGAATGTTGTACTCAAAAATTCTATCATAGGAAATGATACTTCTATTAAGGGTTTGAGCCAAAGTTTGAATATTGGAGATAGTACAGAACTTAATTTTAATAAGTAAACACCCCTAAATCCCCAAAGGGGACTTTAATACAAAAATACAATTAGATAAAGAGATTGGTAGATTTACAAAAAAGCTAAATGTTATGAATTCCAAAGATTTTCTGTATTTTTGTAAAATTATTTCTAAAATACTTGTTACTGTAAATTATTCGTTGCAGTTTTTGGGGGAAACGTTTGGTGGGGACACCAAACGTGGGTTATAACATTGTTTGGTGTCCCCACCAAACAACA
>JAYVGJ010000295.1:0-2909 GCA_043772375.1 Raineyaceae bacterium | reverse complement strand
GCCTCTTTATCTGAAAATGCGAAACTTGCCAAATTATTACTTCAGGCAAATGAAACTATAACAGGGCTTCGTAATGAGTTAGCAACTGCTACAAAAGCACTAAAAAATAATGATACTGGAGATTTTGAAGAGGATGAGGACAGGCACGATACAGACTACTAAAAACTAAAACTTAAAAAAGCGTATGAAAATGGTCTTAAAAACGGTAAAGTATCAAATAATAGAAAATAATTCTGGGAATGCTACACACACAAAATTAAGCGTTATTTATAGTATTTTTGGTATTGTGTTTTATAGCAAGGTCTATACTCGTCCTATTCGTAATGAGCATAGTCTGGAGGTACAGAAAGTAAAGGAACTAATATTTGCAAATGAAATACAAGTAAACGCACAAATTAGAGAACTGAAAATTAAAGATTTGAATACTATTGAGCAAGTAAACAAGCTAATTGATAGCAAAATATCAGCAAATAATCAGCATCTAAAATATGATATTTGGGAACTAGGACTAAAATTAGAAAATAAACTAAAACTAAATACAATAGTAACTGTTAGTCAGCAAAAACAAGCAAATGAGCAAATAGAACAACAATTTGAGCAAAAACTATCAGTTGCTAGTCAGCAAAATGAGCAAATAATATCAGCAAATGAGCAAATACTAGCAACTGCTAAAATATACACTTGTGCTAATTGTGCTAAAACTTTTGATAATTGTAGGAAATATGCAGGACATAAAACACACTGTAGATAAGTCTGAACTATGATTTTTTTTGATTTTTTTGATTTTCTATGAAAATACAAATACTACCTAAAAAAAGCTACTTAACATAGTCAAGTAGCTTTAAAACCTATATAATCATACTTACCAAAAATAAAACTCAAATTCAATTATAAACAACCCTCTTTATCAACTGTTAGGCGTTTGTATCGTTTTTTCAGTTTACGCCAAACGCTGGGATAAAGCCTAGTTACTGGGTTACAATTCCACAAACCACGATTATAAAGTTCTGCATACCCTTGTATTGTCTGTAAATACGGCTTATAGGAATACTCCTTATAGTGCCAAGCATTGCCGTTCACTATCATAGCACTATCCAAATAATCAATTTCTATTAAGGTTCTGCCGTATGTGTCAATACCTCTGTATCTTCCTGTAATGGTATCAACTGCTTGTATTAGGTCGTGCAGGGCGTTTTTGGCGGTAATTCCGTAGGGTTGGGCTTTCTCTGGTGCATCAATATTGCAAATGCGAAAAAACTTTTTAGGTGTAGCTCCTATTCTTGGAGTTTCAAAGGTATCACCATCTAAGACAACAATATCAATACTAGCAACTTTCAAAATCTGACCTTTGGCAAAATTGGCACTAAACACAAATACACAAACAATGCAGCTAATAATTTTTATCATATTGTCGCCTTGCTCGTCTTGTGTTTGTTCTGGTGCTGGCTCTTTTCTTAGGGCTTGGTTGTCGTCTTTTTTGCCTAATAATAGTGCTATTCCTGCGTTAAAAACTAGGGAAATAATAGCTACTGTATGCTCGCCCTGTATGGTTTTGCCCTCTATCCAAAAAATGGACTTCCAAACAACTAGGCAAATGATAAATAACCCTACCATTGTAGAAGTAGGAAAATTAATGATATTTTTTAGAGATAAATTCATTTTTTTGAAGTGTGAAGTGTGAAGTAAATACAATAATTTTAGTGTATTTTGTCCTCAAGTTTTGATATTCTAGTGTACATTTTTGAGATTGTTGTTTGGTCTTCCTCCCTTTGTTCTTTTAGCTTATTTACGTCCTCTAAGCCTCTTTTTTGCCTTCCCTCTAATTCAATCACTCTAATTTTTAGTATTGCTTGTTCCTCCCTTTCAGCTTTTAGGTCGCTCCAAAACTCTTTAGCTAAAAAACTAAAAAAAGTAATTGCTATACCTCCTATCCAAACATAAATATCATTCATAATAAAGTTGTTAAATTGTTAAAAAAACCACCCCTAGCCCCTCCTTAGTAAGGATGGGGCTAGCAGTTGCTAGTTTTCATATAAAATCAAAGTAAAGCTCTGGGTCTTGGAATTGTCCGTTTTCTTGTACTGTGAGATGTAGATGTGCGCCTGTGGAGTTTCCAGAGTTTCCTGTTTTGGCTAAAATGTCGCCTTGTTGTACGTCTTGCCCTACTTTTCCGTAGGTCTTAGATAAATGGCACATTCCAATAATAGGACCACTCTCTAATTTAATACGCATACTCAAACCTCCTAACTGGTCGTTCCAAATACTAATAATAGTACCAAATGCAGGTGCAAGTACTGGCGTACCTATGGGCGTGCCTAAGTCTGTGCCGTTGTGAAAGTCAGGTTTAGCAAAAATGTGTCTCCAGCCAAATTTTGAAGTAATGGGATATTTGCGAACTGGACTAAGAAAATTGTTTGGTTTGTAACAATATTCTAACGGTTGAGCATCCTCAATGTTTAGGACTGTCTTATTCATTTTGCATTCCCTCCTTGCTATTTACTGTTGTGAGAACATTTTTTAGTCCTTGATTTAGTTTTTCTGCTACCTCGTCATCATTGGTTACGTCATCATCTGTCAGGACATCAACAATTCCAGTTACAACAGAAATAATCACCGTAACTCTGGATAATAAGTTTTGGTTTCTGATAGACTTTCTGAGGATTTGCGCTAAGGCTTTTAAACCTAAGTCAATTAATAATTTTTTCATTCTGAACTATGATTTATTTGATTTACTTGATTTATATGATTTAATACGAATACTAATATTTATGTTTATACACTAAAATATTGGTATTTCGTAATTAAATTTTTGTAAAAATACTAAAATATTTGTAAAAGTAAAATAATTGTTGTAACATTGTTGCATAAATACTATTTCTGAACTATGATTTTCTTGATTTACTTGATTT
>JAYVGJ010000294.1:0-5756 GCA_043772375.1 Raineyaceae bacterium | reverse complement strand
CAGTGCGTATCCACGTAGAACAATACGAAAGCAAACATAACCATAATAATTAAGTTGGAACAAATACACTGTTCTACATGGATACGCACTACGGTGCGTATCTACAAATACATTCGCAAAATATTTTTTGTATTTAATTCAAAATTCCTAATTATTTTGAAAGCCTTTCTACCACTTGTGGCGAGATACCCATACAAGAAAAACCGCCGTCGTGATAAAGATTTTGCATTGTAACCATCTTTGTCAAATCTGAAAACATAGCCACACAATAATCCGCACAGGATTCTGCAGAGGCATTTCCTAGTGGCGACATCATATTGGCATAGTCTGAAAAAACATCAAAACCGCTCACACCCGTACCTGCCGTTGTAGCGGTTGGAGATTGTGAAATAGTATTGACACGTACTTTTTTGAGGCGTGCAAAACGCTCCCCATAACTGCGTGCTATTGACTCCAAAACGGCTTTTGCCTGCGCCATATCAGAATAATCTGGGAAAGTACGTTGTGCGGCAATGTACGAAAGTGCCAATACTGATGCGCCTTCACTCAAAACATCTAGTTTTTCTGCTACTTGGAGCATTTTATGGAAAGAAAGGGCAGAAATATCAATGCTTTTCATAAACCAATCATAGTTCAAATCTCCATAATCTTTGCCTTTTCTTACGTTTGGGCTCATTCCTATTGAATGTAGCACAAAATCAATTTTGCCACCCAATAATTCTTCTGATTTTTTGTAAAGATTTTCTATATCTTCCAAAACGGTGGCATCTGCGCCAATAACTTCCGTATTGCAGGCTTTTGCTAGTTCTTGGATTTTGCCCATACGCATAGCCACAGGCGCATTGCTAAGGGTGAAAGTTGCGCCTTCTTCTTTGCATTTGAGAGCAACGTGCCACGCTATTGATTTTTCGTCCAAAGCACCCGTAATGATGCCTCTTTTACCTTTCAAAAGATTGTAAGCCATATTTTTGGTTTTTTATTTTGTTAAGTAATTTTAAAGAAATTTAAGAGATTTTAAAAGAAGTGATAATTTATTGATTATGAATACTTTGTATTTAACTTACAACTCACAACTCATAATTCACACTTGTTTTAACCACAAATGTAGCAAAATATCTCAAAAAACAAAATCTAAACAAAGTTTAAACAAAAAAGATGCTTTTAATATGTTGTTTTGATAAGAGAATTGTGTATTTTGCGCTATAATTGTTTGAAAATTCTTTGGCGTGATTATTGAAAGAAATAGCATAGGATGAATGAAAATGTCAAATTTGTTTTAAATGTTTTTTTATTGTTTGGTTTAGTTGCTTGTACTGTGTTTTTGGTACACGAAGCACCAGAATTAGACGGGCAAATTGCATTGATAATCATTGTTTTAACATTTATTTTCAATGTAATAAAGCAAAAACGCATTAGTTTTTGTGTTTTTATTGTTGGATTTTGTGCAGCATCATTTTATCTGATTTCTGGAGCAATTTTTCAAAATAATAAGATAAAATATAAATTTGATATTCCAGTAAGCATCAATTTTGAAAAAGGGACTTTTGAACAAACACTCATTAAAGCAAAGAAATTAGATAAACCAATTTTTATACAATTCTATCAAAAAAGTTCTTTTGCTTGTTATAATTTTACAAAGGAGGTTTTAGCGAATTTGGCCGTTTCTGATGCAATGAATAGGGCTTTTTTGAATTTAGATTATGATATTGAAACAGAAGAAGGAAAAAGAATTGCACAAAAATATAATGTAAATGTTTGTACTACGTTTATTGGTGTGGATAAAAATGGTGCACTTTTGGACGAATTGAGAGGAGATATATTTAGAAGTCATATAACGGACGTACTTTACAAAGATTTGCCTCAATTTCAGCCTTATACGTTTCCTACTGCTTCGGACTTGATAGCATATTCAAAAAAATATAATCAATCTGTAGCTGATTCTATAAAAATACACCGTACTATTGACTCACTAGAACATGTAATCAAAAATATAGTTTATGAATAATTATCAAAATATCTCAAAAAAACTGCAACACATAAAACAGAATCAACCTCTTCAAAATGGCATATAGAAACTTCTCATTAGATGATTTACAGCAGAAATTTGGTATCAAAAACCAAATAAGTAGTCTTTTTGCGCCTATGACACCTATAAAATTAAGTGAGTGGCTCAAAATTACGTTTGAAAATTCAGCGGATTTGCCTGTGCGCACAGAAAAAGCAAAATCTGAAAGTATTATTTTCCCATTTTTGGTAGAACTTCGTAATAATAATGATAAATTTTTTACTATTTATTCTGGTGACAACCTCAACGCAAACGAGAAAGAAGGCTTAAATGGAGAGTGTGATTTTATTTTGGCAAAAGATATTCATACTTTTAATATCAATTATCCTATTTTGGCACTTGTGGAGGCTAAAAATAGTGATATTGCAGCAGGTGTGCCACAATGTGCTGCACAAATGTTGGGCGCAAAACTGTTCA
The DNA here is from genome assembly GCA_043772375.1 of Raineyaceae bacterium. Classification (GTDB taxonomy): domain Bacteria; phylum Bacteroidota; class Bacteroidia; order Cytophagales; family Thermonemataceae; genus JANYGM01. Next base: position 3,274 of record JAYVGJ010000294.1, on the reverse strand, counting down.
ATGAGCAAAAAAACACCCCTGTAAACGTGATTTTTGGTTGTGTAACAACTGGAAATGACTGGAAATTTCTGAAACTAATTGATAATCAAATTATTATAGACAAAAGAACTTATTATTTCAATGAAATAGAAGAAATACTAGCTGTTTTTCAGCATATTATCCAAATTTTTAGAGATGAACTAACCTAAAAACAAAAACTCTCAAAAATAAAAATGAAAAAAATAATTTTTATATTTCTTTTTTGCTTTTTATCTGTCCAATTAAAGGCAAATTATTTGTTGCTTGTGATGGATAAAACACAGAAAAACCACCTCAAAGCCTACGGCATTGCGTATTGGATACTCAAAAAAAACTTAGAAGTGGATTGGCTTCTCAACTACAAAGGCGGTAGTTTTGCCTTCAAACACGCCAAAGAGCTTGAAAGTGAGCTAAATGTGCGTGGGGTGGGTTATCAGGTCATTTCTGATGCACAATACAACCAAATTCTTAATGAAATAGCCAATCCTAATGCCAATATGGACGTGATGAAGCTAGAAAAACCACCAAAAGTGGCTGTTTATTCTCCTAAAACTAAGCAACCTTGGGACGATGCCGTTACGCTCGTGCTTACGTATGCGGAAATCCCCTACGAAACTATTTTTGATGATGACGTAATGGGCGACAAACTAAGCACTTACGACTGGTTGCACCTGCATCACGAAGATTTTACGGGACAATATGGCAAATTTTATGCGGCTTTCAGAAATGAACCTTGGTTTCAGAAGGAAAAGCAAGAAAGTGAGCGCATAGCCACAAAATACGGGTTTTCTAAGGTGTCGCAGCTAAAACTTGCCGTTGTGAAAAAAATCCGTGATTTTTGCGCTGGTGGTGGTTTTATGTTTGCAATGTGTTCAGCCACAGATACTTTTGATATTGCGCTTGCAGCAGAAGGAGTGGATATTTGTGAGGCAGTTTATGACGGAGATGGCGCAGACCGCAACGCTCAACAACGCCTAAATTTCAATAATACGTTTGCGTTCAAAGATTTTCAGTTGGAAATGAACGCTTATGTTTATGAGTATTCTAACATAGATAACCAATCTCACGAAAGACCAGGATTAAACGAAAAAACGGATTTTTTCCAACTTTTTAAGTTTTCTGCCAAATATGACCCCATTCCGACAATGCTCACGCAAAACCACGAAAACCTAATTAACGGTTTTATGGGGCAAACAACGGCTTTTAAGAAGAAATTGATTAAATCTGAAGTGCTTGTAATGGGCGAAACTAAGTCTGCAAGTGAGGCACGCTATATTCACGGCACTTTTGCCAAAGGTACGTGGACTTTTTACGGCGGACACGACCCAGAGGATTATCAGCATTTTGTAGGAGAAGAGCCAACAGACCTCAAATTACACCCAAATTCTCCTGGTTATAGGCTGATTTTGAACAATATTTTGTTTCCTGCTGCAAAGAAAAAGAAGAAAAAAACTTAATTTTGATGTGTGATATATGATGTGTGATGTATGATATGAATACATTATTCGTTGTAAATGTTGTATTCTTCGTAAACAATGTATTTACATCATATATCATACATCATATATCACACATAAAAAAAAATGTCTGAAATAAATAAAATTTTGATTGTTGATGATGATGAAGATATTTTGATGGCAGCAAAAATGTTCCTCAAAAAACACGTCAAAAACATCACTATAGAGCAAAATCCGCAAAAAATCCCTTTTCTGCTCAATCAAGATAAATATGATGTTATTTTGCTTGATATGAATTTCAATGACGACACCACAAGCGGAAAAGAGGGTTTTCATTGGCTTTCTGAAATTATTTCTCGTGTTCCAAATGCTGTAGTTATTATGATTACGGCATTTGGAGATGTGGAAATGGCGGTGCGTGCCTTAAAAGAAGGTGCAACGGATTTCGTTTTGAAACCTTGGCAAAATGAAAAACTTTTAGCCACTATTTCCGCTGCTGCTAGGCTTAATGCGTCTTATCAAGAAGTTTCTGCGCTCACGCAAACCAACAAACAACTCGTCAATACCCTTCATAATCAGCCATTTGTGGAAATGTTGGGAAATAGTGAAGGCATCAAAAAAGTATATCATTTGATAGAAAAAGTAGCCAAAACTGATGCAAATGTGCTTGTTTTGGGTGAAAATGGTACAGGAAAAGAACTTGTGGCTCGTGCTATACATAGGCATTCATTGCGTGCTGATAAGGCGTTTGTGGGTGTGGATATGGGCGCAGTAAGTGAAACTTTATTTGATAGTGAGCTTTTTGGACACAAAAAAGGAGCTTTTACAGATGCAAAAGATGACCGCATTGGCTGGTTTGAGGTGGCAAAAGGTGGTACACTTTTTTTGGACGAAATAGGAAATTTGCCCCTCACGCATCAGGCAAAACTGTTGGCAGTTTTGCAAAACAGAGAAATAAAGCCACTGGGCGCATCAAAAACTGTTCCTATTGATATTCGTTTGTTGTGTGCTACCAATATGAACCTTGCAGAAATGGTAAATAAAGGTGATTTTAGGCAAGATTTGCTGTATAGAATGAATACTGTTGAGATTTTTTTGCCGCCTTTGCGTGAGCGCAAGAGTGATATTCCTGTTTTGGCAGAGAATTTTTTGCAAAAATACGCCAGAAAATACAAGAAAAATATTGAGAAAATCCACACAGAAACTATCCAAAAGCTCCAAAATTACAACTTTCCAGGAAATATTAGGGAGCTACAGCACGCCATAGAACGTGCCGTAATTATGAGTGAAGAAAACCAGCTTTTGCCAGATGATTTTTTCTTCTTGATAAATCAAAAACACCAACAAAAAACCACTTCTAATCAAGTTGATAATGTTTCTAGCAATATTTCCGCTACTATTTTATCACCAGAAAATCCTCAAAATAGTGCTTTAAATTTAGATGATTTGGAGCGTGAAACCATTGAAAAAGCCCTAGAAAAACATACAGGAAATATCTCAAAAGCAGCCAAAGAACTTGGGCTAACTCGTGCCTCACTTTATAGAAGATTAGAAAAATATGGACTTTAATTCAATTACGAATTACGAATTACGAATTATCAATTACGAAAAATAGGTTTACACAAAATAAAACTTAAAAAAATGCGTTTTATTCAAAACCTTTTTTAAATTTGTGTGATAATTTTATTGTCAATATTTTGTATTAGAGTTTTTATATCCTGATAATGAATAAGTTATGTTATAAATACTTCAAAACCACCCCTAACCCCTCCTTGAAAAGGAGGGGAACAAAGCTCCCC
>JAYVGJ010000293.1:0-6191 GCA_043772375.1 Raineyaceae bacterium | reverse complement strand
AAAAGCACGCATAATAAAGCATAAAGTCAGATTTCAAACCTATTCAAACAGGGCGACCACAAGGGTCGCACCCTACAAAATACAACTTGTCCTACACCCTTACGAACTACTAGCACTTGCTATTATCAATTATGGTTATTTGGCACAGTTTATGCAACAAGAAAAAGGTAATTTTCGTATAAAATCTAGAGAGATTTAGTTAGAACAAAATAGGTAGAAATAAGTAAAAAAATGTTGAAATATATTTTGGTTTGTGTATGTATATGTGTGCTTGCGCCTGCAAAAGATGTTTTTGCACAAAAAAAGCCTATTAAGCCCATTGCAAAGCCTATAAAAGTAATTGCAAAATTGCCAACGACCCCACAAGACAAACCTAAGCCGTTTGTGGTGCAACCTGTCAAAAAACCACAAAGAATTCAGCCTCCTACCAAACTTTTTGGAGATTTAGCCAAAGCGGATTCTATCTTTTCAATTGATTTGAGTGATAAAAAACTAGCTTTCTTACCCAAAGAGATAGGTTTACTCAAAAACCTAAAAAAATTAGACTTATATCAAAATTTGCTCACAACGCTCCCCAACGAGGTTTCTGAACTTCAAAATTTGGAAGAAATAAATCTTGGTGCAAACAAAAAACTTAATTTGCGTGATGCTTGCCAAAAACTTGCAAAACTGCCAAAATTACGTAAAATTAGGCTAAATAATAATAATTTTACCGTTTTGCCAGCGGAAATTGGTTTGCTTGCAAATTTACAAGTGCTTGATTTACAACAAAATGCACTAACAAATCTTCCCGCTGAAATAGGAAATTTGCGCAATTTGCGTGAACTTTATTTGCCTGCCAACAAATTTTTAAAACTTTCTGATGGACTTTTGCGCCTAGATAGCCTTCTTTTGTTAGATATGTACGGCAACCAAATGCGTACTTTGCCTAATGATATAGTGCTTATGAAGTCGCTTAAAGTGCTGAATATCAGTCATAATAATTTGGATAGTTTGCCAAGTAGTTTTAGTAATATGAAAAATATTTCTGAAATTTATTTGAATGCTAACCCAAAAGTAAATCTTGCTCGTGTGTGCCTTGTGCTTGCGCCCATTATGAGCGTGGCGGTGCTGAATTTCGCTGAAAATGGCGTGCAAAAAATCACTGAAAATATAGGGAAATTAGAGAATTTGGAGGAGCTTTATTTGCAGGATAACTACATTGCAGAGATAAATCCTGCTATTGGAAAACTCACAAAGTTGCGTATTTTGTCTTTGAGTAAAAACAAATTTATGCGCTTCCCTGCTGAAATAGCACAACTTAGTGCACTTACGGAAATTGATTTGAGCCAAAATCCGCAGTTAGATTTTAAGGATAGTTTTAAGAAATTTCAGCCGTTAGATAATCTCAAAAAAATTGATTTGTCGGGTTGTGGTTTCACGAATATTCCAGTAGAAGTGGATTTTTTGCAAAATATTCAAGAGATGAATTTTTCTCAAAATCAAATCACAGAAACGGGCGAACACCTCACAATGCTAAAAAAACTTAGCAGGCTTAATCTTGCCCAAAATCAAATCCAAAAACTACCTTCAGACCTTCACGAGTGGCAACTACTTAAAGAATTGTATCTTTACGACAATTTGATTGATGGCATTGAGGAAAGGAGAATTAAGGAAAAACTCCCAACTGCTAAGATTTATTTTGAGTAAGAAACTTGACTAAAAATTTATTTTAAGCCAAGTTGCTCAATTATTTTGGGATCTACTTTGATTGTCCCTCTGTTCATTCTTGCCACATCATCAGCTATCATATCTTTGGTAGATTGCGAAATAATGGGGTATTCTCCATATTTAGCTTTTATTTGGCGTATTATTTCTTGAGAATCATATACTTTTCCATCTACTATTACTACTACGTTATCTTTAAGTGGCATATTGGTATTTTTTAGAAATTTGAAATCCCTGCAATTTAGTTTTTTTTCAAATATAAAAAATGTATTTCTAAAAAATTAGTTTTTTGGAAAGTTTTTGTATAGTTTTGTCAGAATAAACAAATGCAAAAAAATGGAAAATCTACCAAAAAACAACCTCAACAATGACAATCCGCCAATCTTCAAAACGTGGAAAAATCTCTATTTGCTTGTGGCTGGTACACTTTTTGCGCTGATGTTATTCTTTTATTTTTTTATGAAATATTTTTCCTGAAAACACTACACACTATTTCACTACACACTACACACTAAAAAATGCCTTTATTAGATTGGTTTGTTTTAAGTTTTACGCTGCTTTTTATTGTCGTTTATGGCATTTGGAAAAGTAAAGGAACGAAAAATATTGAAGGCTATTTGCTTGCTGACAAACAGCTTCCTTGGTATCACGTGGGGCTTTCTGTGATGGCTACGCAGGCGAGTGCTATCACGTTTTTGTCTGCGCCAGGGCAGGCATATAGTGATGGTTTGCGCTTTATTCAGTTTTATTTTGGCTTGCCACTTGCTATGATTGTGCTTTGTGTTACGTTTATTCCTATTTTTAGGAAACTAAATGTTTTTACGGCTTATCAATACCTAGAACAGCGTTTTGACCTTAAAACACGCTCCCTCACCGCTTTTTTATTTTTGTTACAACGTGGGCTTTCCACAGGAATAACTATATATGCGCCTTCTATCATTCTTTCTACTATTCTTGGGATAAATATACTTTATACGACATTTTTAATGGGTGGTCTTGTGATACTTTATACCGTTTATGGCGGTACTAAGGCAGTTTCTTATACACAAATGTTCCAGATGAGTATTATTTTTGGTGGGCTTTTCATTGCGACAGGCGTGCTGATTTCTTTACTTCCTGCTGATATTGGCTTTGTTGATGCTTTGCATATTGCAGGAAAAATGGACAAACTAAACACTATTGATACTACTTTTGACCTCAAAAACCGCTATAATATTTGGTCTGGGCTGATTGGGGGCTTTTTCTTACAACTTTCGTATTTTGGTACAGACCAGTCGCAGGTAGGAAGGTATCTGACAGGCAAAAACAGCACAGAAAGCCGTTTGGGACTGATTATGAACGGACTTATCAAAATTCCTATGCAATTTTTTATCTTGCTCATAGGAACGCTCGTTTTTGTGTTTTATCAATACCAAACGCCACCTATTTTTTTTAATAATCAAGAAAGAGAAAACATCATAAACACGCCCTACGAGGCTAAATACAAAGAATTAGAAAAGGATTTTGAGCAAAAACATCAGCAAAAACAAGCGCAAGTAAACAAACTTGTTGAAGTGATGAATGAGAATAAAAAACAAGAAGATAATAACCAAAATAATAACCAAAATAATAACGAAAATAATAATTCAAATCAGCAAGAAAAAATCAATATTGAACAACAAAAACTCCTTCAAATTGAGAAAGAAAGCCAAATTATACGCAAAAATGCCTTAGAAATTATCAAAAAAAATAATCCAAAAGCAGACACTAACGACACTAATTATGTTTTCCTGAATTTTGTAATGAAATACTTGCCTAGCGGGCTTGTAGGGCTGATTATTGCTATTATTTTCCTTGCTGCAATGGGTTCTACTGCCAGCGGACTAAATTCTTTGGCTTCTACCACCGTTATTGACTTTTATAAGCGTTTTTTTGACAAAAATGATGTTTCTGATGGTGTTTCTGATGATATTTCTAACGAAGATTTGCTACAAATCAAAGGAAAAAAAGAAGAAAAAGAAAAGAAAGAATTGGCTATTTCACGTTGGGCAACTGTTTTTTGGGGCGTTTTCTGCGTGATTGTGGCACTTTTTGCCAGCAAATTAGGAAATCTTATTGAAGCAGTAAATATTTTGGGGTCGTTGTTTTATGGCACTATTTTAGGGGTTTTCTTGGTTGCTTTTTACCTCAAAAAAGTAGGTGGAACAGCCGTTTTTTATGCTGCCATTATCACAGAAGCCATTATTATTGGTATTTATTTGGCAGATATAATGGCGTTTTTGTGGCTTAATGTCATTGGTTGCTTACTTGTAATGCTAATTTCCAGCATTTTGGAAATAATAAAAAGAAAATTTAAAACCTAAAGAAAATTTAGAAATTCCAAAAAATACGACAAATGCCGTATTTTTTTATGCTTTTTTCTATGTAGTTTTGTGTGTTCAATAAATACTTTCTAATATTTTCAAATAAAAATCTACCAAAATGAAAAAAACAACCTTTTTGATGCTTTTGATGCTGTTTTTTGCCTCATATATAAGCACACAAGCACAGAAAATTGATGATGATTTTCTGAAAAAACACACCTACTACACACTAAAAGAAGCTTTAGAAAGCCCTGCAGAAGTGTATGTACTAGATTTTAGAACGGCTGACTATTGGGGAAACAGAAGTGATGTTGTTTTTAATGAGGAATATGCAGGAATTGTGGAGATTGTGCCACCAAATATTGGTAATTTTGTTAATTTGAGAAAATTATATCTCTCCAAAAACAAACAAATCAAGAATTTACCTGCTGAAATCACTAAGTTAGTGAACTTGGAGGTTTTGTCGCTCTCGTGTATGGGTACAGATTTTGATTTTGATGATGCTTTTAAAAAAATCAGCATTTTACCAAAACTTACAAGACTCAGCATCAATGAAAACGGATTTAAAGAAATCCCTGTGCAAGTGCTGAAAATGACTAATTTGACGTATTTAGAACTCAATAACAATGCCCTGACAAGCATTCCTAGTGGAATAAAAAAACTCAACTTGAAAGCAATATGGGTGACATTTTAAATTAAAAAGAGCATAATTTTTTGTAGTTTTGTTTTGCGAACCAAACCCCTAAAATTATGCTCGTTGATACCCAAATAACCACCGCATTGCAAGCAGTTATGAGCAATGCAAATATAAGAGTTTTTTTGTCATTAGCCAAAAGTTTTCTTTGTGTACGTTATGAAACAACTACACGCAGTTTGTCACGATATAGTAGGTACAGTTTACGTCATATATTCCGTTTTTTAGCAGGGCAACATTATTGGCTTGGTATTCGTTTGTGGTTGTTTAGGTCGTTTTTTTATTTTTCAGACAGACATTATATTCTTGCTGTAGATGAAGTAGTAGAGGATAAAAGTGGTCATAATAGTTTTGGTAAAGGTCGTTTTTATAGTTCTTGTCATCAAAAAGTAATTCCTAGTGTTTGTTTTTTTGCGCTTTCATTGATAGATGTTAGTACAGGCAGTTCATTTTTGCTTCATATTTTGCAAGTGTTTCATACAGAGGAGGATAAAAAACGTATTGCCTTAAAAAAGGCGCAAGTAAAAGCTGGAAAAGCACGTACAAAGGCAGGTAAAAATTTACCAAAAGGGCGTAAGCCTAAAACATCCAAAGTAAAAACAAAAGCAGAAGAAAATCAAACAGCTTCTTTTCGTGTATTCAAAGAGCTTTTTACTACGACCTTACTTGCGCTAAAAGATTTAATACCAAGTATTTACGTGACACATTTAGTAGCAGACACTGCGTATGGCACAAAAGACTATCTGAAAGTAGCGGCTTTATATGATTGTTTTCTTATATCAAAAATGAAGACAAATGCAGTATTATACTATCCAATGCTGCCACCAGAAAAAAGAAAGGCAGGCAGACCAGCCGTATACGGACAGAAAGTAGATTTAAACAATGTAGATAAGCAATATCTCAAGAAAACAACCTTTGAAGACGGCGTAAAACACGAATATTATCAGTTTTTTGCTTATTCTAAGGCTATTGCCTGCTTAAAACTCAATATAGTGGTCATTATCACAACTAAAACGAAAAAAAATAATGGTGAAAAAAATCAAATCAGCAAAAACATCTGGTTTACAAATGATTTAAACTTAGATTTTCAGCTACTTTTAGAATATTACAGTTTGCGCTTTCAAATTGAATTTCATTTTAGAGATGCCAAACAGCATTTTGGATTATCAGATTTTAAGAACTATAAGGAGCAAAATCTTACTAATTTTGTCAATATGAGTTTTACAATGTGCTTGGTGAGTCGTATCTTTTTGGAACAACTCCGAGTAGAAACCAATAATCCAAAAACTAGCCTACTAGATTTGAAAATCATCTCTAATGTGCGTTATATGGCTAAAAAGATTATTAAATACTTACAAATAACTGACAATAATAATTCTTATTCCAAAAATATTGACCAATACGTACCTGACCAAACCATAAACAGACTATAAATGTCACCCATATTG
>JAYVGJ010000292.1:0-2355 GCA_043772375.1 Raineyaceae bacterium | reverse complement strand
TTATTTGGGTATCAACGAGCATAATTTTAGGGGTTTGGTTCGCAAAACAAAACTACAAAAAATTATGCTCTTTTTAATTTAAAATGTCACCCATATTGTTGTATATGAAATGAAATTTAATACCGTGAGTACGTATGTAAGCAGAGTAAATATCATTATCAATATATATAGCACCCATACCCCCTATTGAAGGTATTATTTTTTTTTCATTTCTAACAAAACTAAATTTACAACTAGCCAAATCCTCATACCAGTCCCAAACATAATCCCTACTTTTAGTATATGCGTGTCCTAACAACAAATCTTCATCATTGGGTGCAACACAAGCATACATTATGCCATTCATTAATTTAGCATCATCTAAATTTTTATAAAGCAAGACAGGATCTGGAAAAACATCTATCTGATACGTTTTTTCAGGTAAGCCAACTGGAAAATCTGATTTATCTGCAGCAGAGAAATGAACAATTTTTGTAATGCTAACAGTATAAAATGCTAATTCGGCTATCATACCTTCTGTAAATGCACTTCCCATACTATGACTGACAAACTTAATATCTCCTTTATTGATAATAATTGAAGTAATGATATTGTAAAATTGAGATTGCTTATTTTTCATTCTATCTTGAACAAATTTTCTTCCATTCATAAATCTTTTAGCACCACTAGAAGTTGGTTCATCAGCACCATTAATAAAAAACAAATCACTTTTAGATGCCTTTAATGCAATTTTAGATCTGATTATAAATGCTGAAGCATTTGCAGAAGGTGCACCCCAGTATTCTTCAAGCTTTTTTCCACTTGTAAGGGGGAAATCATCATTAAAGTACCCATTTACATAAATAATGAGAGAAGTAATAGAACCACCCTTCCATTCTCCACAAATAGCTTGCATTTCAGCTATAAACTGCAATGTACTCAAAAATTGTCTAAATTCTGTTTCTGTAATCTTTACTCTTGCTGTTAAGTTATTTAAAGCTGTTTGCGCTATTCCATCTAAAATTCCTTTTTTAGCAAGAATCCCCAATATACGCTTTAAACTGTTGCTACGCAATTCTTTTTTATTGACATTATCATTTATTGCTAGATAATTTGTTTTGATTTCGTTTGCTTCCGTACCAATACATTCTGGTAGGTCAATAATGATGTTTTTATTGTGATTTCTTGGTCCACGAGCGGGAATAGGCTCATTTTTGCTAGTGTAATAAGTTTCTATTTGCGTTTTATAGTCCTTCAAAGCCTCTAAATAAAGCCCCCTACGGATTTTATCAAGTTTTTCTTCTGTGGTCATTGGTTTTGGGATAAAACCTGCTTGCCCTAAACTCGTAACTGTTCCGTCTGGGTGAACAATAAACTGATTACCATTTTTATCTTCTAAAAGCGTTGGTTTAAGCACAGGACGAGGTATTAGCGTTGTATCTGCTAAAAAAGTGCCATTGGGCGTTACAACAGTAACCTGACCATTGGGCAAAACCACTATTCCAGTTATCACCACAGGAAAACCTACTGTACCAGGCTCAAAATCCATAAAACTAATAGGTTGTTCCGAGATAGGAGGCGTATTTTCTGCTATCCACTCTTCAATAGGTTTGGTTTTAAACCATACTTTCCCTTCTCCCGCTTGTCCGAGTTCATTGATAAAAAGGCTCTCAAAAAGCACCGTAAAGGTTTGATTAAGCATAAACGGGATTTTAATCAGTCCACGCCCAGAATACACACCAGGCGTGCTTTCCTCTTGCAAACTATCCAAAACCACCTCAAAACCTGTCACCTCAATAGGCATTCCTATACGTGCATTGCGCATAGGAGTCATATTTGCTAGCGTATTTGTAGGCGTAACCCCACAGACAGCCGCTACAGGTATAAAAGTCGTAAAGGTAACAATGCTAGAAGCATCTCCCAAAAAGCCACCTTTTTCTCCTTGCACCCTTGCCTCATAGGTCGTGGCAGGCTCTAAACCCTGATTTATTAAAAGTTCATCTGTGGTAGTAAATTCTGAAAACCATTCTAAACCAGCGTTTCCGCTAGCACCAACTTTTTTGTATTCCACTTTATAGCGGTCTGGACGGTCTAGTGCCGTTCCTACAAAAGCTGACCACCACACACGCCCAGCCCTATTTCCTTTGCCTTCCGCCTGAATGTTTGCAGGAGCAAGTATGGGCGTTAGTGTTTGCCCATTGGCAAGTGTGGGCGCATACGCAAACTCACAAACCGCTGAATAACCATTATTGATAAAAGCATCTCTATTGCTCTCATCAATGACCCGCACACGCCACGCATAGCGCATTCCCACAATAAAACTAAGGTCTGACATAGTACAAAAATACTGTGTTAGTGGTGTAGGAAGCGTAAAAA
>JAYVGJ010000291.1:0-6385 GCA_043772375.1 Raineyaceae bacterium | reverse complement strand
TTATCCTGATGCTGTCTCTAGTCTTCTTAAGACTATTTTAAGATGAAAATATCATTTAAATATAATTATGCTTTATTAAGTAAAAGTTACAATAATTCCAATAACATTTTCATAAGTTTAAGTGCAGATTATTTGGGTTAATACATAAATAGTTAAGCAAAATGTGAATTTGATTAACAATTGAAAGTTGTAACAACTTAGAAAGCTTAATACAGAGCAAAACTAATATTTATTATTCTATGCTAGTGTATTCATATTAGTTGTGCTTCTTTAAAGATTAATTAAAAAATTAGCTATCAAATTCCTATAAAACAAAAAAGCCTTTCAAATTTCTTTGAAAGGCTTTTTGGTAATAAAAATGAATTATTGAGTTCGTACTTCGTCCCTCTCACTTCGTACCTTTCTTATAGCATTGTAATTTCTAGCGCAAGCCCACGAAGTTCGTGTACAAGCACGTTAAACGACTCTGGAATATTTGGTTTTGGCATCAGTTCACCTTTTACAATGGCTTCATACGCTTTAGCACGTCCTATTACGTCATCAGATTTTACTGTTAAGATTTCTTGTAGGATATTAGCTGCTCCAAATGCCTCCAATGCCCATACTTCCATTTCTCCAAAACGCTGACCACCAAATTGCGCCTTACCGCCCAAAGGCTGTTGCGTAATCAAAGAATATGGTCCAATTGAACGAGCGTGCATTTTATCATCAACTAAGTGACCTAGTTTCAGCATATAAATAATCCCCACCGTTACAGGTTGGTCAAATCTATCTCCTGTCAAACCATCAAATAAATAAGTACGTCCAAAAGCATCTAAACCAGCTTCTGCAATTTCACTTACTACTTGCGCCTCTGTTGCACCATCAAAAATTGGTGTAGCGTATTTTCTACCTAGTTTTTTACCTGCCCACGCAAGGATAGTTTCATAAATTTGACCCAAATTCATACGTGAAGGTACACCAAGCGGATTAAGCACAATATCAACACAAGAGCCGTCAGCCAAGAAAGGCATATCTTCCTCACGCACAATACGAGCTACAACACCCTTATTTCCGTGACGACCAGCCATTTTATCACCTACTTTTAGCTTACGTTTCTTAGCAACATACACTTTGGCAAGTTTCACAATACCAGTAGGCAACTCATCACCCACTTCCAAAGTAAATCTTTCACGCTTAAACTTACCAGAAACCTCATTTCTAGCTCTGTTATAGCTTTTTACCATATCCACCAAAATTTTATTGATACGGTCATCATCAGTCCAATTGTTCAGGATAACATCTGTAATCAAATTCACTTCTTCTGGCACATTGTACGTACTTTCATCTCTATAAGGGTTTTTCGTAGGGAAAATGTTTTCTTCAATATTTTTCCTAGAAAATTTAACGCCTTTTGTCAAAATTTCGTGGTTGAATTTATGCTTCACGCCAAGGCACATTTTGCCTTCCAAAAGTAGCACCATTTTATCCACCATTTGTGTGCGTATTTTTGTCAAATCTTTGCCATAATGCTTCATAAGCACTTTAACATCATCTTTTGACTTCTTACGGACATCTTTATCTTTCTTAGGACGAGTGAAAAGTTTAGTATCAATAATCACACCTCTAATAGATGGCGACACACGCAAAGACGCATCTTTTACATCACCAGCTTTGTCGCCAAAGATAGCACGCAAAAGTTTTTCTTCAGGCGTTGGGTCAGTTTCTCCTTTTGGCGTGATTTTACCAATCAAAATATCTCCTTCTTTCACTTCAGAACCAATAGAAACGATACCGTTTTCGTCAAGATGTTTTACAGCATCTTCACTCACGTTAGGGATTTCTGATGTAAGTTCTTCTTCTCCACGCTTTGTATCACGCACTTCTAGCTCGTACTCGTCAATGTGAATAGAGGTAAAAATATCTTCACGTACCACTTTTTCAGAGATAACAATAGCATCTTCAAAGTTGTATCCTTGCCAAGGCATAAATGCAACCATTAAGTTTCTGCCCAAAGCTAGTTCTCCATCATTTGTTGCGTAACCTTCACAAAGTGCTTGTCCCTTTTTCACTTTTTGTCCTTTTTTGACAATAGGAGAAAGATTTATACAAGTATCTTGGTTGGTACGTCTGAATTTAATCAGTTTATAACTTCTCAAATTTCCTTCAAAAGATGCCAGCAATTGGTCTTCATTCATATCATATTTTACTGTAATTCTTGATGCATCAACATAGTCAATAACACCGTCCATTTCAGCTAAAATAAGTGTACGAGAATCCAAAGCCACTCTTTCTTCCAAACCAGTTCCTACAATTGGAGCTTCCGCTTTCAAAAGTGGTACGGCTTGGCGTTGCATATTTGACCCCATCAAGGCACGGTTGGCATCATCATGCTCCAAAAATGGAATCATAGAGGCTGCAACAGATACAATTTGATTGGGCGCAATGTCCATATATGTAATTTCAATAGGGGCAAGCACAGGAAAATCTCCCTCAAAACGTGCTTTTACTGTATCTGTCAAGAAGTTACCTTTGTTGTCAATGGCAACTTTTGACTGTGCAATATAATGACCATCTTCTTCTTCCGCAGTCAAATAAACGACATCTTCATTATATTTTGCAATACCTTTTTCAACTTTCAAATAAGGCGTTTCAATAAAGCCCATTCCGTTCACTTTTGCGTGTACACAGAGGGAAGAAATTAGCCCAATATTAGGTCCTTCTGGTGTTTCAATAGTACAAAGACGACCATAATGCGTATAATGTACATCTCGCACCTCAAAACCTGCACGCTCACGAGAAAGCCCACCAGGTCCGAGTGCCGACATACGTCTTTTGTGCGTAATTTCTGCCAATGGGTTGGTTTGGTCCATAAACTGCGAAAGTTGGTTTGTACCAAAGAACGAGTTAATTACAGACGAAAGTGTACGGGCATTTATCAAATCAACAGGCTTAAAGTCCTCATTATCACGTACATTCATACGTTCTTTGATAGTACGAGCCATACGAGCAAGTCCTACACCAAATTGCGCATAAAGTTGTTCTCCAACAGTACGTACTCTACGGTTGCTCAAATGGTCAATATCATCAACCACAGCACGAGAGTTAATAAGTCCAATCAAATACTTCACGATATTGATAATATCTTCTTTCGTGAGTATGCGAGTGTTCATACTTATTGTTTGGTCAAGTTTTTTGTTAATTCTATAACGTCCAACCTCGCCCAAATCATAGCGTTTATCACTAAAAAACAAGTTATTTATAATATCTCTTGCCGTTTGTTCATCAGGTGCTTCTGTATTGCGGAGCTGCCTGTAAATCTGTTCTACGGCTTCTTTTTCAGAGTTTGAATTATCTTTTTGAAGTGTATTATAGATGATTTGGTAATCACCAATATTGATGTCTTCTTTGTGTATGATGATTGTGCTGCTACCAGAGTCCAAAATAGTTGGAATATCCTCCATATTGACAACAGAATCACGTTCCATAAGGATTTCGTTACGCCCAATAGACACCACTTCTCCTGTATCTTCATCTACGAAATCCTCTGTCCAAGTGCGTAAAACACGTGCAGCAAGTTTTCTACCAACAATTTTCTCTAATTTTTTCTTAGTCGCTTCCACTTCTTCAGAAAGATTAAAAATATCCAAAATTTCTTTGTCCGTTCCATAACCAATGGCACGCAATAAAGTTGTTACAGGAAATTTCTTTTTTCTGTCAATGTAGGCGTACATTACGTTATTTACGTCTGTTGCGAACTCAATCCAAGAACCTTTGAAAGGAATAATACGTCCAGAATATAGTTTAGTGCCGTTTGTATGTTTGCTTTGCGCAAAAAATACGCCAGGCGAGCGGTGCAGTTGAGAAACAATAACACGTTCTGCGCCATTGATAACAAAAGAGCCTTTTTCAGTCATATACGGGATATTTCCTAAAAAAACTTCTTGTTCAATGGTTTGGAAATCATCATTATCCTCATCATTACAGATAAGTTTTAATTTAGCTTTTAGTGGCACAGAATAGGTAAGCCCTCTATCCACGCACTCATCAAGCGAGTATTTGGGCGGGTCAATGGTATAATCTACAAAACTTAGGATAAAATTTTCCCTTGAATCAGATATAGGAAAATTTTCTGCAAAAACCTTGTATAAACCTTCTTGTGTGCGGTTTTCAGCAGCGGTTTCTAGCTGAAAAAAGTCTTTGAAAGACTGGAGTTGGATATCCAAGAAATCTGGATATTCTAAGATTTGCTTAGTAGAGGCAAAACTAATTCTTTTAGACATCTTGCTGTATTTTGGCGTGAAATTGTGAAGAACGCAAAAGTACAACACTTTTTTTACTTATGCAAGAAAAAAGTGAAAGTTTTTAGTTTATTTTTCAAAAAGATTAAAGAAATGCGTTTTGGGCTATTTATGTCTGAAATCATTGTGCAATATACAACTTTACGCATCAGTTGTCAAGTTATTTTTTTTATTTTTGAGAATTTTAAGAGTTTTTTTAAAATATTGAGACTATTTATTCTAATTCTTTCTCAATTTCTTCAATAGAAGGCAAACTACCTTTCAGATTATCAGGCAACGCATTTATTATTTGTTTCTCCCAATTGGCAATACCTATGGGATTTGTAAAGCCTGCTAACGCATATTCTACAACAATTTTATTCTTGGATTTTACAAGTAGCAAGCCAATACTAGGTTTATCTTCTGCGTGTCGTAAAGTATCATTAACAACATTTAGGTAAAGATTAAGTTTACTGACGTATTCCGCTTGAAAATCACCAGCTTTTAGTTCTACGACAACATAACAACGCAATTTAAGATGATAAAAAAGCAAATCAATATAAAAATCTTGATTTCCTAGCTCTAGATGTACTTGCCTGCCTACAAACGCAAAGCCTTGCCCAAGTTCTAATAAAAATTTTTGGATATGGTCAATAAGTTTTTGTTCTAATTCTGCTTCTAAACGAGAGTCTGATGTGCCTAAGAAATCAAAAATGTAAGGGTCTTTGAAAATTTGTGAAGTAAGGTCAGATTGCATAGGAGGCATAGCCACACTAAAATTATTTGTGCTTTTACCTTCTCTTTCGTGTAATTTAGTATCAATTTGAAATATCAACATATCTTTTCCAAAGCCATTTTCTATTGTTTTTTGGGCATACCAAAGCCTCAATTTTTGGTCATTTAGCTTGTCCAAAAGGGTAATGTTGCTTCTCCAAGGGATTAGTGCAACGGTGCGTTGCACTAATGCTATATCAGTCCAAGTTTCTGCAAATTTGCGCATATATTTTTTCCGCTGTTGTTGGTGTTTTCTGCCGTTGTTGGTGTTCTAGCATTAGCGACACCAAAAACAAACTACTCTCCAAACCTAGCACAAAAATTCCACAAAAACAGTTATTGTTCAATCAATTACTTTATGCGCCACAGGAAAAGTTAGTTTTATTCATTTGCCAAACTTTTATCCAAAATCCACTGCAAAACCGCTAATACTTCATAAGGAGCAGTAAAAGTAAGTGGAATGTAATTAGCTTCTATAAATAATTGTTTGTTTTCTAATTTCATAAAACACCAAGAAAAAGCATTCGTAACACACCCATATATGACTTTACGTGGGTTTCCTTCCCTTTCATTAAAAATTTGGGCGGCATACATTTCTGCGCCACATTGTCCCCAACCAGCTTCAATTTCGCCTTTTTTAGCTTCTACAAGACAAATAATAGGTGCTGTCAAGGACACTTTTTGAGGTTCAGCTGACAGAATAAAATCACAAAATCCATTTAATCCGTTTTTTACATCAACATTAAATTCATAACCAGAAAATGAGCTAAAAGTATGCGGATTATTGCGCCTAAGTTCTTTCAAAATAGGCACAATAACATACTCTGATTTAGCTTTTTCTGTTGTTAATACCTCTTCTTTGGCATCTTGCAGGCTTTGCAACAAAATAGGACTTTTTGCAAACGCAGGTAAATTTGTAGGCAACCACGTTGTCTGAATTTCATTGATACCAAACTGTGTGCGCAACATCTCTAGTTTTTTAAATTTGTTGTAAGACATTTTTTTAGTGTTTAGAATAATTTAAAAACTATTTTTTATTTTTACAAATATACGAAAAAACAACATAAAAAATACCTTAGGAATGTATTGTAAATAAGTTCCTAATTTAGCTAGTTGCCACATAGTTCCATTTTGGTAAAAAATCATCAAACTGAATAGTCATATTTTGCTTATAATCTTTATGATATTTTTGTCCTTTGATATAAACATTTTCATTTATTTCTATAACGACTTGAAGTCCAGTTTTCGTTTTGGTTCTCGCTATTCTAGTTGCCATTTCTTCTAAATCCATCATATTAGCCCCTGTCATAGCCTTGCTGACTTGTGAAAATAAACGGTGTTCTATTGGATTC
>JAYVGJ010000290.1:0-2624 GCA_043772375.1 Raineyaceae bacterium | reverse complement strand
CAATATGGGTGACATTTTTGAAAAATCATAATTTTAAGATTTGTTCTAAAATAAAATTTTTAAATTTATCTTTAAAAGTATAAATTATTTGTTTTATTGATATATAAATAAGGCAAAACAGAATAAAATTCTGTGTTAAAATTGATATTTTCAATAAAGTGAAAATGTCACCCATATTGTTTTAAAAAGTGGGACAAAAACCCACGAACTATTGTGTTGCAAAGTTCCACAATTTTTCAGGTACTTCCTATAGCTAAAAAGGACTAATTTTTACTTTTTTTTATAGCTTTACTTGCGTACTTTTAATACCCCAAAATTAGGTAATCTTTTTTGAATTGTCAATAGCCTAAACAAGTCATTTTTTGTAATTAGTTTTTA
This sequence comes from Raineyaceae bacterium, assembly GCA_043772375.1. Lineage (GTDB taxonomy): Bacteria > Bacteroidota > Bacteroidia > Cytophagales > Thermonemataceae > JANYGM01. The sequence goes on along the minus strand of JAYVGJ010000290.1, from coordinate 2,246 downwards.
ACATTCCAAAAGTTGATAAATTAAAAAAAACTGCTTATAAAACATTTAAACGAATATTTCAATAAAAAAATGAAGTAAATTTCGTTTTTCTAAGATTTTTTTTCTATCATTACGCATCTTTTCAATCTTTAAAAACAGTTTTAACAAAGGATAAGCAATGAAAGTAGAAGAAATAAGGGATTTAATCAATTTTATAGCGCAATCTCCGCTAGACGAAGTCAATATTGAAACGGACGAGTTCAAAATCAATGTAAAACGTAATTCTGGCGTTCCTGCCTACGAAAAAACTACCTACGTACAGCCACAAGTACAAATACAGCCACAAGTGCAGGTGCAGCCACAAATAAACGCAGAAACACCTATTACGCCTGTCGCAAATGTAAGCAACAATGTAGCTAACTATATCACCGTAAAATCTCCTATGATTGGTACGTTTTACCGTTCATCTAAGCCAGATTCTCCGCTTTTTGTGAATGTCGGTGACGAAATAAAAGTAGGGCAAACGCTTTGTATCATTGAAGCTATGAAACTTTTTAATGAGGTAGAAGCAGAAGTTGTTGGGCGTATTGTAAAGATTTTAGTGGATAATGCCTCTCCTGTGGAATATGACCAACCATTATTTTTAGTAGAACCAGTTTAGAAGTGTTGAGCTACGAAGTACGAAATAAATACTGTACACTTTGTATTAACTCACAACTTACAATTCATAACTCACAACTCATAACTACTGTGATAAAAAAAATATTGATAGCCAACCGTGGCGAAATAGCTTTGCGTGTCATTCGTACCTGCAAAGAAATGGGTATAAAAACCGTTGCTGTGTATTCTACGGCAGATAAAGAAAGTTTGCACGTACGTTTTGCTGATGAAGCCGTTTGCATTGGTCCTCCGCCAAGCAAACTATCCTACTTGAGTATTCCTAGCATTATTGCCGCTGCAGAAATCACTAATGCTGATGCCATTCACCCTGGATATGGTTTTTTGTCTGAAAATGAAGATTTTTCGCAAACCTGCAAAGACCACGGCATCAAATTTATTGGGGCAAGCCCTGAAATGATTAACAAAATGGGCGACAAAGCCACCGCAAAAGACACAATGAAAAAGGCAGGCGTGCCTGTTGTGCCTGGCTCTGACGGGCTTGTGCATACCATTGAAGATGCTAAAAAAATTGCTAAAAAAATCAAATACCCTGTAATGGTTAAAGCTACTGCAGGCGGCGGAGGCAAGGGTATGCGCCTGATAATGAATGAAGAAAGTTTTCAAAAAGGCTGGGACGATGCCAAAAATGAGTCTATGGCGGCTTTTGGTAATGATGATATGTATTTGGAGAAATTTGTAGAAAACCCACGACACATAGAAATACAAGTGTTTGGTGACCAATATGGCAATGTTTGTCATCTTTCTGAAAGAGATTGCTCTATCCAACGCCGCAACCAAAAACTTATTGAAGAAACGCCTTCACCCATTATTACGGACAAATTGCGTGAGAAAATGGGCGAAGCTGCAATAAAAGGAGCAAAATTTATCAATTATGAAGGTGCTGGCACTATTGAATTTTTGGTAGATAAGCACGGGGATTTCTATTTTATGGAAATGAATACCCGTATTCAGGTAGAACACCCTATTACAGAGGCAGTTACTGGTTGGGATTTGATAAAAGAACAAATTAAAGTGGCATCAGGAGAAAAAATTTCTGGTAAAAATTATTTTCCTACTACTTTCGCTATGGAATGTCGTATCAATGCGGAAGACCCAAGCAAAGATTTCCGTCCTTCTCCAGGAAAAATCACTAATTTCCACGTTCCTGGCGGTATTGGTGTGCGTGTTGATACACACGTATATGCAGGCTACACTATCCCACCTAATTATGATTCTATGATTGCCAAAGTGATTGTTACGGCGCAATCTCGCAAGGAAGTAATGGTGCGTATGAAACGTGCTTTGGAAGAGTTTGTTATTGAAGGCATCAAAACAACTATTCCCCTGCATATCAAGCTAATGGAAGACAAAAATTTTGTTTCTGGTACTGATTTTACTACACAATATATGAATAGTTTTGATTATTCTGATTTGTAGAAAATTATAGAAATATTTAATGCTTGGAGGATTTAAAAACCTCCAAACATTGAATTAGAAGCATAATTATTGGGTGTAGGACAAGTTTAAAAATGTATTAAAATGTAGGGGCTGGGCTTGCCCCTGCCCAACTTGCGAAAGCCATTTGCGAAAGCAACATGACAAATAAA
>JAYVGJ010000289.1:0-3632 GCA_043772375.1 Raineyaceae bacterium | reverse complement strand
TTATTTGTTTTATTGATATATAAACAAGGCAAAACAGAATAAAATTCTGTGTTAAAATTGATATTTTCAATAAAGTGAAAATGTCACCCATATTGTTATATAGTAAAACACTTCATTTAGTTCTTTAACCGTAAGTTCGTTTGTTAAATTCTCAGACCACTTTTCTAATTCTGTTAGATTTATTATTTCAATATTAGTTGGATTTGCAAGATGAAAACGGTCTAGCTGTGAGGATTTTAAAACATTATTACTCCTATTAAGTAATAACAAGAGCAACTTGTCAAAAGTCTGTACTTCATTTATTTTCTTTAATGTTTCAATTCCATGTTTGACAGCATCATTTAGATTTGAGTTTCCTTTTACTTCAATAGCAATTTTGTAGTCGTTTCCATTAACTCTTTTTTTGGCAATAAAATCTGCATTTCTAAATTGTATATTGGTGTCGCTAAATATAACTTCAAAACCAATTTTTGATAATAGGTGTTGAAGTTTTTCAATAACTTCTGCTTCGTTAATTCTTGGCTCTTTTTCATTCATAAGTGTCTTTAATATATTGCTCAACTCGTAAATCTACGCAACTGCGTACTTTTCCCCCAAACATAACCAAACTATTTTCATTATCCAAAAATATTTTAATTTATTTGAAATTGCTATGTTAATCCTACTAAATCAGGGAATTTGTCAAGTATTTTCTTAAAGTTTTTGGCAACGGCTTCTTCGTGTCTTAGTTCTCTTTGGGCAAGTTGTTCTATTTCTTTTTTGAGTGTGATGTTCTCGTCTAAAATAGGTTTTATGGAGGTGTACCTATCCCAGACCACAAAACCAATCAGCCCAAAAATTCCAGCAAGTAAAGCCATCATCATATAAAATAGCATATCCATACGCCTGTTAGCATCATCAAAACGCTTATCTACGGCTTCAAAACGCTTGTCTATGCCTTCAAATTTAGTTTCAAATCTAGCATTAGCAACAGCCTGCTGTTTTGCAAGTTCTGCAATTTGTTTATTGGTTTCTATTTGTTGTTCTGCTATTTTATCTAGTTTATCTTGTGCTGACAAATCAGTAGAAACCAGCAACATTCCCAAAAATAGTAGTATTAAAAGTATATTTTTCATTTTATGTTTGATTTTTTGTAAGTCCAACTGCGTATATTTCGTCCCAAACATAACCAAACTATTTCAATTTTAAAAATATATTTTAATTTATTTTGTTTATGCTAATCCAGCTAAATCAGGGAATTTGTCAAGTATTCATTCGTTTTTGGTGTCGCTGCGCTAAAACACCAACAACGGCGGTTTTTTTGATACCTTTTGCAAAAAAATGTTAATATACACAACTGCGTACATCTCACCCCAAACATAACAAAACCATTTCAATTTTAAAAATATATTTTAATTTATTTTGGTTTTTGCATTTGCTATGCTAATCCAGCTAAATCAGGGAATTTTTCTAGGAGTTTTTTCAGTAGATTTTCTGATTTTGTTTCTCTTTCTTTGAGTAGATTTATTTCTTTGTTAAGCACTTCATTTTCCACTTTTAAGTCCCTTGTCTTTGTTTCTAGTGGAGAATTAGCAGCTCGTCTATCCCAAATAATTGCGCCAACAAGTGCGGCAATGAAAGCTATCATACACATCATTAGATTACTTTGCGTATCTATGCGTTTGTCTACACTATCAAAGCGTTTGTCCATACCATCTACTTTGGTGGCTGTAATAGCTTGTTGTTTAGCAAGTTCTGCAAATTGTTTGTTGGTTTCAATTTGTTGTGTAGCCATTTGCTCCGCCAACTTATCAATTTTGTCAGAAAGTTTATCTATTTTGTCTTGTGCTGACAAATCAGTAGAAACGAGCAGTATTCCCAAAAATAGCAGTATTAAAAGTATATTTTTCATTTTGTGTTTGATTTTTTGTAAGTCCAACTGCATACATTTCACCTCAAACATAACCAAACTATCTTTATTCTCCAAATATATTTTAATTTATTTGAAATTGCTATGTTAATCCTACTAAATCAGGGAATTTGTCAAGTATTCATTCGTTTTTGGTGTTGCGGAGCTAAAACACAAGCAAAAGCAGAAATCCCTTTGAACTTATCAAAGGGATTTTCTTTATTTTTGGTTTAGCTTCTCTAGCAGTTCTTTAGAAGGAAAGCCTACTCTATCTACAATTTCTTTTGCTTGTTGTCTTTTTTTTGCCATAAAAGCATTTTCAGGTATTTCTTTGGTGTATAAAAGCGTTGGTTTATGAGTTTTCATAAACTCTTTTGCTTGCTCTTTTAATGTTTTCATACAATTATTTATTTCGGTTAATTAAAAATCCATTATAATTTATATTTCTTTCAAAAATAACCCAATCATCATCAAGTAGCCCGAGAATGCTAAAATCTTTTTTTATTTCGTCATAATGGGTATTTATAGCCATTTGGTATAAGCGTGTACGTGCATTTGTAGTTCCTTGCATAAGTATCCAAGCATTTGTATGCGTATCTGTAAACAAATATGCGGTAAGTGCCACAGTAGCTAAGATTTTATTTCTATCACCATTATTGCTATTAACAGTATCATCTAGCTCACCTGTTAGTGGGTTTTTATCACCAAAACACAAATTAAAGAGTTCTCCATTTTCTGTTGCTACTGACTCAAATATAACTATTTTTTCTATATTTCCGTTCACTCCTTCACTTGTAAATTCAAATCTCGTAGAATTAAGGTCTCTATTAAGTTTGTATTTTGATAAATCCATTTATTTCCTATGTTTTATTTTCTTTGCAATTTATCAAATTTAATAGAAGATGCAACTTTTTATTTTTTCCTGCCGTTGTTGGTGTTTTAGCGTTAGCAACACCAACAACGAGCTTGGACAAACAATGTATTTTTCGTTTGTGCGTATTGTTCTACGTAATTCGTTATTTGTGTCGCTGCGCTAAAACACCAACAACGGCGGTAAATGAGTTTTTTTTCTTGTTGTCGTCTGTCATTTTTGATAGGTGTTATTGTTATTAGGGCAACAGTTAAATATCTAAAAGCGCACTTTTGGTGTCAGAAGGAAACTTCTGACACCACAGAAATTTCCTATTGAATCCTTTCTCCTATATTTTTAGATACTGCTTCTGTTGGCATTATTATTTTGAAGTTATGTTGATATGATATTGTGCTTATGCGTATATCACACAATTTGGCAACTTTTTTTGTATATATTCAACTTGCTTATTTGATATTTTATTTCCACCCAAATCTAGCTTTGTTAAATTAGTTAAATTTGACAGTGAACTAATATCTGATATTTTATTGTCATCCAAATGTAGCTCTGTTAAATTAGTTAAATTTGAAAGTGCACTAATATCTGATATTTTATTTCCACCCAAATATAGCTCTGTTAAATTAGTTAAATTTGAAAGTGAACTAATATTTGATATTTTATTTTCATGCAAACTTAGCTTTGTTAAATTAGTTAAATTTGAAAGTGAGCTAAAATCTGATATGGAATTATAACTCAAACTTAGTTCTGTTAAATTAGTTAAATTTGAAAGTGCACTAACAATATGGGTGACATTTTCACTTTATTGAAAATATCAATTTTAACACAGAATTTTATTCTGTTTTGCCTTGTTTATATATCAATAAAACAAATAAT
>JAYVGJ010000288.1:0-15604 GCA_043772375.1 Raineyaceae bacterium | reverse complement strand
AAAGCACGAGAAGTAAGTGTCAAAACTTGTGCTTGTTCTATCAAAGCAGCAACAATTTTTGGGTGGCAATGTCCTTGATTTACAGCACTATAGGCAGCTAAGAAGTCAAAATAATGTTTGCCTTCTACGTCCCATACGTGTATGCCTTCTCCACGAGTGAGAACGACCTCCAAAGGGTGATAATTATGCGCTCCGTAGCGGTCTTCTAAGGCAATAGCCTCTTTTGATGTAATCTGTGAAGTATTTTGAGAGAGAGTTGTAGCAAGCATATTTTTTGAGTTGTGAGTTGTGAGGTGTGAATTATGAGTGCAATACAACTTTCTCATAAATTTTCACATAATTTTACTAATTTGCATTGCAAAATTACGCAAAATTAAAGCAATAAAATAATTTTATAAACAATTTTCATAACGAAAAGTTTGCTATTTATCCAAATAGTATCTTGTTACCTATCTAAACAAATTTTAATGAATTTTTTTAAGAAGAAAAAAATAGAAGACAAAAAAATAATAGCTGACCAAAAAGACAAAAACAACGAACAAAATAACGAAATTGAATATTATTTCAACGAACAAGGTTATATGGTTTTCACAGAATATTACCACAAAAAACGTGGTTATTGTTGCAAAAATGGCTGTAAACACTGTCCTTTTGGATTTAAAAGAGGTTTTTGACAAATGCTGAGCAAATATTCAGGTAAAAATAAAATATTTAGAGAATATTTTTTGAAAATATGTTTGGATATATGCTTTTGAGTTCGTACATTTGCGTTCCAAAAAATGAAGTAATTGGAGATAATTCTTTAAAATTAACCTAAAATTAAGTTTTAAGATAATTTGAGTAATCTTTACTTCACGTTTAAAATTGTTTAAATTGTTTATCTTAAAATAGTAGAATAAAATGTCAAAAGTTTGTCAAATAACTGGAAAAAGAACAAGAGTAGGAAATAACGTATCAAAATCAAATAATAAAACTAAAAGAAAGTTTTATCCAAATTTGCACGTACAAAGATTTTTCGTACCAAGTTTAGGTGAGTGGGTAACATTACGTGTGTCTTGCAATGCTGTTCGCACCATCAATAAGAAAGGCATAGATGCCGTTTTGAAATTTATATAATTATTTATATATTATTTCTTCAAAACTTAAAAATGCTTCTAAAACTATATTAAAATATATTTTTAGAAGCGTTTTTTGTTTTATACTTAATTACCTGTTTTTTCGTTAGCTTTTAGCACAATAATATTTATAAATAAAAAAATGGAACTTCAAAAAACTGCTGAAAAAGCAACACCCATCAATACAGAAAATACAGAAAATACAGTTGGATTTGCACTTGAACGCATCAATTATATCATAATGCTTGCAGGAATAGGTATGATGCTTCTTGGTTTTGTGATTATGTCAATGGACAAAGAGCCGTTTGGTTTTGGCTTTTTAGGGCTGACACTAGGTCCTATCATCTTGTTTTTAGGTTTTATGGTGCAGTTTGTAGCTATTTTGTACAAACCAAAATCTTAATCAATTACGAATTACGAATTATCAATTACGTAAAATGACGTAATTCGTAATTTCTAATTCGTAATTGATTGGTTTTATTTTTTCGTAATTTTTAATTCGTAATTCGTAATTGAATATATGGGTATTTTAGAGGCAGTGATACTTGCCATTATTGAAGGACTGACGGAGTTTTTGCCTATTTCTTCCACAGGACACATGATTATTGCATCTTCTTTTATGGGTATTAGTAGTGAGGCTTTTACGAAACTTTTCACTGTTAATATTCAATTTGGAGCTATTTTGTCGGTGGTGGTTTTGTATTGGCGAAGGTTTTTTCAATCTTTTGAGTTTTATTTCAAGTTACTGGTTGCCTTTATTCCTGCTGCTTTTGTGGGTCTTTTTTTGGGTGATATGATTGATGCAATGCTTGAAAATGTGTTGGTTGTAGCTATTATGTTGATTTTGGGCGGAATTGTTTTGCTTTTTGTGGATAAATGGTTTGCTAAAAATGAGATTCCAAACACATCAGAAAAAACAGTAACTTATGCTACTTCACTTGTAATAGGACTTTTCCAATGTGTTGCCGCAGTTTTTCCTGGAACTTCCCGCTCTGCTGCCACTATTATTGGCGGAATGCAACAAGGACTCACACGCAAAACTGCCGCAGAATTTTCGTTTTTCTTGGCTGTTCCTACAATGTTTGCTGCATCAGCCTACAAACTTCTCAAACATTATAAAGCGGTCAATAAGGCAAATTTACCTTTTTTTCAGGGAGAAGAGTTGCAAATGCTACTACTAGGAAATGTACTGGCTTTTGCGGTGGCAATGCTTGCAATAAGGTTTTTTGTGGGTTTTTTGACCAAATACGGTTTCAAAATGTTTGGTTACTACCGCATTGCACTAGGTCTTATTATTATTTTATTACTTCTTTTTAAAGTGGATTTGAAGATGTTGTAAAATGTTATAAAATCAATTAGTTGTGGATTTACCACAATATTTTTTTTCTAATATTTTATCTTCTACACCAAGAGAAACTGCTTTTTTGAAGTCTGTACAGGCTTTTTCTTTGTTTTTTAGTTTGAAGTGAATTTGCGCTCTTTCCAAATAATAATCAGTATCATTAGGATTTAGGGCAATGGCTTTATCAAAATCTGGTAATGCTTTATGGTATTTTTTGAGTTGGTATTCCAAAAGTCCTCTCAAATGGTAGGCATCTGCATAATCATTTTTGAGTAAAATAGCCTTAGAAACATCAATAAAGGCTTTTTTATCCTCCTCAAAAATATTATAATACATTGCGGCACGCTCATAATAAGCAAAAGCATAATTTGGCTCTGTTTCAATAGCCTTAGAATACCAATCAAAGGCAGTTTTGTTATCCAAATCACGCAAAGCAATAGCTGCAAGCGACATCATAGCTTGCACATAAGTAGGCATATAAGCAAGCGTTTGCTCAAAATCACGCTTGGCAGTAATTATTTTGCCTTGCATAAAATCCAGCACACCTCTGCAATAATAGGCTTCCGCATACTTTGGTTGCAACAAAATAGCCTGATTATAGTTTTCTTCTGCTTTTGGGTAATTAGCAAAGGCGTAATAAGCCAGTCCACGTTTTTGGTAGGCTTCCGCAAAATTTTTATCCATAATAATAGCTTGGGTAAAACTTTCTATGGCAAGTTCTATTTTGTTTTGGTCAAGGAGTTTTTTACCTGTTTCTAGGTGATTTTGAGCGGTTTGAGGCGTTTGAGCACTAGCAAAACGTATCAGATTTACCAAAATAAAAGTGATAAAATAAATTTTCATATAATAAAATTGAGTTTCCAACAAAATAAGCAAAAATTTTTGATAATTTCAAATAATTTTTACTTATTTGTTGTTTTGAATTAAATAACTATCTTTGCAATATTACATTTGGGTCGCATCTTGAAATACCAATTTATTTCAAACATTTATTATTTACAATTACTTTTATAACTACTTTTATTCTCTGATGGAAAATTATATAAAAAAATATTTCAAAACCATACTATTGCTACTTTCTTTGGCACTATCTCCTTTATTTTTGTCTTCTTGTGGTGATGATAATACAGAAGATGAAGAACGTGAAGACAGAGTAAAAACCGTGGAAAAAGATGGCTCTGTGGAAGTGATTTTTAATAGTAGAAAACTGGACGAAACTCGTGATATTATTGAAACGAAAAAAACTTTTTGGGTAAAAAATACAAAAATCAAAGAAAAAATTGAACTTGACACCGTTCCCTCTCTTGGCAAAATCAAGGCTGAAGGCACAGACAGTACAGGAAAGGCACTTACGGGAGAAGTAAAAAAAGAGTATGAATTTTATGTAACAATAAAATAGCGTTTTTAGCGTTGAGTGCGCAGTAGTAATAAACACAGTAAAATGCAGGAAAATCAGTAAAATTTGTTGGTAACTAAGAAAAAAACAAAGCAATGAAAAAGACGAAAATAATCAAATTATTACTTTTGACCAGCCTTTTGTCGGCTTGTGATAAAGAAAAGAAAAAAGTGAGTACTGAGCAAGACCGCCTGCATTTGCGTTCTGATACTGCGGCACGCTACACAACCGTACATCATTCTCATTATGGTGGTTTTTATCCTTATTATTATGTTTTTCGTCCATTTGGATATTATTCTTATGGCAACTATCACCGTGGCGGCTATCACAGCAGTTATGTTCACCCTTCTTCTAACAATAGATACGCTAATTCCTCTTCTCATAGCAGAACTTTCTCCTCAAAAAGTAGTGGAGGAGTTTCTCGTGGTGGTTTTGGTGGCTCAAGCAGAAGTTCTAGCAGAGGCGGAAGCGGTAGTTAAATAATTGTAAATAATATGGGAATTCAAACATCTTTAATAATCAAAATATGTGATATAAATTCAAAAATAATTGCTGAATTTGAAATCTCTAGTTGTGCCAAAAGTATAGAAGGATTTTTTCATAACTATGGAAACTCACTTTATATATTAGGACAAGATTTGAAAATAACTGATTTTATTTCTGAAAATGAAGCAAAAAAGTTTCACTTTAAAAATATAGATGAAAGTGGAGAACATTTTATAGGTATTACTGATTTTTTTAGTGCGAGTGAATTTCTTGATTATATTGAAAAAGTAAGGAAGCATTGTTACATCAAAATACTTAATGCTACAACTGAATATATTATTGATACTACAAAATGGCAAATGACTAAAGAAAGTCACCCTGAAAAGGTACGTTCAGCAGTAGATGATAGTATTTGCTCCTATTTAGAACTAATTAAATTACATAATTTGGTTTTATTTGCTTCAAAACTAAATTATGATGTCCAATTTACAGCTTTTTCCGACTAATAAACCCACTTTCTCCAATGAAATTTAACGTCCTTAATCTTGCCAAATGGGTTGCTGAAAACCAAGACCAACTTAAACCGCCTGTGGGAAACAAAGAAATTTTCCCAGAAGGGGATTTTATTGTAATGGCGGTGGGCGGTCCTAACGTCAGAAAAGACTATCACTACAACGAAGGTGCAGAGTTTTTTTATCAGATTAAAGGGGATATTGTTCTCAAAATCATAGAAAATGGGGAGTTTAGAGATGTAGAAATCAAAGAAGGAGATATTTATTTGCTCAATGCAAAAATTCCACACTCGCCACAACGCCCCGCAGGCACTATTGGGTTAGTGGTGGAAGAGCGCAGAAAAGATTTCCAAACGGACGGTTTTCAATGGTATTGTGATAATTGTAAACATCTTTTATTTGAAGAATATTTCAAATTAACGGATATTGACAAGCAACTTCCTGCTACTTTTGCCAAATTTAATGCCAATACGGCACTTCATAAATGCAAAAATTGCGGAGAAGTGTTGCAAATCCCACAAAAGAAATAAAGTAGTTGGTGTGATGATATTTTCTCTATTGCCACAAATACACAAATAAAAATATTAGTGTATTTGTGGCAATTATTCTTCAGAAACATAATTTTTCTAGTATTTTTACGTTTTGAAATCATCTAAAAACAAATACTTGCGCCACGCTATAAATTTTATTCCTATATGAAAAATCCGTTTTTATTATTTTTGGTTTTCTTTCTACTTTTTACTACTCAAACTAATGCCCAAAATGACACACAAGCTAATGCCCAAATAGGCATTCTGAAAGGTAAAATAACCTCCAAAAATGGTGAATCAATGCCTTTTGTCAATGTTTATATTCAGAATACCACCAAAGGTACAACTTCCAATGGAGAAGGAGAATATCAGCTTTATTTGCCCTACGGTACGCATAATATCGTTTTTGAATACATTGGTTTTCAAGGAATTATAGAAAAAATTACTATTTCCTCACCCACATTAGAGCGCAATGTAACGCTTTTAGAAGATAATTTTGAGGTTTCTACAGTTGCTGAAGTTACATCAAAAGACCCCGCCAACGAAATTATTAAAAATGCTCAAAAAAACCGCAAAAAATACCTGCGTGAAGTAGAAAAATATACCTGTGAAGTATATTTAAAAGGCTTAAATCATATTGGAAAAGCACCCAAAACCATTATGGGAATGACTGTACGTATAGATACAGGCATTGTGTACCTGTCAGAATCTATTTCAGAGATAAGTGCCATTCCACCTAATAAAATCAAAGAAAAAATGATTTCTTCTAAGGTAGCGGGCAATAATAACGGTTTTAGCTTTAATCAGGCAACAGGTTTGCAGGTTAATTTTTATGAAAATCTAACTGAAAATGATGGTTTTGCAGAACGTGGAATGGTTTCGCCCATTGCAGACAATGCTTTCAACTATTATACCTACAAAATGGAAGGCTTTTATCAGGAAAAAGGCTTGACTATCAATAAGATAAAAGTAATGCCTATCCGCAATACTGACCCTGTTTTTGCTGGACATATATTTATTGTGGAAGACAGCTGGCGCATTTATGCTACTGATTTGTATGTTACAAAAGACAATCAAGTACAATTTATAGAAAAAGCCATTATTAAACAATCTTTTATTCCTTCTTCTGATGCCAAAAATGCTCCTTGGGTGATATTTTCTCAGCGTTTTGATTTTGAATTTGAGGCGTTTGGTATTAATGGAGATGGTTATTTTATTGGGATTTACTCAAAATATAATATGAACCCCGCCATTGAAAAGAAAGATTTTACAAATGAGATTTTTTCTATAAATGAAGAAGCAAATAAAAAAGATACCACTTATTGGAATGGAATACGCCCTGTGCCACTTACAGGGAAAGAAACGGTAGGTTATTTCAAAAAAGATAGCGTGCAAGTTATCAAAGAAACAAAAGTTTATAAGGATTCTATAGATAGAATAAGTAATAAACTAAAACCTATCAACTTTCTGTTTTTGGGCTATTCTTGGCGCAATACACACAAAGGCGAGAGTTGGAATATTGGCGGTTTGCTTACTGCTTTGCAGTTCAATACCGTAGAAGGTGGCGTACTAAATCTCACGACTGGCTACCAAAAACGCTATAAAAACCGTACGGGATTTAGTATTCAGCCAACTATCCGCTATGGTTTTGCTGATGTAACTTGGAAAAGCAAACTTGTCTTACAAGCGCAACTCAACCCTAAAAAACAAACAAAACTTAGCCTAGATGGTGGGCGTTTTGTGGAGCAAATCAATAATACAGAGCCTATTGACGTGATTGTGAATAGTTCTTACACACTTTTCTCTGAACAAAATTTTATTAAATATTACCTTAGCGACTACGCTAGGCTCACTTATCAGAGTGAAGTAACCAACGGTATATTTTTGTCGGCTGGCTTGACGTATGCAAACCGTAGCCCAATGGTCAATAACAGTAATTTTAAAATTTTTAATATTAAAGATAGAGAATATACTAGCAATACGCCCACTAATTTTGAGTTGAATAAGGCAGGGAAAACCGCTGATTTTGTGGCTAATAAAGTCTTGAAATTCAATATTACAACTAAATTCACCTTTGCGCAAAAGTATAGTACACGCCCAAATGCAAAGATAAATGAAGATTCTAAATACCCTACTTTGCAAATTGCCTACACACGTGCCTTGCCTACGCTTGGCGCAGGCATCAGCTATGACAGGGTGCAGGTGGACATTGATGGCAAATTTAAGATAAGACTCTTAGGAACAAGTAATTATAAGATTTTTGGCGGTGCAACGCTCACCAAAGATAGTATCACATTCCTTGATTATCAGCATTTTAACGGCAATCAAACCAATTGGAGTGGAATTTTTGCAGGTTATCAAATGCTTAATTATTATGATTTTAGCACCACAAAACCTTATGCTGGCATACTTTATAATCATCATTTCAACGGTGCAATTTTTGGGCGCATTGCTGGGCTTAGAAAACTCAAATTACAAGAAGTTATTACAGCTAATTATCTTACTTCTGGTACAAGTGGCAACTATTTGGAGTTTGGTTTTGGATTAGAAAATATCAAAATGTTGGGGCGTGTTGATTATTTTGTGAGTTTTCTTGATGGAAAATTTCAAACGAGTGGCATAAGGCTAGGAATAGGACTTTAATATGATGTATTAAAAATATATTTTGTATTATTTTTGAAAATAATTCAAAATATATTTGGAAGTAAAAAAAATAGTCGTACCTTTGCATCTCAATAATAACAAAACAAGGCCACGTAGCTCAATTGAATAGAGCACTAGATTACGGCTCTAGAGGTTTCAGGTTTGACTCCTGACGCGGTCACAAAAAACAATTCTTAGTACCAGTTATAAATGCAATACTGCAATTATAACTGGTTTTTTGATGCCCTTAACTTTAGAAAAAACGGATACACACGTAACATATTCGGAAACAGTAAGAAAGTAAACCCTAACTGTTTCCGAATTTTCAAATAATGTACTTAAAAACACTGATAACGTGATAATAATAAGGTAGTGCTATACTTGTAATGATTTTATATTTATAAATATTTATATAAAAATGCCGTTGTTTGTGCCTTCACAAACAACGGTAGTTTCTGCCACCATTTGAAAACATTACAAGTATAGCACTACCAATTATTCTAATTCAAATATCCAATAAAGCACTTTCGCCAAGCCCAAGTTGGCAGTAGTTATTTTTAATTCGTTTTTCAAAGTCCGTCTTCTCGTTCTGATAGCCAATGTGTATACTTGTTTTTATAAAATTCTTTTGTCAAATTATCTTTGAGTATAAAGTCAACTCCTCCGTCATAAGGTGCAACAATTATATTCTTTTCAAATGACATAAAAAATGCTCTCGTCTTGTCTTCCGCTATTTCTAATAATATGTTGTTGTGTTTGTTTAAATCCCAAGTTGTTTCTGTAAACACTGGTCTATAAATATCAACCTCGTCATATTCTTCAGAATTAAATTTATAAAGGTCAATGTTGTCAAGTCTTGTAAACGAATAAGTTTTGAATATTTCTTGTTCGTCAGTTATGTGTATTGCTCTATTGTCGCCCCAATTATATTCTCCTGTTACAAGCAAAATATTTGTGTCAAGTCCAAATAAATCAGTCATAATTTCATTCTGTCTATTTAAAATAATTTCAAATTCTTTGTCATTTTCAGCATATCTTTTTGATTCTGGCAAACTGTGAATTCTAAACCATCTTTCTGAATATTCTTGTCTTAATAAATGAGGCAAAGGAATATTGTCAAGATAATTTAAAGTCCAATATTTTTGAAATTCTTGTTTTGTCATTGTGTCTTCATACAATTACTGCCAACTTGTTAATATACGCAACTGCGTACCTTCGCCATAAACATAATAAAACTATTTTTACTATCCAACTAAAATTTATTTAAAAATCAGAAAACGCTTGCATAATTAAATGCAAGCGTTTTTCTTTGTAAAAAACAAATTTGTTCAATAAAGCACTTTTGCCAAACCCGTGTTATTGGTTCGTGTTTCTATTTGTCTGATGCTGTCGTTTTAAACTTAAACAATTGTTTGCACTGTCGGCTGAGTTGGCTCATAAATAATTGATAGGAGTTGCATAAAGTAAGAATTTTTTTCGTCAATGATTATTTATTCTTTTCTACTAACTCCACTATTTTACTGTACAATAGTTGTTCGTTGATAGGTTTTGAAATGTAATCATTCATGCCAAATTCTTGGCATTTAGACAGATCGGCTGTAGTAACATCTGCTGTCAGCGCAATGATTGGAATTTGAGATTTCAACGTTTTGCGGATTTGCTCTGTAGCCTCAAATCCATTCATTTCGGGCATTTGCAAATCCATCAAAATAATATCGTAGGTATGGGTTTGCATTTTCTCTACTGCCAATTTTCCATTGCCCACTATTTCATATTCAAATCCAAAATCACCTAGTATAATTTTGATGAGTAATTGATTTAGTGGCACATCTTCAGCTACCAATACCCGCAGATTTTTTATTTCAGAATTTGTATTTAGTATCTCTGTTTCTTCTTCTGATTTTTTATTTGTTTTTCCAAAAGGCATAATGAAGCTAAATGTTGAACCTTCCCCGAGTTTACTACTTAAGCTAATGCTTCCTTCCTGTTCTTCTATTAATTGTTTAACAATGGCTAGCCCCAATCCTGTGCCACCATACGCATTGGCTGTGCTGAGTTCGGCTTGCTCAAAGAGTTTAAAGATGGAATCTATTCTGTCTGAAGCAATGCCAATTCCTGAGTCTGCTACTTCAAATTTAAGTGTTACATTTTTTTCAGTTTCGCTTAGTAATTTGACACTTAGTTTGATTTCCCCCTCGTGTGTAAATTTTACGGCATTGCTTAAGAGATTTAAAAAAATCTGATTCAATCTCAATAAGTCGCCCAGTAGCACAGCTGGTATTTTGGTGTCGTACTCTTCTTCAAGCTTTAGATTCTTCTCGCTTATTTTCAAATTGAAGGAGTGTAAAATTGAGGCTATCGTTTTGCGTATTTCAAAAGGTTGCGCTTCATATGTCATCTTTCCTGCATCTACTTTTGCCAAATCAAGTATATCATTTATAAGCAGGTTTAAAGACTTACCACTTGTTTTTATGGCTTGTACAAATTCTTTTTGTTGTACACTTAGTTCAGTTTTCAGTAACACTTTTGCAAATCCCAAAATGGAATTCAGTGGCGTGCGAATTTCGTGGCTCATGTTAGATAAAAACTGCTGTTTGGCCTTGGTGGCATTTTCTGCAGCTGTCTTTGATTTCATCAAATTATTTTCATACTGTCTGCGTTCCGTAATATCGTCAGATACAGCCATTATTCCATCAATTTCGCCAGCACTATTTTTGGTTGCTTCTACATTCATAGCAAAATCCAGTAGTTTGCCCCCCATTTCTAATTGTATATCGCCCGTGAACATGTCGCCAGTATTCAATACATTTTGTTTTATGGTTGTAAGTATTTCGGCCGCATCATTACCAAATACATCGCTATCTGTTTTTCCTATCAAGTCTTTCATTTCAAATGTAGGATGCGTATTGTAAATCCAAGTGTACTCAAGTTGCGTGTTTTGCTTAAATACCGTCTTGGCAGTAAGGAAGAGTGCCATCCTGAAGAGGGTTTCGCTTTCTTCCACTTTTTTTCTTGCAACTATCTGCTCTGTGATATCATAGGTCATCGCAAGAATTGCATAAATTTCTCCCGCATTATTTTTTAACGGCTCCATAGAGAAATTAAAATACCCCTGCCTCAGTACACCGTCATTTTTGATATCAACCATCATTGGATATTCGGGGGTAGTAAATGGCTCCCCAGTTTCAAAAACGCCGTCAAATAATTCAAAAGTGCCTGTGCCTTTCAATTCGGGAAAAACATCCTTAAAACTCTTGCCTAGTAAATCAGCAGCTTTACGGTTAGTTAATTTTTCGTAGCCCTTGTTTGCCAAAATGTATTTGTATGCAGGTCCTCCATAAATAGCAATGGCAGCTGGTGCATTTTGAAAAATATTTTGCAAGTGTTTTTTTGCCTCAAGCTCTTTTTCTATTTGTTTTCTTTCAGTAAGGTTGGATACAATTATCCCTACTGATGGCATATCAGGATTGAGGGAAGCAAGAGAAACATATACCGGGCATGACTTATTTCCTACCATTACATTTATTTCGCCTTTGCTTTTGCCGTCCAATCCTTTTGTTAAAAGTTCGTTGAAAGTTTCCTTTGAATCAGGATGCATGAATTGAGTAATATTTTGTCCAATAACTTTTTCGTGCGAAAGTTGGAGGGTTTCAAGAAAGGCGGTGTTGGCGTAAAGAATTAACCCATCTTCTGATAGATTTAAAGCACCCTCGCTAAAGTTTTCTACCAGCACCCGGTAGGCATTGTCGCCACTTCGCAAAGTAAATATTTCGGGCTTATTATTTTTACTGAGCGCAAACGCATCTACCTCACCTGTTCTTATTAGCTCTATCAGTTGGTCGGCTTCGCTAAGGCGGTTTTGCAGTTTTTCTATCTGCAACAAAAGACTTTCTGTTGTTTGTGTTTCCATTTTATTTGATAGTTAGGCCTAAACCTGTTAACACTTTTTGTTCGTTGCTAAGATTGCCAATTATTTGGCAGATGGATGCCAGCACTTTTCGCACGAAAGCTGGCATGCTATTCTTTTTCGCTCAATTTGGTTAGAGGTAAATAGACAGAAAATGTTGCACCTTCGCCCTCTACACCTTGCGCTTCAACGTAACCACCATGAAGCTCAACTATTTTTTTGCAAATGGATAGCCCAATACCAGTTCCCATAAATTCTGTTTGCGTGTGTAAGCGTTGAAATATTTTAAATACTTTTTCTTCATAGGCTGCATCAAACCCTATTCCATTATCTTTTACAATAATTTTATTAAATTTTTGCGGTACAATATTGATTTTTTCACTGGTCACCTTTTCAGCTGAAATACTTATTACAGGCGTTACTTCTGGCCTAGTGAATTTAATAGCGTTACTAATTAAGTTTAAAAACAGTTGCCTTAATTGAAATTGTGTGCCGTACACCGTTGGCAACTTATGAAGTTTTATAGTAATATTTTTCTCATTAATATTTTCTTTAAAATCCAATAAAATGCCTTCAACAATTTCATTCAGGTTAACAAGATCTAGTTTTTTTTCTTCATTGACTACTTTGGAATAGATAAGCAAATCATCAATCAGCACTTGCATTTTGCTTGCAGAACTTTGCATTCGCAAAATGTTTTCTTTAACAGAATCAGGTATGTTTGTGCCGTCTTTTTCAAGAATAATAGAACCATATACTTGAATTTTCCGCAAGGGTTCTTTTAGGTCGTGCGTACTGATCCAATTCATATTTGCCAGCTCATCATTTGCTTTTTGCAATTTTTCATTAAGGGTCAAATAACTTTTTTCTTCACCTCTTAAATTGGCTAAATGCAGTTGTAGTTGTATAGTTGCAGCAATTGCCTCTGCTTCTTTAAGTTCAGGTGTTTTCCATTCTTCGCTGGTAAGTCTTACGGCTTCTTTCCAACTTTCAAATGACTTTCGGGGTGAAAGCATTAAATTTTCTTCATTTTGCTGTATTGCTTTTGATGGGTTGCCTGCCCAATCAATATTCTTTTCCACTTCACGTCTCGTCCACACTATGCAATTTCTATTGTCGTCACTTAACGGTAAATACACTACACCAGCAATACTATTTGCAATTTCTGTAGCACCGCCATAATGTTGGTGCAACTCATGGGTATTAAAACTGTGGTGTGCCTTTTCTGATTTTAGCCAATTAGTTAAATCATCAATTTCATGCTCGCCCAGTAAAATACCTTCTGTGAAATTTTCTTCATTATAATGCAGTATTACGCCATCTGCATTTATTAAATCTTTCAGCTTTAAAAGTGTACTTTTTTGGGTAAGTGCATTTGAATGATTTATTAATAGATTTTGAAAAGCAACTGCTTTTTTCCCCGTTTCTTTAGTTAGTTCAAACTCATCAGCTGTTTGACGCACATCTATTTGTGATGAAAGAAATATGCCTTGTAGATGTGCTACAAGCCTAGTATTATAGGGAATATACTTGGCAGTGCGGTGATGGCAAGAAATTAAACCCCATAATTTTTGACGGTGAATTATTGAGATTACCAAAGTGGCGCCCACTTCCATGTTCTTACAATATTGCAGGTGAATGGGCGAAACGCTCCGTAAATTTGACAAACTCAAATCAAGATTATTATTTTTATTTGCTTCGTCACTAATGGTAAATACAGGAACAGGCGTATAGCTAACATCTACTACCATTCTTACAAAATTGCGCAAATAAAGTGCTCTTGCTTGTGCAGGAATATCAGTATGTGGGTAATGCAAATGTAAAAAAGGCTGTAGGTCTTCTTTTTTGCTTTCCGCAAATACTTCCCCATTATATTCCTTATCAAAACGGTAAATCATTACCCTATCGTAGCCCGTAATACTTCGGGTTTCATCAGCAATATCCTGACAAAGACTTTGAAGATTATCAGCCCTTTCGGTATGATAGGCAAATCTTTTCATTTGAATTAGAAGATCTGGCATGTCCATCTTCGCTTCCGTAAATACTTCAAATTCAAGTATAATTACTTCATCACTTTTGTGTGCCGTTACATGAAAAGTTTTTTCATTATAGTTTATAATAAAAGGTCGCAATAAATCATTTGAAAATGAATTAAACTGCTGTTGTATATTTTCAATATCAGCCTTACTAAAAATTGTTACAAGATTTTTGCCAAGTAGTTCAGTATGTGTTTTGTTCAAAAATTCTACACAGTTTTCGCTACAGAAAGTCACCGTATAAGTATGCTCCGTAACAGCAAGTAAAAACCCATGCGGTTGTATGGTGCCGGGTATATGAATGGCTTCACTTTCGCAGTTTAGGATGGTTGCTGTAGAATCATTCACAATACTTTTAATTTTCATAAGCTATAATTTTTTCGTTGCTGTTGCTGAGTAAGCCATCTATAATTTTAAAAGTAGTAATGGCACCTCTTATTATTTGCTCTTCCTCAAGCGTTGATTGGGGCAGAGCGGTAAGCTGCTGTAAAAATTCTTTCCACATGCTGCCAGTTTTTTGTTGGTAGCCTGAAAAATAGGCAGCATTTACAAAGCTGGCAGGCATGGTTTTTTGAAGATGTTTGACAATGATTTGCCCACCAAGCGTTGAACCTTCCAACACATAGAATGCACCTGCTGCTAAATAAACATCAGAATATGTATCTCTAAAGAACACTTCTTCAAGTAGTGTATGTTTTTCAAAAGCAATGCCAAGTGCCTTTAAGTCTTCTTCAATAAAAAGGGATTTTTCCCTATGGTTAATGTTTAAAAAATGCTGGCTTAATTCAGGATAAATATATTGCTCAAAACCCTTTACAAAACTGTACAATCTGGTCAAATAAGTGGAGTAAATATGTTCATTAACAGTATCACTCAATAATGCCAGCGACAAACTATTTAATTCAAGCTGTTTGTGACATGTAGCCGTGGAATCTCTTAAATTTTGTATGAACATTTTCAAAGCAGTAAAACTGTTTTGAGCGAATCCCAATCCATCTGCAAACATTTTGATAAGGTATCCTTAAATACACTGTAGCTGTTTGGTTTTTGCAAATAAAGATCTGCTCCCATCTTATACACTTCTTTTATTTGCTCCCGCTGCGATGAGGTAGTAAGAATAACTACCTTCATGGATTTCCACTTTTCAGTACTCCGAATTTCTTTTAAACATTCAAAGCCTGTTTTTACGGGCATGTTTAAATCCAGAAAAAGAAAATCAGGAAGTTGCTTTTCGTTTGCTAAAAGACTCATCAGTTCTACACCGTTTTTAGCTACAGAAATGTGTATGTCTGGTGAAATCTCTAAAATAATATCAGTGAAGATTTGTATATCTTCATCATCATCTTCGGCTAAAAAAATTTTTGTATTCATATCTTATTGTTAGTTAAATATTCGTTATAACGGTTTAAAATATCAACTAACGTGTTAATATACCAAGTGCGTACTTTCATCACAAACATAATGATTTTTTTTTAATTCTCCAAATAATATTGTAATATATACAGAAAGCGTAAACAAAAGTCCTCACTAAATTTTTAGGGTTCTACTAAGATTTATACGGACAAGTTTTTAAGTCCCAGCGGGACGGCATATTTATAGAAAAACAAAACACGAAAAATGTATTCAGCCCAGCGGGG
>JAYVGJ010000287.1:0-5170 GCA_043772375.1 Raineyaceae bacterium | reverse complement strand
GCTGGATATGATGGTGAATTTGGTTTTGATGATGGGCATAAATATATCAATCAAGCAACAGGACTAAAAAATGATTATTTGAAATTTAAAGTTGATACTGCTAATTATTATGCTTCTAATTTATTCGTTTTACGTAATCAAGAAGTAACTTTGGATGTTGATATTGACCCTTTGTACTTAAAATCTGTGGCAAAAGATACTAATTTTGTGTTGAGATTTGTAGCTAATAACACCAGTATTCAAATCCAAGTGGATAATACTACTAACTTTGACTTTAGTAATAAAAATAAAAATTTGAAAAAAAGTTATCAAATCCAAATCAAGGCAGTAAAAATAACAACTGATAGTTTATATACAGATTCTGATAGTGTCAAAATTGTTGATAATAAAAATAAAGTATTAGGTAGATTACGAGTATTTTGTAAAAATGTAAAAGAAAAGAAAGTAGTTTTTATTTATGTAGCACACACACGAAACGCACAAGGTGTGCCTATCTATCCAAATATCACAGAAACCGCAATACTTAATCACTTGAATAATAAATCATTTATTCAGGGGCACATTAGGTGGGTAAAAGATACAAGAACTCACTTGCAAGGACGAGATACACTTGTTCCTGTTTTACAAAGATTTGATATTTCTGACTACCTCAGAATAAATAATCTAACTCTTACTGATGATGACCAACTTTTAGGAAAAATAACCGCAGGATACAGTTTTGCTACAACAGGGAACGAAGATACAGGAATACGTGTAGAAAATTATTATTGGCTTAATAATGCTAGCAATTCCATAACTTTTTTCTATGTGACTAATTTTCCCTTGCTAGATATTAATAATCTAGCAACTACAGGAGGGGGATTTCGTAATTGTGGCGCATTATTTGATGGAGGTGGGGTAAAGACGGTAGCTCACGAGTTAGGTCACAACTTAGGTTTAGAACATACTTTTTTAGCGGATACAGATTATCCAAACCGTATAATTCTTGAGAATGCAACTAATAACATAATGGATTACGGAAATGTACCCAAAACAACATTTTTTTTATATCAAATACAAAAAATCAATAAAAAATAAACTGAAAGACAATGAAAAATATTCTTTTATTCCTATTTGTTTTTGCTCATTATTCTTATGGGCAAGATACAACACTCACAAAAAAACAATTTAGTCTATTAGAAAGATTAAAGAATTACCGTATGGCTGATAAATTAGAACAAGAAAAAAACATATTTGATTATAGCTCCACGGAGTCTTTTTTCTTTGAAGATTATCAAAACCCTCAAATTAAAAAGGAACTAATGCGTTTATTAGTTTCAAAGTGGACAGAGAGAGAGCTGGAAGCTGAGTTGACAAAGTTAAAAAGGGAAATACCACACCAGCAAATAGACGATGACACAAAAAGAATTTTAAAAAATCATCCCAAAAAATCTCATAAACAAGTTTATGACAGTTTATTAAATTGGAGGGTAAATATCAATAGAGAGTATTATTTGACTCATCCCCCAGGTGTAAATGCTGAAATAATTGAAATGGTAGGTTACATATATGTGACAGAAGCCATACCACTATTACAACTAAAAGCTAAAGGATATGAAGCTCAATTAGCTCTTGCACGTATGGAAATAGAACCCTATTATACAGAATTTCTAAATAAATATGACCCAGAAAATGTAATGAAGAATTCTGATTCAGTACGTTCTGAAATAGTTTATAGGAATATCTTAGATTTAAAGTATTTGGGTACGCAAACAGCTTTACAAAAAATTGAAAAATGGTTTTATATGGATAAAAAAAAGATAGAAACTTATAGGCGTTACTCTGATAGTTATGCTAATATAGCAAGAGAGACAGTTCGTAAATTGGGGGTATCAGATAAGTTTCCAGACTTAAAAGCATACGTAAGAAAAGATGAGCTAAGTAAAAAAAGGTTTTTTAGCATTAGAAATCATAATGTTACTGATGAAGATATACAGTACTTTAAAAAATATTTCAAAGAGAATAAAGGTAAAATAAAAACTAATAAATATTGGTATTGATGTAAAGTATTCTGGGCGTGGACTGATTAAAATCCCGTTTATGCTTAATCAAACCTTTACGGTGCTTTTTGAGAGCCTTTTTATCAATGAATTGGGGCAGGCGGGAGAAGGGAAAGTTTGGTTTAAAACCAAACCTATTGAAGAATGGATAGCAGAAAATACGCCACCTATTTCGGAGCAACCTATTAGTTTTATGGATTTTGAGCCAAATACAACGGTTTTTCCTGTGGTGATAACTGGAATAGTAGTTTTGCCAAACGGTCAGGTTACTGTAGTTACGCCCAATGGCACTTTTTTAGCTGATACTACGCTAATACCTCGTCCTGTGCTTAAACCAACGGTTATAGAAGACAAAAATGGTAATCAGTTTATTGTTCACCCAGATGGAACGGTTACAAGTTTGGGGCAAGCAGGTTTTATCCCAAAACCAATGACCACAGAAGAAAAGCTAGATAAAATCCGTAGAGGGCTTTATTTGGAGGCTTTGAAGGATTATAAAACACAAATAGAAACTTATTATACGGCTAATAATATTGCTATTCCTACTCGTGGACCAAGAAATCATAACAAAAACATCATTATTGACTTACCAGAATGTATTGGAACAGAAGCAAACGAAATAAAAGATAATTTTTTAGCCATAAAAGATAATGTCAATAAAAAAGAATTGCGTGAGAATAGTTTAAAGCGTATATTGGGGACAAGTAAGAAAACTACACTTGATTTTATTGCACAGAAGGCATTGGATAGTTTAAATAAAATTCCAAATCCTAGCAATAAAACATTTACAGATTTATTGAGTAATCTGAACAAAAAAATGGAAAAAGATAGTATTTGCTCTGAATTGAGTGGTTTATCTGGTAAAGACAAACCTTCAGTAGATTTCAAAACTGTAAGTGGATATGATGGGGCATTTGGTTTTGATAATGGTTATACTCACAGAGATAAATCTGGTGCATTGGGATTATATAAAGATTATAGCAGTTTTACAAATAAGAATTTACCTGTATATGCCTCCAATATATCATTAGTACCTAATCAGACAATACAATTAGAAATTGACTTGAATACAAGAGATAAAAATTCTCAGTTTAAATTTGTTAGGAGTAATAGTTCTATTTTGATAAATAACACAAATGCTGATACAATTTCTTATACATATCAAAACTTGAAAGATAATAAAATAATAACCATTAAAGTAACGAATATAACGCAACATAATTCATACACAAAAGCTGATAATATTACAATTTATGATGCTAAGAAAAATATAGTTGGTAAATTGCAAATATTTTGTGATTTACCCGTAGAAAAAGAGCTTATTTTAGTTTATGTAAATCATGGTAATGGATATCCAGTTATTAGTGAGGCGGATATTCTGAATGAATTAAATACAAAATCACATAATCAATTACACATCAAATGGAAAATTTCCACAAAAGATTCATTAAGGAATGATTTATTGGGTAAAAACTATCCTATTTTGAAAAGAATAGATGTAACTTCACCTTATAACGCTAATCAAAATCATTACACTAATAAAAATAATGTTTTAATGAATTTAAGAGCGAAGTATCAAGGAATAACTAATCACAATAACATTTCAGATGGCGGTGTGAGAATAGAGGAATATGGTTTAAATCCATCATACAATACAAATAATAATAATTTTATTTACTTCTTTTTTATTACAAATATTACTGTACAAAGTTCTGCTTCTGACCTTTACATTGGGGGTATCAATGACTTGAATGGAAATATAGGAGCATTATTTAATGGTGGTGGTCTTAAAGAGATTTCACATGAGTTAGGACATGCTTTAAATTTAAGACACGCTTTTAAAGATTATAAACCTAATACTGATATTATTGCAGAACCTGAAACTGATGATAACAAAAAACCTAATGCAAAAGGGCAAACCAATAATTATATGGATTATTTTAATACAAAAGAAATATTTTTCTTATATCAATACAAAAAAGTTAATAGAAAATCAAATAAATAAATATATGAAAAAGAATATTTTTTTACTTCTATTTTGCATAATCCACTTTGTTAGTTATGCACAAGATAGCCTTCTTACAGCCAAAGAAAAAACTTTGTTAGAAAAATTACGTAATTTCCGCAAACCTAATGGAGAATTCAATCTATATGATAATCTTTCTCTAAAAGATTATAAACATCCTTTGCTAAAAGCGCAAATAATACGTTTATTATCTACAAAATGGACTGAAGAGGAGTTAGAAATACTTTCAAAAAGATTTATAACTTTTGAAAATATAGACAGAGATACAAAAGCTATTCTCAAACAATATCCACAGAAAAAATATCAGCAAACATATGATAGTTTGGTGTTGAAAGAAAGTAATCATAATAAAAAGAATATTATTAAGGCAGGTGCTAATGTAGCCAGTCAAACTATTTCTTTAGCTGGATTATTATATATGAAAGATGCTATACCATTGCTGAAAGAAGGCATAAATAATCCTTATAAATATGATACGCTATCAATATATGTGTCTTTGGCTCGTATGAAAGTAGAACCCTATTATAGTCTAATGATTCAAAAATATGATAAAGATGTGGTATTAGAAAATTACTATAAACAAGATGAAGATTTTCATAAAGAATATCAAAAAAATAATGGAGGGAACATAGGTAAAACGAAGAGAATGGAACAAGAAATATATACCACACTTTGGTCAGAAAGTATAGTCGCATACGCATACATAAACACGCAAGAAAGTATTAACCAAATAGAAAAATGGTTATATGTTAAAGGAAAGTATGTTTATGGTTCACCAGGGCATGGAGATATGCAAAAATTTCCAATCATAAACAATGTTGTTTTGGCACTTTTTTATCTCATACATAATACAAACGAAACTAAGGAATTTAAGAAATATTTTGAAAATAATTTTCAAAGAATAAGTTATAATTTGCAAGGTGGAAGTATAACTGATGCGGATATTAAATTTATGCGTGATTATTTTAAAAATAATAAAACAATCTTAAATTTTGATAGATATTAGTTTGCAGATACACCTTTTTATGATGATGTCATTACTTTTGGAAATACTGCTATTCAATCAATTAGCATTAGTCCGCAAGGTTATATTCAGTTAAATACC
>JAYVGJ010000286.1:0-11855 GCA_043772375.1 Raineyaceae bacterium | reverse complement strand
TTTGGGTATCAACGAGCATAATTTTAGGGGTTTGGTTCGCAAAACAAAACTACAAAAAATTATGCTCTTTTTAATTTAAAATGTCACCCATATTGATTTTGAGGATATTTTTTTTAAAGATATATTTCGTATATTTGTTCAAACTTTTTAAGTTATAAAAATTTATAAATATATTTTAAACTATTTTTGCAAAAATAGCTTAATGATAATTAAAAGCTATAAGTAAATGCAAACTACTTAACAAAATATGAAATTACAAAAATTTGATATAGGTGCAGAGATTATATCCATTCTTACAAAAGGGATGTATCCTAATCCTTATGATGCTGTAAGGGAGTATATTCAAAACGCTATTGATGCAAAAGCCAAAAATGTAAGTGTAAAAGTACGCAATAACACCCTTGTGATAGAAGATGACGGTTCTGGTATGAATCACGATATCTTGAGAAAAGCACTAAGAATAGGCGTGTCCGATAAAAGACCTGGTAAAGATGTTGGTTTTATGGGAATAGGCATTTATAGTGCTTATCATTTGTGCGATAAATTAGAAATTATTTCACGAGGTGATAATGATATGCCTAATAAATTGACTATGAATTTTGGCGATATGAAAGCACTTTTAATTCAACAAAAAGAACAACGATTAAAGAACGAAATTTCAGGCAATGATTTAATAGATTTACAATCTTTATTAGAAGATTATATAGAAATAACTGAAGATAATGAAATACCAACAACAGACTTTCCTGAGCAAGGCACACGCATAAAATTATCAGATATTGACCCTATTTTTTATAGTGAATTATCAAAATTTAATGATTTGGCAGATTATTTAAGAGAAGTTATTCCGTTACATTTTGATAAAAAAAACTTTACTTGGGGAGCGAAAATAGAAACTGAAATTATAAGAATTTGCGACGAAAAAAATGCTCATTTTGAAATAATAAACTTAGAATTGCAGGTAGAGGCTCGCATAGAAACTTTGTATCGCCCTTATAAAGATATTGATTTTAACAAACAAGGCAAAAGCCCTCAAGAGCCGCGTTTTTATCCAATAAAAGATGCAGATACTTTTTGGGGGGTTGCTTGGGGGTGTTTAAATGATATTAGAAAAGTAGTAACCACTGAAAATATACGAGGTTTTATTTTAAAGAAACAAGGTTTTTCTATTGGTAATCGTGAGAATATGGTAAAATATTTCCCTCAATTACACACGTTTTTTGATAGGTATGTGGGTGAGATAATTGTTACCAATGAACGATTGTTACCTACTGCCTCAAGAAATGATTTTGAATTTTCGGTATTGAGAACACGTTTTTTTGAAGCATTACAAGAAGTTACCGCTAAATTTGACGAAGAAGGTGGTAATTTTCAAGAATGGACGAAAGCAGACGAAGAAGTTGCTAAAAATACAGAAAGTTTAAAAAAGTTTAATGCAAATTATAATTTAGCAAAAAATGCTGAGGCATTGGTAAGTTTGATTAGTGAAGTTAAAAATTTATCATCTAATATAGAAAAAAGGATAAAAAGAAAAGCATTTTCGCCTGACAAGGAAAATTATTTTGCTACTAAAACAAAAGTAGAAGAACTGTCCGAACAAGTCAAAATACTAGAAACTTCTATTCAAGATAAAATCAATTCTTTGATAGATCATAAAAAACAAACCAAAGAGGACAGAGAAAAATCTCTCAAAATAACCCAAAATATACAAAAATTAAACCCTCCAAAAATAGAAGAAAATAAATATGAAAGTATTTTAGACCTTTTGGAAGATTTAGATATTGAGCCAAATGAAAAATTACAAACTATTTTAGAAATTCTTGATGAGAAATATATTGAAACTTTTGCAAAAACAAAAACCATGTATTATCAAATTCTAAACGACTTAAAAACCGAAATTCAACAACGCTTGGAGACCTTATGACAACACAAAGTTTTTCTACCCCTTCAAAAAAACTTATTCGCCAAAAGTGGATAAAGCCCTTGTTACAACTTATTTCCGATATTAGTGGAGAAAAATTGCTTTATTTTGGCTTGCCAGGTGCTGAAGCAGAAGATATTGATGATTGGATAGAGTTCCTGCATATAGTTTTTGCTTTCCAAGATGAAGATACACGTTATCCAAATGCGTATCAAAAATTATATGATAAGTTAGAGTCATTAGAACGACAGAAAAAAATACGTTCTTTTTCTGTATTTGACGGCTATATGGAAAGGGTAATTATGGAAGGATTTGATAGCCAAAATAGAGAATTTAATCTGAGTGAAATTGTTACACTCTATAATTTAGACTTTTGTAATCAGGTAGATTTTCCCATAAAAAGCCAAACTATTGAAGGAGAACCTTTAATAATAGGAAAGTTTGACGCTATAAAACGCTTATTAGAAATCCAAAAAGGTATAAACAATTTATCTACAAAGTTTGTTTTATTTCTCACTATTCATTGTAGTTATAATGATAAAAAAACAAAATCACATTTTGATTCGCCACACCAATTTTCAAAGTATGTATCTGAAACTAATACAAAATTAAAAGGTAAAGGAGATGACAAAAATGCACGTTCTTTACGATTGTATATCATAGAACATTTGAGTAAATATTTTTCAAGCGCAGGTTTTATTGGTGATTTTTTACCAACTATTTTTTATGAAGGGCTTGGAAATACACAAATGCTTCTTTTTACTATTATAGGTACAAAAATGGAAAATGAAGTACCAAATCAGGAAATAGATACAGAAGGTTTAATAAAATCAAAGTTTCTTAGCCCTAATAATGCAAATACAGGTTTTGAAAACTTTACCCGAATTGAGCTAAACGAACAAGATAATTATTTCAATAATTCAGTAGAATTATTTAAAGAAACAACAACATTTAAAAATTATTGGCAGAACAATGCGTAACATACTTTTAATAGAACCAAATTACTCTAATAAATATCCACCTATTGGTTTAATGAAAATTGCTACGTATCACCGTATACTTGGAGACAACGTGCGCTATTTTAAAGGTGATTTAAAAGATTTAGCTGTTGAAATCCTATACAATGAGTGTGTAGAAAAAATGGGGGTTATAGATAACTCTATTGATTGGACTAATAGGCAGGTTTTGATAAAACAATACATTAAATACAAAAAAAATGATGTATTTAAAGAATTGGAAATCTGTGAAAGTCGTTTTGAATTTTTAATTAGTCATTGTTTAAATAACTATGCAGATAATTATAAAAAGAAACAATTTGACAATGTAGCATCAAAATATGACCGTATTTACGTAACCACACTTTTTACGTTTTACTGGAAAATAACAGTAGAAACTATACATTTTTGCAAAAAAATTGTTAAAGATGAAACCCAACTTTTTATAGGTGGAGTGCTAGCTTCTTTGTTACATAAAGAGTTAGAACTAGAAGTTGGTATTAAACCAATGAAAGGACTATTAGACATAGCCGGACAATTAGACCCAGAAAACCCAAAAGCTAAAAATATTATTGTTGATAATCTAGCCCTTGACTATTCAATATTAGACGAGGTGGAGTATGAATACCCAACAAGAAGTGCATATTTCACTTTTATGACTAAAGGTTGTACAAGAAAATGTACTTTTTGTTCTGTACCAATTTTAGAGCCAACATACAAGCCAAAAATAGAAACTATTGATAAATTTCATCAAATCAGAGAACAATTTGGGGAGCAGCAAAACTTATTATTGATGGATAATAACGTGCTAGCCTCACCAAATTTTTCTGAAATAGTAGATGAAATTAAAGAGATGGGTTTTTACAAAGGTGCTACTTTTGTAGAGCCTAATCAGTTAGAAATTACCATAAAGAATCTACAAAGTAGCTATAATAATTATGCATTTACAAGGCGTGCTTTTAAACTGCTAAATGCGCTGATTATACGCTTAAAAAATAAAACACAACAAGATTATTATAGAATACTTGCAGAATATAGTCTGCTCAAATTAGAAGATGCTACAAAAGAGAATATTTTATTAGCGTACCCACTAATTAGCAAAATTTATGAAAAATACAGGTTAAAATCAAAAAAACTTAGGTATGTTGATTTTAACCAAGGTACTGATTGCAGATATGTAACAGAAGAGTTGATGAAAAAAATGAGTGAAATTCCTATTCGTCCACTTCGCATAGCTTTTGATTATATTGGTTTAGAGAAACAATATGTAACTGCGGTTAAACTAGCCGCAAAATATAATATAAAAGAACTTTCCAATTATATTTTATATAATTTCCAAGATAAACCAGAAGATTTGTACAAGCGTTTAGAAATAAACACCAAACTTTGTCTGGAATTGGATATATCTATTTTTTCTTTTCCAATGAAATATATACCACTTTTTGGGGAAGAAGCAAAAACAAGAACTTATACAGGAAAACATTGGAATAAAAAGTTTATTAGAGCCGTTCAATCAATTTTGAATGTAAGTAAAGGTATTGTTGCCCCTGCAAGCAGAGGTAAACAAGATTCATTTTTTTATAAAGCATTTGGCAAAGATATAAAAGAATTCACCCTACTTCTTTATATGCCAGAAGTATATATTATTTACCGTTATCTATTTGAAGAAACGGGTTTAACACAAGAATGGAGAAGTTTATTTGAGCAGTTTAGCAAAGATGATTTAAAAGAATTTCATAATCTTATAAAAGATGCTGATTTTAAAAATATCAAGGAACAAACTACAAATGAAAAAATAATCAATATATTACCTCACTATTTAATGAAAAGAGAGGATGTAACTACAAGTGATACAAATTATTTGGAACTTAAGGCTAGATTTAATGAATTGTCAAAGAATGACCAATTTATTGAACTGACCTTAACCTATGATTTTGAAGAAGTTGAAACATAATACATAAAAATATTTTACCTAAAATATTTGCCTCCAAGAATACAAGGCTGATGCTGATTATATCCACAAACCATTGGACTAACCTACTACAATGAGCCTAGAAGAAGAATTCATAGAAAAACTCAAAGAAAGAGTAGCAAAGCAGTTAGAAGATGAAAAATACCTTGACAGTATGGTTGATAAGATTTCTTTGGAAATTATAAAAAAGGCTTTTGTTGAGAAGAGATTTACAACAAAGGAAATTAGACAAAGCTATAAATGGTCAAAATCAACACTAGATAGATATTGTGCAGAAGGTATGCCATATCTTAAAGGAAGACCTTGTTTATTTCGTATTAGCGACATTGAGGCATTTTTAAATGAACATAAAATGATGTACCGCAGGGCGCATTCAAAAATATAAATTCAAATGAATCAGAAAAAAACAAAGTAAGGCGTAAAAAATTTCCCCTAAAAATTTGCTTTTATGTAAAATATTTACGTACTTTGGGCATCAATTAAAAAAACTATCCTTATGCTCATCAATACAGAAGAATTAAAAAGTGTTGCCTCACTTTCGTTGTATTTTCCCAACAGAAAAACAAGCTCCATAGGCGTAACCACACGCATAGTATTTGCTTATATCAATTCTAATGATTGCAAATTAGAAAGTGTGGTAGTTGACCGTACCCGTTATTTCATTGTGCCACTTGCTGACCAAAAGAAAAAAGATTGGGGACTTTGGGAAAAACTTTTTGGCAAAGAATGCCCAGAAACGACCTAAACAAAAAAAGCCTGCTCGTAAAACAAGCAGGTTTTTTGCTAGCAACTGCTAGTTTCAACTTATTCTTATCTCTAACCTAAACTGCACTTTCTTTATCTTATGGATTAGGAAACTCAAAAACTTCCCACAAAATAGCTTTTTGACTTCCCTCAGGGTAATTATAAAGGCATTTTCCGTTGAGTTTGAAGGTCCTTTGTGCTTCTGCACTACTTACTATACCACCATTAAGCCCATTATTAGCAGTAAGATTAGCTAAATTGGGCAAGTTGAAATAACTATAAAATTCACCTAAAAACCCAAGCGTACCACCACCACTTAGCTTGAAAAAAACTATAATTTCTGCACCATCTGCCAAATTTTCAATAAGAACTTTATTTGGGTTACCACCCACAATAAAACCTAAATGAAACATTGTTGAATTATAAAATGCACAATCTAATGTTGGCAAGGCAACATAAGGAAGCCTTACCACCCTATTTTTTACGTGCTGATACGGTGCTACCCACCCCACCTGTGCAAATTGTGGCACAAAAGAAGGATTTTGAAAAATGCCTTCTGCATTCACGTTGATGCAGGGTTGCCCACTAATCAAAAACACAAGTGCATCAGCTAAAACCTTGAAATTAGAATACTTTTTTATTACGCTGTACTCAAAAGTTGCAGGGTCATAACTATAGCCGTGAAAAATATCTACCTCAAAATAACCCTCCTCACTTTTTCCTATGCTGGTTTCACAAGTATTTTTCTGAAAATCACCCTCTACCACACGTATTGATGCAACATAATTTTTGTTTTCATCTGGTGTAATGGTGATTTTTGAGCGTTTTTCTTGAAGTTCACCTTGCGTTCTGGCTTGATCATATAGTTTTTCAAGGCTTGAAGATAATTCAATAGTGCCATTCTCCGTAAGGTACAACATATTACGTTGGAGATAACCAGACACAATCATATCCAGCACCATTTTAAAAACGTCTGATTGTGTCAAAAACCACAAATTAGGCTCGGAATTATTAGGGTTTTGGCTTTGGTCTATTCCTTTGATAATGGTACTATCCAAAAAATCAATAAGCATTTGCCCTATTTTTCTGGCAGTATTTTGATTATCTTGTGTTTCGTCCTTGATTACGGACATTCTATTCAGAAGTTCATTATTAGAAGTATTCATAATTATTTGATTATTTTTTAAGAAAGGTTTTAAATGCCACCTTTTATGGTTATTTCAAGGTCAGATTCTAAGAAAATAGGCAAACTAGGTTCTTCCAAAACAATAGTACCATTGTACTTGTAAGTTTTGAAATTCCACGCATCACCAGTAATATAACCTGCAGAAACCACTGTAAAAGCTATTTCTGAAGTAGTAACCAGCACACCCACAGCATAATTACCAAAAAAAGTATTATTTCTGACGAGCTGAAAAGTGGTAGAGCTAGAAAATATAATTTTCCAAGAAACTGTATCAATAGAACCTTCTAGGACCTCCACACTCCAAGCCAGCACCTTTGCTGTAAGTGGTTGTGCGTAAGGAATAGGCGTAAGATTAAGGACTTTGGAATACCTCACGCCGTCTGTATTTTCTATCACCTCGTACACGTCCCCCAGTTGTACCTCACCGTTGATTTGTTGGTTTTCAGCACTCCCAAACGCCAAAATACGTGCCTTGACAGCATTTGCCACAGTTGTATTGATGTAGTTGGGAAGTGCTTTTATCTCTATTTTGAGTTTCATTTTTATCTCCCCAGCAGCCAAAACCTCTAACTTATGCCCTATCATTTTTTTATCAGAAAAATAGGCAGTCAAAGTATTTATAAGTGCCGTACTTGCAATACCCCCACCAGCAGGAGAAATATAAAGTTTTACGGCTTGACAACTCCCAATCACACCTGCACGCTCCACACCTGGATATAATTCTGCAAGGTCTATGTAATCCTGCACCGTTACGGCTCGTAGTAACGTGTGCCTTGTCAATGGAATACGTTTTTTGAGGTTTTGCAGGCTTTCAGCATCAACGCCACCACTTGCTTTTTGCCTATTGGTACACTTCAAAATATAACCAGAAGGAACGGCAAGTGGTGTTATTATTTCTATTATTTTTCCTGCCTGTACGTTCCCATTTGCGCCCTCACACACATAAAAATCCGCTAAAACTGTTTCTCCAAGTGGTGGAATACGTGCCGTAATGCCATCACCCATTTTAACCTGCATTTGCCTGTCAGCATTAAGGGAGGCAACAAAATGAAAATCATTTTTGCCACTATAAATAAAGGTTTCTACTTGCCCATAAATATTACTTGCAATCTGCAAACGAATATCTAAATCCACTATTGGCGCAACGCCTAACGTGCCGCTATTCTCTGGAAGTAGTAATATTTGGTTGGGTGTGCCTGTGCTAGTGCCAATATCCACACCCTCAAATCTTTCTCTTTGAAGTGCGCCAACTGTTATTTCTGTGGAATTTGCGACAATACTCGTGTTTTGAACAGTCATATAAGGAATGCCGTCCAAAGTGGAAATAATGGTATCTTTTGGAATAAAAACATCAAAAAGCGGTGCATTATCAAAATAAAACGTGATATCCACGCTTGCAGGATACGCACCTTTTGCCCTGTAATCATTTGCCTCTGCTATCAGTAGCGCAGATTTCCACTTTTGACAAGTGGCAAGGAATGTTTCTTGTGCTTTTTTGTCTAGGTAATAATGCAAGTTTTCTACAATAGCCGCCCAAATCTTTGCCGACATAAACAAAGGGTCGTTGTCAATATCCGTAATTTCAGGTAGAAATAAGGGGAATTTTGCTTTTAATTCTTCTGTTATTTGTTCTGCGGAGCGGTTGAGATAACCTACAAACTTATCATTATTCATTTATTGCTAAATTTTTAAAATCTTGGAAAGTTTATTTGTGTTTTTTGTTGTACTGAATCATTAAAACGCCACCAGATAATTATCTCTAAAACTTCTACACTAGAAAGTGTCTCAATGTCATTGATTTTGATATAGGCAATATCTCTCAGCGCATCTTGTATGTATTTGGAGGCAAGCGCACCTAAAATAGTATCATTAGGCTCAAAAAGTATTTCATCTATTTTACAACCTCTATTCCGTTCATACAAAATATCATTTAAAGGCGTTTCTAGGCGCATTTTTATAATTTGATTGACAGCAGGAACACCCTTTAAGTACGTGCCATCATAAGGATATTTTAATATGCTTACCATAATTTTAGCTTAATTTCACTTTTTTAGAAAGTATTTTATCAATTTTTGGCTCAAGTGCCACAAACTCCGCAAGATTCACAAGAACAGTAGAAGGTGCATTTGGAGGAGCGCAAACAACTTTTATATTCTTTATGGCAGTTATCAAATCTTTTATCAAGGCGACTGTATCATTTCCGAGTAGTGCCTCTTGCGAGTTGCCATTAAGTTCTACTACATCAGTAAGTGCTATTTTGGTTTTAACCTGATTTTGCCAAATACTATGTTTCTTATCTCCTATTGATGTTTTTTTAGCTTGTGGCATTGCGCCAAACGACCAAAGCGGAGCTTCTGTATCTCCTTGCTGAAACATTACCCACACATTATCACCCTGCGCAGGTAGTTGGAGCTGACCACCACCACTCACCACATTAAGCCCACAAGGCAAAGCCCAATTTTCTAGCGTTTGCTTGCCAAAAAGTGAAGGTACTTGTACTTTCAAGCGAAATAATTTCTCTGGGTCTTCATTTTCCACCACCACGCCAGGATAAATACTGACAAATATTCCTAGTGCCTCTAGTCCTTGCTTTTGTATTTCTTCTAGTGAAGTTATCATTTGCCCTTATAAAAAATTATTGATTTTTATTTTGCTCAAATTTAACTAAATTTAATTTAATTTGGTTAAAAATATTTTAGTTTAATTAAATTTTTTCTAACTTTGAACAAATCTTTTAACTAAATCTCAAAGGCTATGACAGAGGAACAAGTAAAATTAAATCAAACCGCTTTAAATGCTATTTTGATAGGAAAAATACTACCACTCAACGTGGACGGTGATTTTGGTGCGCTCACGCTTGCCGCAGAAAATCTATTTTTGGCACTTATGGGTAAAGTCTATAAAGGCAAAGGCTATATAAGTGCTATAGAAGGGCTTCACGCTATTCGTATGGACGATACCTATACAAATACCTTTTCTGATTGGTTTTTTTGTTTTGAAAATTACAAACAAATCAAATTTTTCCCTGCAAGCACAAAGCCTGGAACGGTTGCCGTTTGGAAAAAAGCCTTTGAGTGGATAATGGGAAAACAAGGTGTGGCAGTTCTTAAAGAAGCACAAATCCTTAATTTTTGGTCTATACAAAGTGCCTATTGGTCAGGCTTGCGCTTTCTTTTGCAAGTAATAGCTTGTGTTATATTCCGAGATAACAACACTGATGGTGTTATTTTGCGTACTGTTGAGCATTATGGCTTATTTGGCATCAATGGGCATAGTTGGACAGGCTGGAGAGCTCTGGTTGTGTCGTATTGGAAAGATGCTATCAGGAAAATTGGTGTGGCACTTAGTGAGGGTTGTCAAGTAACCGTAGAGCAATATTGGGTAATAATTATAGAGATAATTATTCGCAATAATAGAGATAACAGGGTAGATTTTACGCTTACGCATTTCAATGATTTCAAAGAAATACCTAGCGTTCCGCTAGCTTAATTATACTACTATGGACTACTTCAATGACATTTCCGTAAAAGTCGTAGCAGGAGAAACACACCTGCAAATAGTGGCAAAAAAAGCCTGCAAAATAATCACGCACATCCAAACATTTCTTAAACTTCAGGATAGGAAAAAATACCAAGAATATCAAGCAAATGGCAAAAAGAAAAACACCTGAAAATGAAAATGAAGAAGTAGCCAATAAGCTAATACAGGGGTTTGCAGAAGCTATTTTTGAAATAAAAGAGGGCATTGATGCTTTGACTGAAAACAAGGAAAATTACGAAAAGTACAACGCCCAACTTGAAAAACTAAAAGAAGACATTTCACGCCTGCAACAAGAAGTAGGCAAATTATCATTAAAACGCATTTTTATGGACATTGAAAAACTAGAAAGTATGGTTGTGGGACTTGGAAAAGAAGTTGCAGACCTCAAAACAAAGCAGGCAGTAACGGAGCAAGAACTCAAACAAATCAGAGAAAACACCAGCAAAACTGAGATTGTGACTGAAACGCACAAAAAAGTCGTACATCAGCAAGAGGTAATCAACAGTATTACCAAGGACAACGTCAAGGAACAAAAGGACGAAAATAAACAACAAGAAGGCAAGATAACGGGTATTCTGCTTGAACTTGCAAAATGGACTGGAGTAGGTGCTGCACTTTTACTGATAGCAGATAAAATGAAACTTTTTTAATTTTTAAAATTTATCAAAATGAAACAATTTTTTGCCAACTTTTTAGAACGTATTTGCCACTGGCAAAGTACAGTAACAGGCATTTTGCTTGCGGTACTGATGTATTTCTCTATGGGTTATGCCATACAGAAGGATTGGGCAAAGTTTTCAGAGGCGGCAATGTTTGTCAGCCCTATTTTAATGGTGGTTTTTGGGTCACTTTTCAAACCAAAAAATGAATAACTATGCAATATCTACCAAAACCTGCCCTTTTAATAGCTCTTATTCTTGCCTTGGGTCTTTCGGTATGGCTTTTTTCGTTGAATATGGCACAGGAAAGTCAAATAAAACAAAATTTGTCACAAATAAAGGAATTGCAGGAAAAACTAAGCAAGTGCAACGCCACCTCCAACACCATAAGCATCAGAAAAATAAAGGGCAAAAATGCTACTGATATTTCGCAAATACTTAAAAATGAGCGTTCTAGCGTTGATAGTTTGCAGGCACTCGCACCACTTGACAAGTGGCAAAATGCCTGTGATACTTTGGGCGTGGTGGCGTGGTTTTGTGAAATGGGTTATAGAGATAGGCAAATGTACGAGAGGTTATCAAAAAAATAAAAATGACTATTCAAGACAAAATCAGCCAATTATTACCTTCATTCTTAAAAAGATATGATGGGAATAAGGATAGCGTAAACGAGGGAACAATAGAACGCTACCAGAAAATGCTTGCTAGTGAAATAGATGCGTTTTTTTTAGAAAGTACGGATAATCTACACGAAAACACAAAAGCCGTTACAATGCCTACTAAATTTTTGCCTTACGAGGAAGATTTACGAGGTACATCAAAAATGGTTTTTGAGTTT
>JAYVGJ010000285.1:0-9531 GCA_043772375.1 Raineyaceae bacterium | reverse complement strand
GAAGAAAGGTCAAAATGTTAATAATCAAGCCGTTGAAAGGAGGAATTTCTTCAAAAATGAACAGAAGAAATCAGACCTTTGAGCAACCTAGGTCAGACCGCAATCTCTTTTTTAAATTGTGCACGGTAGCAAAATATATACATACGAAAGAGGTTTTGGATTTTTTTGTAAATAACTTAAATTGGGAAAATATGCATTTAAATAGACAAGAGGGCATGCTCCGTTTTTGCTACCATACACCGTTTAAAAACCGCCCTGGTTTGTGTTCCCACAAACCAGAATGAGGTAGTACAATCACTCAACGCTTATGATATGAAATACATTTTTTGTCGTAATTGTTGGTTTGTGGGGACACAAACCAAGAAGATTTCGCTGATAATAAACTGTGTACGGTGGCAAATGCTCCCTTGTCAAAGATGTTCCACGAAAATTTATAAAATCCCAAAAGCACTTTCCGAAATATATATCTTACGAAAATACTCAAACCAAAAAGATTTTAAATGGTGCAATTTTTCTGAAAAGAGCAAACGAATTTTTTTTACAACTAAACTTGCATAATTATCTATTATTATTACAAAATTTTATGTTTGCATTATCTATAATTGCCTCATTATAAACAAATTATATATTTTATATGAGAATATCATAAAAAAAAACTTTTTATTTTATGATATTAAGTTTTTTATACTTATGTTTGAGCATTAGTAAAAGCTAATAATCAAAATAATCAAAATAATCATTTCAAAAACAAAACAATTTATGAAAACCAAATTCTTTGCTTTCGCAACTGTTGTGTTGCTTTTCTTGTCTGTAAACAGTGTCCAGGCACAATACTATTGCTTCTTTGTTGACAATCAAAGTGGCGTAGCATTCAACGAACTCAAAATCAGAGCTACAGGAAAAACTAGTGCATTTTCTGCTGATTTGTTGCCATCAGCTACAATTGAAAGTGGTAAACACTTTTGGGTGAAAACTGGTACTGACCAACATAACACCTATGACGTGCAAATCACTCATATGGACGGAACGCCTCTTCTTTTTAGTTGGAAAGATGTAAGTGGTAGATTCCATAACTCAAAACCTTTTATTTCTGTAAATGTAAAAGATTTACACACGCTCGTGATTGGCTCTGATGCTGATGGAAACCTAACATTTACTGTTTATAATGATGACAGAATGGGTTATGGTCACCCTTGCGAATAAATAAAAATCATTTTGAAAGTTCCTAATTAAATTTAGAATTTCTGAAAAAACACCCTAAAACATCTTTTGTTTTAAGGTGTTTTTTTATTTTAACGAAATTAGGGACTGATGTTATGTAAGGATAATTTTTGATTTTATCAAATTCAAAATTAAATTGTTTTTGGTGTCAATACAAAGCATTTTCAGAAAAAAGCCTTTGGTTTAATTTTGAGTGCTCAGACCTCCGTTCCACTATGGTACAGACCATTCAAAAATTAAACTGCGTAACATCAGTTATTTATTGGATAAAGAACCAATAAATAAAAACTAATTTATAAAAATCAATAAAGAGTTTGTTTTTTAGCTGAAAAAAACGGTTATTTGCAAGTTAGATTTTTACAAAAATTTTCAATACTATTAATCAATTTAATGGCATCTTTACAACATTCGTTTTTAAAACTGTCTTTGCAGACAGCTAGTTATGCCTTTCAGTTTTCAAAACCTTCTGTATCAGGGCTTAGAGGCATTTTAGAAGCACTTTCTGTGTATCACCTGCTTCCTTGGGGGACAAGTTTTGAGCCTTTGGACATAGATGGAATGTACGCAGAATGGATTATCCCAGCAGACAAACGCCCTGATAAAGTGCTTTTCTACCTTCACGGAGGTGCGTATGCCATAGGCTCACCTCATACGCATAGGACTTTTGTAGGTCAAATTACCAAAAAAACTGGTATTCGTGCCTTAGTGATTGATTACCGCAAAGCCCCAGAGCATCAATTTCCTGCCGCACTAGATGATGCCATAAAAGCCTATAATTTCCTGATTGCAGAGGGTTATTTACCCCAAAATATTATGTTAGGCGGTGATTCTGCTGGTGGCGGGCTTTGTGTTTCCCTTCTTCTTTGGTTGAGAGATAACAAAAAAACGCTTCCAAAAGGCGCAGTGCTACTTTCTCCTTGGGTTGATTTGGAAATTACAGGGGATTCTATTATGGCAAACCTTAATAATGACCGTGTGCTTAGCTCATTGGAACTCCAAGATATGGGTGTGAAATATGCAGGCAAAACACCTCTAAATCACCCACTTATCTCGCCACTTAATGCAGAACTTAGCGGACTCCCGCCTTTGCTAATACAAACAAGTGATACAGAAGTTTTGTATAGTGATGCCACACGTTTGGCTGAAAAAGC
Source organism: Raineyaceae bacterium (assembly GCA_043772375.1). Lineage (GTDB taxonomy): Bacteria > Bacteroidota > Bacteroidia > Cytophagales > Thermonemataceae > JANYGM01. Next base: position 7,159 of record JAYVGJ010000285.1, on the reverse strand, counting down.
AGAAAAAGCAGGCGTAACTGTTACTTTACAGGTTTGGGAAGGGCTTATTCATTGGTGGCATCTGTTTTGGAATATCTTACCAGAAGGCAGTGAAGCCATCAATGAAATAGAGAAATTTGTTAGGTCAGAAATGAAACTAAAAGTTTGATGTTTTTTGTTTGATGTTTAGACATAATAGAGTTTATGAATAATTCTGTTTTTAACCACCCCTAACCCCTCCTTAGGAAGTAGGGGGACTTTTCAAAGACATTTTTGAGTTATTCATAAACTCTAATAGTTTACATTTTTTTTTATAGTTTACAAAATGACAAATAAAATATTGTTTTTATTGGCTATTATCTTTTCAGGCTCTATTTTGTGGGCAAATATGGCTGCACCACCCACACCAGAAATGGCTAAAAGTGTTGGAGAGCTTTTTATCAAAGAAAACATTGCTATACAACAAGAAAATCTTGTTATTGACCTTAAAAACAGGGATTTTGCGCAAGTTTCTGCCACTTATTTTATCAATAATCAGAAAAAAATAGAAGATTTGGAGCTTGTTTTTGTGGCAGAAGGTTTGGTAGAAAATAATTTTGAAGTAATGCTTAATAATCAAAAAGTTAGTACAAAACTTGAAGAAATTACGCAAATGCCTACAAGTTGGCTTGCCCCTGATTCTGTGCTTGTTAGCTCAAATAGGTACATTCCGTATTACCACGCTGGTTATCAGCCAAGTGATACACTTAGTCAAAGATACAGGAAAAGTCAAGCAGCAAATAAAAAACCACAAAATATTTTCTTTAAATTAACGCTTTTAGAAGGTAAAAATGAGATAAAAGTCAAATATAAAGCTAAAACAAATAGATTTTTTGATAAAAACAATATTACTTTTTTATCTGAATTTGTGTATATTCTTTCTCCTGCAAAAAATTGGCAATCATTCTCTCGTCTAAATGTCAAAATATTACTTCCTGTGGGTTATACTGCCACTAATAATCTTGGTTTGAAGTATCCTGATAACGTGAAAAATCCGACATTAAATCCAATTATTGAAAAATCTTTTGATAATATTCCAGCAGATTACCTGTCTGTGGTGCTTAAATACCCTGCTGATAAGCATTTATGGAAGTTCCAAATTGTTTATTTTGGCTTATATTTTGCCTTATTTGCTATTTGTGGCAGTATTTTGTGGTTGGTTGGTAAAAATATTTTCACTAAATCAATCAAAATTATCCTAAGTATTGTTATAGCAGTAGTATTGTTTTTGGGCTTATTTTTTGTAATGACACAAAAGGTAGATTTAATGAATTGGGCTTTAGAAGGGAATTTGAGTCAGTTGGCAAAATATAGTGAAAATGGCTACGGAATGGCGGTTTTTATGATATTGGGCGCACCTATTGGGATTGCCATTTTCTCAATTCTTAATTATCAAATCATCAATAAAATAAACAAAACGAAGCAATTATGAATTTTTAATTGTGAATTGTGAATGAATAGAGTTTATGAATAACTCAAAAATGTCTTTGAAAAGTCCCCCTACTTCCTAAGGAGGGGTTAGGGGTGGTTAAAAATGGAATTATTCATAAACGCTAATACAAAATTTATAATTTGCTCATAACTAAAAAAATAATGGAAAAAGTAAAAAAATACGTTACAGTCTATACAGAGGCTAACCCTAATCCAAATTCTATGAAATTTGTGGTTAATTATATGCTTGCGCCAGAGGGCTTAAATTTTGATTATCCAAATGCGGAAAGTGCCATACAAACGCCTATTGCAGCAGAAATTTTTAGTAACTTTCCTTTCGTGACAAGGGTTTTTATTATGAATAATTTTCTTACTATTACCAAAAATGAAATCATTTCTTGGGAAGAAGTGGCACGAGATTTAAAGTTGTTTGTACAAGATTATTTGGAAGATGAAAAAGAAATTTTTTCTACTGAATTTATGAAGAAAAACAGCGTTATTGTAGATACAGACACAGAAATAGTCAGAAAAATAAAAAATATTTTGGAAGAATACATACGCCCAGCCGTAGAAACAGATGGTGGAGCTATCAATTTTCATTCTTTTGATGAGGCATCTGGCGTGGTAAAAGTTACTTTGCAAGGTGCGTGTAGTGGTTGCCCTTCTTCTACTGTTACGCTTAAAGCAGGCATTGAAAATTTGCTTAAAAATATGCTTCCAGAAGTAAAAGAAGTGGTTTCAGAGAATTTGTAAATAGTTGTGAGTTGTGAATTATAAATTATGAGTTAGAATACAAAGTACAATGTATTTCAACTAATAATTCATAACTTATAATTCATAATTCATAATTCAAACTTGTCTTGCAGCTTTATCTTTTTTACTTTGCATCATTTGTTTTTTCTTGCGGTAGTCTATATAATAGCCAATAGCAGGGAAAATCATACTTCCAATAAATATAGCAATGATTTTGATAATCATAAATGAGTTTGTTTTAAGTAGCCCCTAAATCCCCTAGCGTAGCGCAAGGGACTTTTAATACAAAATTAAATAAATGTACTTGCTCCCCTTTGGGTTGGGGGCTACTATTATAACCACAAATGGGAACAATCAGTTTAGAAAACTTAGAATTTTTTGCTTATCACGGTTTTTTTGATGAAGAACAAGCAATGGGCAACAAATATAGCGTTGATATTATGGTATGGGTGGACTTTTCTGAAGCCGCCACAACAGACAAACTAAGCAAAACAGTCAATTACGGTGATTTGTATAAGATTGTGGCTACTGAAATGGAGAAAAAAACCCGCCTTTTGGAGCATCTGGCAGGTAGAATGATAGAAAAAACACTAGCACAATTCCCTCAAATTCAAGCGGTTGAAGTGTCTGTTTCTAAATATAACCCTCCTGTGGGTGGCGTATGTGAGCGTTCTCGTGTACGTATGAAACAAATGAATGATAAATTGTAATTTTTAACAACCCATTTAAAGCATTTTGGAGTATTTACAAAATATTTTTTGATTATTTTATAAAAGTATTTTCAAATGGCTATTTTACCTGATTTTATTATCAATTTTATATTTTCTTATGATTTTTCTAAGAAATTTTATACATTTGCTACAATGCTATGATGCTAATAAAAATCTCAAATGAAAGAAACACAATCAAAATCTGCCATACGCAATAGCTTTATTGCTTTATTTGCTGTTTTTGCCTTTACAATTATCCTAAATTACTTACTTAGTAGTTATTATCTCAAAAAAGTAGAAGGAGGACAACTCACCATCAATTTAGCGGGGAAAAACCGTTCTATTGTGCAAAAAATAGCTCTTGATGCAGATAAAATACTAAACGGAAACGAAAACCTCCAAATAGGGCTTAGAGAACTTATTTTGGAACATTCTATTACGCTCCAAACCCTCAAAACAGGTGGGAAAGTGCGTGTAGGTACACAAGAAGTTACTGTTTCTTCTAGCCCAGATGCACCCACACTAGATGCTATCAAGCGTACAGAAGAACTTTGGAAAAAATTTAGTGCAAACGCTGATATTATTGCCAAACAGTCTCTTTATGTTGTTCAACAAGAAGAAAAAAAGGCGGTTTCCCTTGATGTGGATATTGAAATTATTAAGGCAAATTCTATTAAAAGAGTCCTAAATCCTGAAATCCAAAAAGCAACGGAATTTATCAAAGACAAAGTAAGTGATATGGTTATTTATAATGACCAAGTTGTTACATCATACCTTGCAATGCTAGATAACTCTCGCCAACGCTCCCAATGGGTGCTTTTTATACTAACGGTTTTTAATATTTCTTTTCTTATTATTGCTTTTGTGGTAATGAGAAAAAATATTCTTTTGCCTATTGCAGAGATAGCACGCACTGCCCAACGCATTACGCAGGGAGATTTTTCTACTAAAATTGCTGAAAATCAAGACAATGAAATAGGTATTGTTTCTAATGCCATCAACAAAATGATGACGAGTTTGGAGTCTGCTACCTCTTTTATTAAGAATATTGGTGAAGGAAATCTTGACACAAAATATGAAGGATTAGATGGAATGGCACAAGATACCGCAGAACAGGAAAGCCTAGCAAGTTCACTTTTACTTATGCGCCAACAAATGCGCAATGTAGCAGAGGAGGAAGAGGAAAGAAAATGGGTTACAGAGGGTCTGGCGTTGTTTGTTGATGTTTTGAGAGATAATAGTACCAATACTTCATCTCTTGCCTATGGAGTTGCGGCTAACTTAGTAAAATATGTAGATGCTAATCAGGGTGCAATTTATCTTACTAATGAAGAAAATGGGCGGGTAATCAATGCAGAACTTGCTGCTTGTTATGCTTATGGAAAGCAAAAATTTATCAAACAGACTATCCAAAAAGGAGACGGACTTATTGGGCAAATTTTGCAAGAAGGCGACAAAATTTATATCAATGATATTCCTGAAGATTATGCTGATATTTCGTCTGGTTTGGGTGGCGCACACCCTCGTAGTGTACTCATTATCCCAATGAAACTAAATGATAAACTTCTAGGAATGATAGAGTTAGCTTCTTTCAAAGAATTTAGACCCTATCAAATAGAATTCATTGAACGTCTTGCAGGAAATATTGCCTCTACGCTTTCTAGTGTGAAAGTAAATGAAACAACTAACAAACTTTTGGCAGAATCTCGTCTAATTACGGAACAAATGCAGTCGCAAGAGGAACTAATGCGACAAAGTTATGAGCAATTACAGGTTACACAACAAGAAATGCTTAGAAATGAAGCCGTACTTACAGCGCAATCTTATGCTATTTCTACCACGCTTATTAGTGCTGAATATGATATGAGCGGAAAACTCATTAAGGCAAATGAGCAATTTATGGATAAATTTAAGTATGATATGATAGAAATTAGGACAAAACAACACCGTAATTTCTTAAATACTACTGATGTGAGTAGTGTCGCTTACCAACTTTTTTGGGAAAAATTACAGTCTGGACGCACTCAAACAGACGAATATAAACGTATTGCAAAAGATGGCACAGAAATATGGTTGCGTGCTACCTACGTGCCTATTCCTGACAAAAAAGGAAATTTTTATAAAGTTATTTGTCTTGCTTTTGATATTACAGAAGAAAAACAAACCGTAATAGATTTCAAGGCACAAGTAGAGTCTATTAGGCGTTCTAGTGTTACCTTAGAGTTTGATTTACAAGGGTTTGTCACAGATGCCAATGATATTTTCTTAGACGTTTCCAAACTTGATAAAGCTAATATTCTTGGAAAGCATTATAACGTACTTGTAGGCAAAGAAAGACAAGAAGATGATGAGGAATTTAAGCAACTTTGGCGCAAACTCAAAGGTGGTTCTTATGAAATGGGGGAATATATGATGCTTGATGCAGACAGGAACGAAATTTGGTTGCAAGGCAGTTTTAATCCTATTTTTGATTTGAACGGAAATACTTTCAAGATTGTAATGTTTGCCTCCGACATCACCAGTCGCAAACAAGGTGAAAAACTTATCCTTGATGCACAAAGAAAGGCTCGTATGCAACAAGAAAACCTTACGGCACTTATCAATAATACAGATGAAAGGATTTTTTCTATTGATAAAAACCACTTCGTAAATATCCTAAATAATAATGCTATGCAGGTTTTTAGGCAAATGGGGCGTGAAATTGAGATAGGAATGAATATTTTGGATACTTTTCCTCCTGCAAAATATGATGAACTTAAAAAACCTTACGACCGTGCGCTCACAGGTGAGAAAGTGCGTGAAGAAGAACGCTACATCAATAATAAAGGGGAAGATTTGTTACTTTTGGTAACCTACAACCCTATTTTTGATGAAGAAGACAACGTACAAGGTGTTACCGTTTTTGCAAAAGATATTACAGAAATTAAGAGAAATGAAGAAAGATTGCGCAAAACACAAAAAGAAATGGAAGAAACAGAATTTGAGTTGCGAGTTTTGCTGAATAGTACAAAAGATGCTTTATTCTCTGTTAATCACCAGTTTAGGCTAATTACATTTAATACCCCATTCAAAGAATACATTAAACGTACTTATAATCAAGAAGTAAAAGATGGCGACAGTGTAGAGAAGTTTTTAGATGACAATAAATACTTAGACCTTTGCAAAAAGTCGCTCACGGGTGAGTCTTCAAGAGAAAATATCAACAGAAAATCTATTACATCAAGTCCTATTTTGAGCAAAACAAATCAGATTTTGGGTGTGGTAATGCATATTTTATTGTAAATCAACAACTTTCCAAAAGTGTATAACTTTTGGAAAGTTGTTTTTTAAAGCTATTTTATTGATTTTTCTTTGAAAAATTGTAAACCAAAAAACAATCTCATCAAATTCCATCTTCTAATAAAAAACTCATAAATAAACCACGACATCAAAAAAGTACCAAAACTTAAAAATATAAATTTATACAAAAACGCCCATTCCAAATTCATTATGAAATAGCCAAGTATTACTGTGATTGTTTGGTGAAGAATGTACAAAGGATATACTGCTTCGTTGCAATAAGTTAGTATTTTGGAGGGTTGGTTAAGGTATTTTGAGGCAAAACCAAAAAGACAAAGTATCCAAGATACAGTAGTAGTTACTGTGATAAATGATTCTATAAAATGCCGTACTACACCGTCTTCAAAAGGAATAGTCAAAAGTAAGAAACTTGTAAACCCCACTAAAGCAATTTTTAAATAAGTTTTTCTATTTTGTTCAACGGTTTTCCAAAAAATATCTCCAATAGATATGAGCAAAAATCCAATGAAAAATAATAATATTCCGTTAAAGAATAAGAAGTAATCATCAAAAAAAGGTTCTATAAATGCCTCCAAGATATACAAAGGCAACACAATCCAATATAATCCAAATATTGAAGTACACATTTTTGCTGTTATTTTATACAAAAAATTACTAGGATTTTTTCTTAGGTATGAAAAAACAGGAACTAGCACCAACGAAAATAGCAGAAGATAGGGCAAAAACCACAAATGATGCCAATCCAAATTCATTACAGAATACTCACCTTCAAATAATTGAGAAGGATAAAAATCAAAAAAACTACCTTTTATTTTTCCTTTGGCAAGTTCTTCATAATATACTTGGGGTGGAACAACTACCAACATTCCAAAAACTAAAGGAATAAACAGTTTTTTTAGCCTTTCCAATACAAATTGTATTTTTGTTCTTTTAGCAAGAGCATAATA
>JAYVGJ010000284.1:0-26885 GCA_043772375.1 Raineyaceae bacterium | reverse complement strand
TTTTTGGTAAATTTATCTTCAAATTCCAGCAAAAACTCATCAAGATGCGCAATAGTTTGCGTTTTGATGTAAGAAGCACGGCTGCGTGCCAACTCGTGGTTTTGATATTGTTTTAAGCCTGCTTCTACTGCAATATCATATTTATTCATATTAAAGTTGATAGTCTGGCGGTGTTTGATGTCAAACGCCTTAGATTCAGCCACCTTAGCAAATTTTTCAGAAAGTTTCATAGTGAGTTGTAAGTTGTAAGTTGTAAGTTGTGAGGTCTGAGTTAATACAAAATATAAACCAGCAACTTTTCTAAGAACGTAAATTTTATAAAAATGTTTTTTATATTTTGCCGTTTTGGAAAGTTGTTTATCTATACACATTCCCTAGTTCTTTGGCGAGCATTTTGGCAGTTTCTTTAAGTTTTATAGCAATCATTAAATATTCTTGTATTTGCCCTTCATCTGTTGCCAGACGTAGTTTTTTGTTGTTTTCTGTGATAAGATTTTCTACCAAACGTGCTTTCATACGTGTAAGGTGCGTGTAGCTAACCACATTCAAATCTTCATCTTGTTTTGGTATTCTGATGCCCAATTTCGCCCATTCGTCGCTGATTTCGTGTTTTTGTGCGAGTAGGTCTGCCGTTGCTTGGCGCACTTCTGTATCTGGGTGATGAATAAAAAAATTAGTGTCTGGGCTGTGTCCTTTTGCTAAATTTTCTTTGAAAATAAGAAGGATAGTTTGATAAATAGGTGTTTGGAAGCTGATTTCGTTGATTTCTGAAAGTAGATATTGTGCAAAGGTAGCACTGTTGTTGTCATCTCCCCCAATTTCATTACTTCCATAATGCAAAAGTAAACGTATATGCTCTTTTTCTTGTGGAATAATAGGGTTTGCTTTAATAATATCACTTTTTGCCTCCAAAAACTCTATTGCAGTTAGTTCTGTATAGGTTTCGTCCCCAAAATCATACTGATTATTTTGCTGATTATTACCATTTTGGTAATTATTTTGGTTAGGATTTTTTCGTTCTCGTGCTTTTAATTTATTGCCCTCGCTAATAAGCGTTTGCTCATCTATTCCAAAAATATTGGCAGTTTCTTGATAAAAAACACTTCTTTGTATAATTTCAGGAATTTTTATGATACTCGTCACCACTTCTTTTATTGCTTCTGCACGCTTGAAAGGGTCTTTATCAATGCCTTCCAAATAAATTTTTGCCTTGAAAGTAATAAAACTTTGGGCATTTTGTTGGATATAATCTTGAAAGGCAGTTGTACCAACAGTGCGTACATAACTATCTGGGTCTTGTCCGTTGGGAAAAAGTACCACTTTTACGTTCAATCCTTCTTCCAAAATAAGGTCAATTCCACGTAAAGCGGCTTTTATTCCTGCAGCATCTCCATCATAAAGCACCGTAATATTTGTGGTAAACCGTCTTAAAAGCCTTATTTGCTCAATAGTCAAAGACGTTCCAGAGGAGGCAACCACGTTTTCCACACCTGCCTGATGCAAAGAAATCACGTCTGTATAGCCTTCCACCAAAAAACAAAAATCTTTTTCCCTGATGCTTTTCTTACTCTGGAAAAGTCCGTAAAGTACTTGTGATTTGTTATAAACGGGGCTTTCTGGAGAGTTGATGTACTTTGCAATATTTTTATCTTTGCGCAAAGTACGCCCACCAAAGCCTATCACACGCCCGCCTACGTTGTGTATAGGAAAAATCACCCTATCTCTAAAACGGTCAAAATAGTCGTTTTGATTGTCTTTTTTGATTAAAAGTCCTGCTTTTTCAAGTATTTCAGCTTTATAAAGTGCTTTTTCAGCGGTTTTATAGAGGTCATCCCACGCTTCTAGTGAATATCCAAGCTCAAAAAGTGAAATAATATTGTCGTGAAAATCTCTTTCTTTGAAGTACGAAAGTCCTATGGCTTTGCCTTCATTTGTATTCAAAAGTTTATCTTTAAAATAATCTTTTGCATAATTCAAAGCAATCATAATTGCTTCTTTCTCTGTTTGGGCTGCCATTTCCTCATCTGTGGGAGGAGCGTAGGCAGTTTCAGGGATTTCTATTTGATATTTTTTGGCAAGATAAATAAGTGCTTCTGGATAAGAAATATGCTCAATTTCCATCACAAAAGTAACGGCATCACCGCCTTTTCCACAACCAAAACACTTAAAAATATTCCTAGAACTAGAAACAGAGAAAGATGGCGTATTTTCGTTATGAAACGGACAACACGCTTTATAATCTTTGCCTTTCTTTTTTAGGCTTACAAAATCCCCCACAACTTCTACAATACTTGCACGAAGTTGGATTTGTTGGACAATATCAGTAGGGATACGCATTGAGTTGTAAGTTGTAAGTTGTGAGTTGTAAGTTGTATTTTGTATTTTGTAGGGTGCGCCCCTTATGGTCGCCCTGTTTGAATAGGTTTGAAATCTGACTTTATGCTTTATTATGCGTGCTTTTTGTCGTGTTGCTTTCGCTTGTCAGGGCGACCACAAGGGTCGCACCCTACATTTCTATGAACTTGTCCTACACCCGTTGTAAGTTGTGAGTGAAACATCACAATAACAAACAAACAAACATAATAATTAGCAAATTTAGCATAAAAAAGCCTTTTTCACAAAGAAAAAGGCTTTTTTATTACGTATTTTTTAGTTGAATTTTGTATTAAAATCCTGAAAGGATTTAACAATAATAGCCGTAAGTCGTACTTACGGAACAGCAAACAACAAAGGTTTTACAGTTTTATGCCAATTTCAATAGAAATAAGTACATTTTTAGAACTGAAATCAACGTTTCCACCAAGAGATTTGTAAACTGTATTTGTTTTGTTGATAGTGTTAAAAGAACCTGTTTGAAAATTAATACCACCAAACAAAATACTATCTCCAATGGCGTATTCTAAGCCCGCAGATGCCGTTAAAGACAAATCAATGGCATTAAAGCTGCTCATCAGTTCTGGTTCTACAACATACTCGTTGGGAATGGGAGGCGTATTTGCTATTGTTTTTTGGGAGGCAAACGTGCTAGATTTGTTCCTTTTATTGATAAGAAACTCTAATTGTGGACCTGCCTGCACATAAAGCTTACAATTATAAAAAATATCTCTTGTGAACATTTTGACGGTCATTGGGATTTGCAGGTATTGAAGTCCCCAAGATTCTGCACCAGAAACAGTGGGCAAAACCCCCGTAGTAGAAGTGATAGCACCTTTTTGAGAAAAATTGCATTGTTTTGTAGCAAATAAGACACCTGTGCTAAAAGCATAATTATTAGCAAACTGAATATCAGTAATAATTCCTACAATCATTTTGGGCGTTTGTCCGTCACTATCAAATTTGAGGGTTTGTGTTTTGGAGTCCGTACGGTTGAAGGCATACGCAAAAGCACCTTTAAAACCTACTTTGAAGTTCTTAAATTGCGCATAAGTGTTGTTTGCTGAAAAAATCAGCAAGCAACAAAAAACAATCATCAATAATTTTTTAGATAAAAAAAACATATTTTTTTTGATTGATAATTTGACAAATTTAAGAAAGATTTTTTTTAAAAAAGACCTTCAAGGTTTTTAAAACCTTGAAGGTCTGATAATGAAGTATTTACAATTACAATAGAATTATAATTTTATACCTATTTCAAAAGAAAACAATGTATTTTTTGAAGTGAAATTTACTTTTGCTCCGCTTGGCGTTTCGTAGTTTGTTTTACTGATAGTGTTGATAAAACCAGTTTGGAAATTCAAACCACCAAACAAAATATTTTCACCAATATTGTATTCTATACCAGCAGAAGCCGTTACGGATATATCAACAGGACTGAATCTGTCCATCATTGTTTCTGTACCAAGTGCTTTGAAGGTACTTTCTTTATTTTTCTTTCCTACCAAAATCTCAATTTGCGGACCAGCTTGTATATAAACTTTCCCATTTGGGAAGATTTCACTTGTAAAAAGTTTTACAGTAAGTGGAATTTGAATGTACTGAAGTCCCCAAAATTCTGCACCACTTGGGATAGAATTTCCGCCAGCATACTTTACAGGTCCAGCTTCAGTAAACTTTGCCTGTTTGGTGGCATAAAGAATGCCCGTACTGAAAGCATATTTTTCAGCAAACTGAATATCAGCAATACCGCCAATAATAATACGAGCAGAACTTCCATCACTACCAAAATCTAATCCAGTAGTTTTGGTATCTACTCGGTTTGAGGCAATGCCCAAACCTACTTTGAAGCCTAATGTAAATTGCGCATAGCTAGAACTAGCAGAAGCCGTCAGCAAGCAAAATGCAAGAATGAATAAATTTTTTTTCATAAATAATTAAATTTTAGTTTAAATAAAAAATATCATTAACAATAATATCAGACAAAAGTAATCTTTTTTTTACAATTATCAAAATTTTATTTTTCCAATAAAACTAATTTTATGAATTTATTGTTAATTGATAATAATTTTACTTTGTTTTAGTTTGTTTGAGTACTTTGATTTGCTCACTCATTGTCTGGATTTGCACCTCTAGTTTTTCAATTTTCTTGTCTTTTTGTGCATTTTCTTTGCGTATGGCTACAAGTTCGTTGATAGTAGCGGCAGTCGTGGCGTGGTTGTCGTCTGGTTTGATGTCACTATCAAGGGCTAGTGTAAAATCTGTCCCAAGCAAACTAATCCAATTTGTCGTGAAATAATCTGCTATTTTCTGTATTGTTTGCATACTAGGCTCTACGTTGCCTTTCTCGTAGTTGCCAACAATACTTTTCTTTTTGCCTACAATATCTGCAAGGTGATTCTGTGTAAGCCCTTGTTTTTTGCGTAGATATTTAAGGTTTGTGCTAAAATAATTGTTCATGATAAATATAATAAAATTAAAGTGGTTTTTTATGAGCCTAAAAAAAGTGAAAAATAATTTTGACAATAGGGTTTTTTCCAATATATTTGGACTTGAATTAGTATTAAATTAGTATTTGACTACTTTACTTCTAAATAAGTATGCAACTTACAAAAAAGTAATCTAAATAAAAAATAAAAAAGTACATAAAATACCATTTTTGATTAAAAATTTTCTTTATGACCTTCACCTACTCTTATTCGCCTAAAAATGAGTACCAAAAAACCGACTACAGAAGAAACAAATCTTGCTACTATCATTCAAACTGATATTCAAACTGATTATGTTATTTGGTTGCGTGATAACCTTAAAAGTGGCGACCAAAAAATTATTGCTGAAATGCTTTCTCTTCAATACGTGTATGTGAAGCAGATTTTAGGCGGAAACAAGAAAAAAACTATCAAAAGTACAAAAGCCGTTCAGGTTATTAAGATAGCAGAAAAACTGATTTTGGAACGTATTCAGAGCCAACTAGAAGAAAACCAACGAATAATAGAAGGCATAAAAAACAGAATAAAACCAAATCTAAAAACAACTAATTTATAAAATTAAATATAGCGTTTGGTTTTACACAAAAACTTAGATTTGTTTCAATCTAACAAAAAATGATGTAAACCAACCTAAATCCTCGTTGAATGATTTTTTAGGTAAATATTAATTTAGTTGCACTTATAGAAGACTTCGCTCTAAGCGAAGTCTTCTATATTTACTCGTAAGAAATATACTTATTTATTTTTTTGACACTCTGTTCATCTAAAATCTTAATTTTTGCCAAATCTTTTTCAGACCTAAAAAGTCCGTTCTGGGTGCGGTAAGCCACTATTACTTTTGCAAGGTTGTATTTTATGTAGGGGTGCACTTTCATTTCTTCAATGGTTGCTTTGTTAATAGAGATTTTGCGGATAGTTGTTTCATCTATTTTTCCATATTTTCTTATCTCTGCAATGGCTTCTTCACTCAACGCAAAAACTTCTGAAAGTTGTGCATAATCATAAAATCCGCCCAATGATTCTCTGTATTTGATGATGCGTAAAGAGGTTTTCGTGCCAATTCCTTTGAGAGAATTTAGTTCTGTGGTGTCTGCCACATTCAAATCAAAAGGCTGAATGACAAACTCTTTCTTTACATAAGGCTTGTAAGCACTATCTTTATTAAATTTTTTGTAATCTTTTTTGACATATTCTTTTTTAGGATATTTTTTATATTCTTTTGAAGTGTTTTCTATGATAATATAAGGCTCTAACTGCTCATAAATACCATTTTCAGCAAAACCGTATATTTTTTTTAGGTCTTCTTTCTTGCGAAATCTTCCACCTTTCAGGGTATAATTGCTTACACGTTTGGCAAGTTTTTGAGAAATGCCCAAGCCTTCCCATTCTTCTTGCTTGAGCGTATTAGGATTAAAAGCAAAGAGATTAGTCAGTAAACTATCTTTTTTATTTTCCTGATTATTGATATTATCTAGTTCAGTATCAATGATTTCCGCTAAACTATCCAGCATCATAACATCATTTTTTTTGTCTTTGAAGGCAATATTTTTATGGAAAATTTCTGTATCATACACAAAAGGCGTTACCACAAATCCAAAAATAATCAATAAAAGCACCAAAACGCCATTTGCTTCACGCAAATTGTAGCCAAAATAATTGCGTAATTGAAATTTTAGGTAGGTAATATTAAAATTATCTTTAAAAACCTGCCAACTTAATTGGGATTTTGAACGTGTATCATACCTATTTAAGGTATCTTTACGGCGTTTTATCTTGAAGAAATTTTTTACTTTCTGCTTTACTTTATCCTTGAAAGTATCAATAAAAGCCATTTTGATAATGTTTTTAGGTGTGAGTTATTAAGTAAGAGGTAAGAGGTACGAAGTACGAATTTAAAACTTTGATTATTAAGTTATTTGATTTTCATTCACAATTCACAATTAACTTGTTTGACAACTTGCGCAAATTCCTTGCAATAATAAATTCATTTCTTTGAGTTGAAAACCTTTTGGAAGTACCAAAGAAGGCACTTTTATATCATCTAAACAACTTGTTTGTCCGCAGGTTTCACACTTAAAATGTACGTGTTCGTGTGCGTGTGTGTGCGTGGTGCATTGCGTAGTGCTACAAAGAGCATATTTTGGCGTTCCTTCATCATCTAAAACCTTGTGTATGAGTCCTTTATCCAAAAAAGATTTTAGGGTGCGGTACATTGTAACTCTATCATAACTTTCTTTGAACATTTTTTCCAAATCAGAATGAGAAAGCGCAAATTTTTTCTCCAAAAACACTTCCAAAATATCCAAGCGGCAATCTGTTTGTCGTAGTTGATGCGTTGCAAGAAGTGCAGTGGTAGTGTTTTGGGCTGCTTTTTCTGTTTTCATTTTGATATTGAGATAAAATTTATATTAGAGTTTATGAATGATTATATTTTTAACCACCCCTAACCCCTCCTTAGGAAGTAGGCGGACTTTTCAAAAACATTTTTGAGTTATTCATAAACTCTATTACAAATATACAGAATAAAAATTGTAATAATTTAATGATTTAGCTTTTTTTTTGATTTTCTATAAAAATCCTCTTATATTGCGTTCAAATCAGTAAAATATGAAAAACTGAATTTTCTAACAACTTAATAATCAACATAATATGAATTTTCCTGAAAATCTAAAATATTCAGAAGAACACGAATGGGTGCGAGTGGAAGGTGATTTTTGCTATATTGGCATCACGGATTTTGCACAAAAAGAATTAGGTGACATTGTCTATGTAGATATTGACTGCCTAAATGCGGATTTGGATTTGGGTGAGATTTTTGGAACGGTAGAAGCCGTAAAAACTGTTTCTGACCTTTTTATGCCTATCTCTGGGAAAATTGTTGAAATCAATAAAAAACTCGTTACTACACCAGAAACCGTCAATAAAGATGCTTATGGTGAGGCTTGGATGGTAAAAGTAGCTATCACCAAACCAGAGGAACTTGCAAAACTGATGGATAGTGCAGCTTATACACAAAAAGTTTCTTAATATATGATGTGGGATATATGATGTATGATGTCAATACATTGTTTACGACAAACTACTGTATTTTATATCACACATCACATATCATATATCACACATCAAAAAGATGTTTTGGAAATATAATTTACCAACAATTATTTGGGCAACATTTGTGCTTTTCTTGACACTTTTGCCAGGAAACCAAATGCCAGATATTACATTTGGTTTGACAGAAATGCTCAAATTTGATAAAGTGGCGCATTTTGTTGTGTTTGCCGTGCTTGTTTGTTTGATGTCTATTGGGTTTGCCAAACAGAATACCTATTCTACCATTCATTTCAAACCTGTACGTCACGCACTTTTGGGGAGTATTTTGTACGGAATAATGATAGAAGTTTTGCAGTCTTACATTCCTGAAAGAAATTTTGAGATAAACGACCTCATAGCCAATACATTTGGTTGCGGTTTGGGAGTTGGATTGTTTTATGTAATTTATAGAACATAAATAATTGTGAATTTTTAATTGTGAATTGTTAATGAATACAAGTAAAAGTTTTTTTGGTACAATTTTTGATATAATTTAAAATACATAATTATTAGTAGAATAATAGTAAAATCAACCATAATTAAAATAATAAATACATGGACATCAAAAAAAATCCTAGCCTAGAAACATCAAGGCTTAGTAATCTGTTTTTTACAGGTGGGCTTGTGGTGGCTTTGGGGCTTACTATTTTTGCATTTGAGTACAAAACTTATGACGAAATAGAGAAGGTAGAAGCAAAAGCGGAAGTTATCAGTGAGCAAGTAATGACACTTGAAGACATTCCCGTAACCACCCAAGTAGCAGCACCCGTTGCGCCACCACCTCCAGAGCCAGAATTTAAGGTAGCAAAAGAAGAATCTAAAGATACGACTACCCAAAAAGATGATACCAAAAAAGATGCCCAGCAAGAAGTTGCGCCAGGTGTCAAAAATGATAACCCTGGTCCCGCTGTGAAATTTGATATTCCTCCTCCAAAAAGAGAAGAGCCAAAAGACGAAATTTTGGACGTAGTACAGAAAAAAGCAGGTTTTCCTGGTGGAGATAAGGAATATACAAAGTTTTTGAGTAGTAACCTTAAATATCCCAATTCTGCTTTGAGAAATGGTGTAGAAGGAACGGTTTATGTACGTTTTATTGTGGATAAAGATGGTAGCATTATCAAAGATTGCGTAAAAGTTGCCAAATCTGTTGATCCTGCGCTTGATGCAGAAGCGGTGCGTGTGGTGAGAATGTCCCCAAATTGGACACCAGCACTACAAAACGAACGCCCAACCAAGCAACGTATCAGAGTACCAGTGAAATTCAAAATTTCAAAATAATATTCTGCTAAATAAGAATATAACCAAATAAAAAGCATCTTAATTTAATTATTAAGGTGCTTTTTTGTTGGTTATACGTTTTTTGGTACAGTTTTTGGTGCTAAATAATTAACATAAAAGTAGTACAAAAATAATTATCAATTCACTCCAAAATCTCTAAAAAAATGGAACACAAAAAAAATCCAAAATTGGAAACTGGCAGACTAAGTAACCTGTTTTTTACTGGTGGCTTGCTCGTAGCTTTGAGCCTTACCGTTTTTGCCTTTGAATACAAAACGTATGACGAAATTGGCAAACCAATAATTGTATGTCCAATGCCTACAGATTCTGATATTGTCATTCAAGAAGTGCCAGAAATTATCCCACGCAAAGAACTTCCTGCACCACTCGTGAAAGAAGACCCAATCTTCAAACCAGCAAAACAGGAAAAGCCTGATACAATGAGCATCAAAGACGACAAAGACAAAGATACAAATGTTCAAACGCCTTCTGATACTACAAGAAAAAGCGGAAAAGCGGTTGTGCTTCCATTTACGCCACCAGTTGTGGTTACTCCAGAAAATGAGAGTATTGATGTTGTGCAAAAATCAGCAAAGTTTGTGGGTGGAGATAAAGCATACGCAAAATTTTTGAGTGATAATCTTACTTATCCAAATTCTCCTTTGCGTAATGGTATTGAAGGCACTGTTTATGTGCGTTTCATTTTGGATAAAGACGGTAGCATTATGAAAGATTGTGTAAAAGTTATTAAATCAGTTCACCCTTCACTTGATGCAGAAGCAATACGTGTGGTAAAAATGTCGCCAAACTGGACTCCTGCACTACAAAATGAACGCCCAACCAGACAACGCCTAAGAGTTCCTGTAAAATTTAAGATAAATAGGTAAAGAATTGCTTACAAAAACTCCTCAAAAATCAAGCATTTTTGAGGAGTTTTTGTATTTCTTAATGGTCTTGGTATTTAAAACCTAAAAATCAAATTTAAAAGTAAGCCCTGTGGCAGTTCCTAAATTACTTTGGTTGTAATAAGGCTCTATTTTTAGGCTAATATCATCAGAAACATCAAAAGTGCTAAAATGCGCATCAACGGTAGCATCTAAAATGCTCAAACCATACGCAAAGAAAGTTAGAATAACCATAAATTCTGTATCTCGTCTGTATTTGTTGCGCAAAGTACGCAACCTATCTACTCGTATATCTGTCGGATTATTTATAAGAATAGCATCATAACTATTACTAAAAGATTTGTAGGCGGCATCATTCCAATAAACTGCATAGCCAAGCCCACCAAGCGCACCATACACAAGTGGCAATTTCCAATATTTTTGGTTATAAATTTGCCCCCAACCAGGAATAACCGCAGCCCGCAAAGCTGATTCTAATGGTATTCTTTGAGGTTTTTTCTTTAAAAGTTGGTTTTTATTAGGTACAATAATAGGTGGTTTATCTGTTTTAGGCAATGTATCTTTTTGTGCAAAAATAACATTACAAAACAGAGAAAAAATTATAACAAAAAGCGTTTTTTTATCAATTAAATATAAAACCATAATTAGGTACAACCCTTAGGGTGTAATTGGTTAAAACTTTGAGATACAGAAGGTTACACCCTAAGGGTTTTTCAGGCTATTACAAACTCAACAACTCCAAAATACGGTTCAAATCATCAGCAGAGGCAAAAGGTATTTTGATTTCTCCTTTATTGCTTGCATTTGCTTTGATGTTTATTTTTGTGCCAAAATGTGAAGTAAGTTTTGTTTGAAGTTGTTTTATTTCATAACTAACGGTTTCTTTTTTATTCGCAATAATTTGCTTGCCACCTTTTCCAATATTGCGTACGACCTCTTCTACGGCACGCACAGACAAATCTTCTTCAATAATTTTCTTAAAAACAGTAAGTTGTGTATCAATATTTTCAATATTGACTATTGCCCTAGCTTGCCCCATAGAGAGTTTTCCATCTCTCAAAGCTGCCTGAATAGCGGGTGGAAGGCGCAAAAGACGTAAATGATTAGTGACAGTAACCCTGTTTTTGCCTACTCTGTCGCCTAGTTCTTCTTGTTTTAAGCCACATTCAGAGATAAGTCGCTGATAACTAAGTGCAATTTCAACAGCGTTTAGTTCTTGTCTTTGTATGTTTTCAATAAGAGCAAGTTCTAGCATTTGCTGGTCGTTGGCAAGCCTTATGTAGGCAGGAATACGCTTTAAGCCTATGCGTTTAGATGCCTGAAAACGCCTTTCCCCAGAAATAAGTTGATAACTATTTTCTGACAAACGGCGCACCGTAATTGGCTGAATAATGCCTTGCAAACGTATTGATTCTGCAAGCTCGCCCAACGCCACTTCGTCAAAATCTGTACGAGGCTGAAAAGGGTTTACTTCTATTTCTGATAAATCTATTTCATTGATACTGGCTACTTGCGCCTTGATTACTTCTTCCTCTTCTGTCTGTGGTGTATCTGACAATAACGCACCCAAACCACGTCCTAACGCATTTTTTTTCTTTACAGTCATCTTTTTTTAATTGTGAATTATGAATTGTGAATGAATACAAAGTTTTGAAAACACATAACAACTCATATAATGTAAATTCTTTTTGAATTTGTTTTTACTAAGATTTTTATTAAAATTTAGTCTGCAAAGATAACTAAAAATATTTGATTTTTCTACCAAAATGTATTTTGTCTTTAAAGTCCCTTTGGGGATTTAGGGGCTTTCGTCTAATACATTGGTACTTCCAAAAGACGAGATTTTGTTGTTTTTAGGTCTATACTTTGCTCACAGGTACTCCTCAAATTATTATACTGACGGTTAAGATTATCTATTTTTAGCTTAATTTTATCTTTATCAGTAGAAATCTGGGTAGCTTTTTCTAGTATTTTGGTGATGTCTTTGTGATAAACATCTAGCATATTTTGGTATTCTGTCACGAATTTATCTAGCTCATCTCCCATAAAAGCAAGTTTTTGTCTTCCCACGACAGAATAATTAAGGCGTTCTTCTGTGATGATTTTTTCGTAGTTTATTTTTCCATAAGCAGAATTATTCCGTTCTACTGCTTTGATTTGGACATCAACTTTGGCATAATTGTAATATTCTCTAATTAGTTCGTTGATATTATTTTTCTGAATATCTTTTTTATACAAATCCACCGCAGACGTTTTTGCAAACTCAAATAAAAGCCTATCCAAAGCATCTACTTTGATGTTTAGTGTATTTATGCCATTTATAAGGCTGTTGTTTGCTTGTGCTAAGTTTTCGTAATGTTCTGTAAATTTTCTGATTTCTTGGTGAAAATTTTTCAAATCTTCTGCCTCAATATTATCATTATCAAGAGCTTGACTATTGACAAGGTTTACCACAGACGTAATGGAACTTACGGCAGGCACGAAAGATGTAAGCAAATTTGTAATAGGATTATTGACAATATTAGCAACAATTTTCCTAAATTTGTCTATTCTCCTTATTTTTCCGCCACCTTTTTTGAGAATTTTGTCATCAATAACTTTCAAAATCTCTGTTTCCAAACGAAAACCCAACTCATCATTAGTAGGATTATTCAGTGCGGCAATGCTCGTGAAATACTCTGTAGCAGACAAAGATGCTTCCAAAGCCTTCAAACTTTTGTTCATAGCCTCTACAGAATGTGCCGTTTGGCGTATGCTTTCCGTATTTTTTTCGTGGGTATTGCGTGTGCTAAGGCGGTATTGTTTGTTTATCATTCCTACGCTATCACTCAAAGAAAAATATTTTTTGTTAAGTTCTACAACCGCCTCAATAGCTTGCCCTTGTGCATGTGCGTAGGCATACGCAAAGCACGCCAATAGCAGCAAAATGATAGTTTTTTTCATTTTTATAAATTGTTTTGAGGATTGTCTTTTTAGATATGTTTTGAGATAAATATTTGCTATCAAAGAACGTACCAAAAATACTTTTTTGGTGATTTTTATTTAGATAACGACATTGTTAATTTTTGCGTAGGCGTTTGATTTATCAAAATGCTGTTTTGGGACAAAACAAACGGTAGAGAACAAACTGCGCTACAAAGTGTTTTTTTGACCAATAAATTCCATGCAATTTATTCTCTACCATTTGCTACGTCATTTGTTTTGTGCCAAAACACCACTTGATAAATCAAGTGGCTACGACGTTTAGAATACAATTTATCAATGTCGTTATCTAATTTGCACCGCAAACTATAGCATTTTTAGAAAATCTCGTAATTCGTAATTTTTAATTCGTAATTGATTTTAGTGCGCTTCCTAACCAAATTATCTACAAATTAGATTATTTTTCACTCTTTCAGCTACAAAATTTTCATAGGTTTTAAAAAAATCAAATGTAACCAAATTATCTAAAATTATCTAAATATATACAAACATATACAAACATTTTGTATATTTGCATCACTAAACCAAACTTAACACAATGTTTTATCCCATCTGCAATGAAAAAATAGGTAATTTGTTGTTGTATTTGGCGCAAAAAATCCCCCAATTACATCTTACAAAACTACTCAAAATCATCTATATTATAGATGAAACGGCAGTGCGTGAAATTGGCGTACCCGTTACTTGGCTAGATTATCAAGTGTGGAAACTTGGACCTGTTCCAAAAAATATTTATGACGAACTAAGAAATAATAAAAAAATTATTTGTCAGAATGATACATTTAGCCTTAGTAAATTTATCAAAATACAAAATACACCCAATCCAAAGAATCCACAAAAAGACTGTTTTGCTATTCTTCCTAATGCCGTTTTTGATGATGGGGAGTTTAATGATTACGAAATGGAGTTAATAGATAAAACTATTAATACCTATAAATTCCTTAGTTCTGAACAAATTATCAATGAACTGCACGAGCAAGGAACTCTTTGGGAAAAAATGGTTAATTCTAAAGAATTAGAACGAGTTTTTGAGCTAGAAGGAAGCCGCTCTAATCATACCATTGATTTTACAGATTTGCTACAAGAAGATACCTTTAAATCTATGGCTTATAAGGCTGCTTATGAGGCACTGAGTTTCCAAGAAGAGCTAGATTTCCAACAAGAATTAACATAATGACAGCATTTTAGATGAACCAAAATATTTTCTTGCCAAAAAATGTCTTACTTGTAAAAAATTATCAATTTGATAATACAGAAGAAACAAAAGATAAAATCCCTCTCATTCTTGATGTTAATGAGGAGGGAATTTTTATGGTGCAAGCTCTCGTAACATCAATACAAAAAGTACCAGACACAAAACTTAATCACGGTTGCACCAATTCAGAAGAAAATTCTTTGTCTTTTTATTACTTTGAAGAAAATAGAATTGTAGGAAAAACACCACAACAAAAGGATTTTTGCTTTCATAAAGATACTTTTATATATGTTTCTGACAACGTCACGCAAATACCACTAAGCAAATACCAAAACTATCCAAAAGGTGATATCACTTTAATAGGGATTTTAAATGATGACGAATACAAAAGAGTAATCAAATGTATTGCTAAAAGTAAATTCCTAAAAAAGAAACTAAAACCAATATTTGAGAAGATTTTGGAGAAATTAGCAGAATCAGACTAAAAGAGATTTAGAAAATCTCGTAATTCGTAATTCGTAATTTTTAATTCGTAATTGATTTTAGTGTGCTTCCAGCCAATTTTTGCCCACACCTGCTTCCACGCCTATACGCACAGGCAAAAGCAAAGCATTTTCCATTAGTTTGATGACGTTTTCCTTCAAAAAGTCTATTTCTGACTTGTGGGCATCAAAAACAAGTTCGTCGTGAACTTGCAAAATCATTTTTGATTGCATTTTTTCTTTCATCATAAAACGGTGAATATCAATCATTGCAAGTTTTATCATATCTGCTGCTGTGCCTTGTATGGGCGAATTTACGGCATTGCGTTCTGCTTGTCCGCTGACCATTGCGCCACCATTGATGCCTGCCAAATACCGCCTTCTTCCCAAAAAAGTTTCTGCATACTCAAACTGACGTGCTTTTTGTATCATTTCGTCTTTAAATTTTTTCACCGCAGAAAACTCGCCATAATAAGAATCAATGAGTTTTTTAGCTTCAGAAGTGCTTATTTTGAGTTGTGCAGAAAGATTAAAAGCAGAACTACCATACAAAATAGCAAAGTTTGCTGTTTTTGCCATTCTACGCATATCAGCTGTAACTTCTTGAATATCAATTTTATAGATTTTACTTGCAGTTGCCGTATGAATATCTGTACCATTGTTGAAGGCTTCCATCATAGTTTCATCTTGGCTGAAAGCCGCAATTAGGCGTAATTCTATTTGAGAATAATCAGCAGAAAGTATCACAAAATTATCATCAGTTGGGATAAAAGCCTTTCTTATTTCACGTCCTTTGGCGGTTTTGATAGGAATATTTTGAAGATTTGGATTAGTAGAACTCAAACGCCCAGTAGCCACAACTGCCTGATTATAAGAGGTATGCAGCCTGCCATCAATTTTGCTCACAAGCGCAGGCAACGCATCTACATACGTACTTTTGAGTTTTTGTAGTTCTCTTATTTCTAAGATTTGTTGTACTATTTCGTTGTCGGTGAGTTTTGTCAAAACCTCTTCCCCTGTGGCGTATTGCCCTGTTTTTGTTTTGGGCGGATTTTTCATTAGGTTAAGTTTTTCAAATAAAACTTTTCCTAATTGTTGCGGTGAGGCAATATTAAAAACCTCACCAGAAAGCGTGTAAATGGTTTGTTCTAGTATTTTGATGTCTTTATCCAAAATTTCGGAGCTTTCCGCAAGAGCCTGCGTGTCTATGCGTACGCCTGTTGCCTCTATATGTGCGAGAACGTGCATCAAAGGCATTTCTACGGTTTTGAAAAGTTTTTCTAAAATAGGTCTTTCTGCCACTTTTGGCGCAAAATACTCTTTGAGTTGCAACGTAATATCTGCGTCTTCTCCTGCATATTCTACTACTTTTTGCACCTCCACATCACGCATATTGCCTTGTGTGGTGGTTTTGGTGCTTTTTTTGCCAATGAGCGTGTCAATTTTTACAGGAGAATAATTTAAGTATTTTTCCGCCATTGCGTCCATACTATGCCTATTATCTGGGTCTAAAAGGTAGCTGGCAAGCATTGTATCAAAACATTCCCCTTTAATTTCAATATTATATTTTTTGAGAACGGTAATATCATATTTAAGATTTTGCCCTATTTTTTTGATATTTTCACTTTCCAAAACTCCCCTAAATTCTTCCAAAATAGCTTGTGTTTGTGCCTTATCAGCAGGAAAAGGCACATAATAAGCCTCACCAGAGTAATACGAAAGTGCAAGCCCCACAAGTTCTGCTTCTATTGCGACAAGGCTGGTAGTTTCTGTATCAAAACAAAATTCTGTCTGATTTTCAAGAAATTGAATAAGACTTTGGCGTTTTTCTGGTGTATCAATAAGATGATATTGATGTAGTTTTGTGTTAATATTATCAATATGATACGTAGAAGTAGTTTCTGTGTCATCAGAAAGCGTTGTATTTTGTGTTGTATTTGGCGTACTAACATTCCCAAACATATCCATTTGACCTGTTGCGGGGGCTTTTTTGGTAGGTTTTTTAGCTACTTTCTCCTCTTCAGATGCGCCCAAAATACGAGTTTTGATAGTCTTAAATTCTAGTTCGTCTAGCAAATCAGAAAGGTCTTCTTTATTTGGTTCTTGCAACAAAAAATCATCTAAACTAAATACCAAAGGCACATTTATATCAATAGTTGCTAGTTTTTTGGATAATAATGCTTTGTCAGAATGCAATTCAACGGATTCTTTGAGTTTTCCTTTGAGATTTTGGACGTTGGCAATAATATTTTCTATGTTGTCGTATTCTTCTAAAAGTTTTTGAGCAGTTTTTTCACCTACACCAGGAAGTCCAGGAATGTTATCAACGGCATCACCTTGCAAACCAAGCATATCAATAACCTGCTCCACACGCTTAATACCAAACTTTTCTAGTGCTTTGCTCACGCCCCAAACCTCATTAGGAGAAAATTTTGATGCTGGGCGGAACATAAAAATCCTGTTTTCTTCCAATAACTGACAATAATCTTTATCAGAAGTCATCATATAAATCTCCAAATCTGATGCAGAAAGTTTCTTTGCAATAGTGCCAATTACGTCATCAGCCTCGTAGCCTTCCAACTGCAAAATAGGGATATTCATAGCTTTGAGCAGCATTTTGATATACGGAATACCCGCCGTAATGCCTTCTGGTTGCGTGGGGCGGTTTGCTTTATAGGCAGTGTATTCAATATGACGAAAAGTAGGCGCAGAAAGGTCAAAGGCGGCTGCAATATGGGTAGGTTTTTCTTTTTTGAGAATTTCTAAAAGCACGTTGATAAAGCCCAAAACGGCACTTGTATCTAGTCCTTTTGATGTTTGTCGTGGATTGTTGATAAAGGCAAAGTGCGCTCTATAGATAAGTGCCATAGAGTCTAAGAGAAACAATTTTTTCATAGGAATTTGTAGGAAATCTTAAACAGAATATTATCCTGCAATTTATCAAAAAACAACTTAAAAACAGCTATAAAAATTTTATTTCTGTTATATTTCAACATAATTTGGAGATAATACAAATAATGACTAACTTTGTAAACGTCTTTGTATGCTTAGATGAGTAGTAATATTGAAAGACTATTTAATTACTTATCCAATTTTTCAACTTAATAAAAAATAACAATGAGAAAAATTACCTTACTCGTGCTGTTTTGCTGCACGCATCTTATGATGCTGGCACAAACGAAAAGTACGAACACAAACGAAGCCCCCGCTCGTGTAAAATGTTACACAACGGAGTACATGGCGGAATTGCGCAGAGCTAACCCAAGAATGCAAACTGATGAGCAGTTTGAGCAATTTATGGCAGCAGCTATTGCCAAGCGCAAGTCTGATATTGAAAGGGGTGTAGTACAACCACTTGCAGGACCTTATGTTATCAATGTGATTGTTCACGTAATACACGACGGACAAGCGGTGGGTACATATCCAAACCTATTGCAAAGACAAGTAGCCTCTCAAATCAGAGTGCTAAATGAAGATTTTAACCGTACAAATGCTGATGCAGCTAATACACCTGCAGTCTTTGCGGCTGTTGCTGGTAGCGTGGGTGGTACTGCGCCTGCGGGTGGTGGTATTGAGTTTAGATTGGCTAGACAAGACCCCGCAGGAAATTTGTTACAAGAAGCTGGTGTTCACCGTTATCAAGTAGCTTCACAAACAACTTATTCAACTACTTTCATCAATGGTACTATTAAGCCTGCTACTTCTTGGGATAACAGTCGCTATATGAATATTTGGACTATCAAGAGCCCAGTTTCAGGCACAAGCGCATTATATGGTTATGCACAGTTTCCTGATGGTTCTGGTTTGGCTGGTTTAAGTGCTAGTGGTGGTGCTTCTAATACTGATGGACTTGTGATTGCAGCAGACGCTTTTGGTAGTAATTATGATGCATTTGGTACTATTCTCCCAGTTGGGCAACGTTTTCAGTTTTCTGCTGGTGCAGATAAAGGTCGTACAGCAACACACGAATTAGGTCACGGTTTAGGTTTAAGACATATTTGGGGTGATAATCAACCTTCTTGTGGGGATGATTTTTGTGCGGACACTCCTACAGCCACAGGTCCTAATTATAATGCCTGCTATAATAGTACAGCACCAGGACAATTTCACCCAAAAGCAAATACTTGTGGCACAACAGATGAAATGTTTGAAAACTTTATGGATTATGTGCTTGATGGTTGTATGAATATATTTACACAAGATCAAATGACACGTATGGTTACAGTAATGAATGTATCTCCAGGACGTAGTACGCTTACGGCTGCTACTGTGGGCAATTGCCCTGCAGGTGCTATTGGGCTTACACGTGCTGCTGGTGCTTATCCTGCTGCAGGCGTTGGACAAAGTTATACACAAACTAATGTGGGTACTGGTGGTGGTACACCAAATCCCGCTACTGGTGCAGGTTATGTGTATACACTTACTAGTGGTACTTTACCTGCTGGTCTTACTTTGAATACTTCAACTGGGGTTATTTCTGGTGTTGCATCTGCTACTGGTACATTTAGTTTTAGCATTACTCCTAGTGGTGCTAGTGGTGTTAATGCTGCTGGTGCAAGTACTGCGTGTACTGGTAGTGCAGTAACATATTCTATACAAGTTGTAGCTAGCACTTGCCCTGCAATTACTATACTACCTGCAACAGGGGCATTACCAAATGCAGCTCCTGGTGTGGCTTATAGTCAGCAAATAACGGCATCTGGTGGTGTGGGTGCTTATACCTATAGTATCTCTTCAGGTGCATTACCAACAGGTTTTTCCCTTAATGCTACTACGGGATTTATTACTAGCACAACTGCTACTACTGCTACTGTAACACCAGCATCATTTACGGTTTTAGCTACTGATGCTACAACACCTGTTGCTTGTCAAGCACTTATCAATTATACACTTGCAGTAGTAGCTCCTCCTTGTGTGCCTCCAACTATTACGACCTATCCGTACACACAAAATTTTGATGGAATAACTACTCCTGCTTATAGTGATCCTCCTGATGCTACACTTATACCTACATCTACTTTTCCTACAAACACAAATTTACCTTGTGGTTGGATTGTAAATAATGTAAATAATGATGACCGTTCTTGGGCTAATTATAGTGGTACAATAGCAAGCTCACCCACAAATGCTGCAGTTTATACTTATAGCACACCAAATGCTGCAAATGATTGGTTAATTGCTCCCGCTTTTGCTATGAACGCAGGTCAAACATATAATGTTTCTTTCAAATATAGAGTTGGACTAGCGGCTTTCCCAGAGAAATTTCAAGTGTATTGGGTACAAGTTCCTGTTGGATCTCCAAGCCCAACAGGTGCAATGTTAGCTGGCGGTACGCAAATTTACACGACAACAGGTACTGGGGTTGCGAACACTGCTTACGCTACTATGCCAACTACGTTAAATATTACTCCACCAACATCAGGTAATTATTACGTAGGTATATATATCAACAGTGTTGCAGATCAGTTCTTATTAGCTATTGATGATTTTTCTGTCACTACTGTTGCTTGCCCTACACCACCAACAGTAACATCAACGCCAGCGGCATCTGCATTGCCTTATACAGTTGGTACGGCTATTACTAGTATTACAATGTCTGCAACGCCTACAGCTACTTATACGTATAGCATCACAGCTGGCGCATTGCCAGCAGGTGTAACTATGACTACTGCAGGTGTTATTTCTGGTACACCAACAACAGCAGCAGCTTCTGGTACATTTACTGTTACAGCTACCAATACTACTAATGGTGCTTGTACTGGTATAAAACCATTTACGTTTAGTGTAGCTTGTCCTACACTTACAGTAGATTCTACACCAACACCAACAGCACTCACACTTGTGGTAAATACTGCTATGTCAAATATTACAATGAGTACATTAGGTGCAACTGGTACTTTTGTTTATGCTATTACAGCAGGTGCATTGCCAACTGGTGTAACAATGAGTGCAGGTGTTATTTCTGGTACACCATCAGTATTAACTGCATCTGGTACATTTACAGTAACTTCTACTTATGGCACTAATTGCACTGCTACAAAAGTATTTACTTATAGCGTTGTTTCTTGCCCTGTAAATTTCACGCCTGCAACGGGTGCAACACTTACTGCAGGTACATTAAATGTTGCTTATCCTGCAACTACCATTTCACAATCTGGTATTAGCGGAACGGTTACTTTTAGCGCAACTGGTTTGCCTACACCTATGGTTATTTCTAGTGGTGGTATCATTACTGGAACTCCAACGGTTGGAGGTACGTTTACGGTGGTAGTTTCTGCTACAAATACTCCTGTAACTTGCGCAGCAAGTGCTACTTACACACTTGTAATTGCTTGCCCTGTAGCAACACTTACAATCCCTGCCGCAGCTAATAATGGTAATGTAGGAATTGCTTATTCAGCAACAGTAACAGTGCCATCAGGTTTTACGGCAACTGGTTTTACGGCAACTGGTTTGCCAACTGGGTTTAGTATTTCTAGTGCTGGTGTTATCATGGGTACGGCAACAGCTGCAAGTAGTGGTTTAGTTTCTATTACAGCAACAGCTGCTAACGGTTGTACTGCAACAGGTAGTTACACACTTGCTATAACTTGTCCAGCTATTACATTTATCCCAGTAGCGGGAACATTGGCAGCAGGAACAGTAGGCGTTGCTTACACAGCCTCTGTTACTCCATCAATAGGAACAGTAACAGCAACTGGACTTCCAGCAGGTGTTACAATGACAACAGCGGGTGCTATTTCTGGTGCGCCAACTGCTGCAGGTAGTTTTACAGTGGTAGTGAGTGCGGTTGTTGGTACTTGCCCACCAGTTACGAGTAACTATACTATTGTTGTTGCTTGTCCAACTATTACATTTACGCCAGCAACTGGCGCGCTTGCAGGTGGAAGTATTGGAACTCCTTATACGGCTAGTGTTTCTGCTAGTCCAATAGGTACGACACTTACAGCAACAGGTTTGCCAGCAGGGCTTACTATGACAAGTGCAGGAGCTATTTCTGGTACGCCAACAGGCTCTCCAGCAACAGCAAGCGTGGTTGTTACAGCAACATTTGGTACTTGCCCTGTAGTTACAAGTAACTATACTATTGTTATTGCTTGTCCAACTATTACGCTTACACCAGCAACAGGTGCGCTTGCAGGTGGAAGTATTGGTAGTGCTTATACAGCTAGTATTTCTGTTAGTCCATCAGGTACGACACTTGCAGCAACAGGTTTGCCCGCAGGGCTTACTATGACAAGTGCAGGAGCTATTTCTGGTACTCCAACAGGTTCTCCAGCAACAGCAAACGTAGTTGTTACAGCAACATTTGGTACTTGTCCTACAGCTACAAGCAACTATACTATTGTAATAGGAGCGACACTTTGTACTACTGTGAATATTACACAAACTACACTTCCAAATGGTACGGTAGGAAGTATTTATGCTCCCATACAACTTACTGCAACGGGTGGCTCGTCAAATACAGTGTTTACATTTACGCCTGCTAATGCTTTTGCAACTACTGGACTTAGTATGTCTTCAACAGGTTTAATTTCTGGTACACCTACATTGTCTACATCTGTAACTGTTTTGATAACAGCTACCAATGGTACACCTTGTAGTGGCACTCGTTCTTTAACGCTTGTTACAGTTCCTAATCCTGCAACGGCTATAAATGGTACGCTTTCTAGTGAGGTAAAAGTTTATCCAAATCCAAGTAAAGCAGATTTCAATGTTGATTTTGCTAATTTGAATTTAGGTAAAGTGGCTATACGTGTATATGATGTACAAGGAAAACAAGTATTTACGACTTCAACGTCTGACAATACAACTGTTATTTCTCTTGAGAAATTTGCAAAAGGAATGTACCTATTGGAAATTGAAAGCCAAAAAGGAAGAATACTTAAACGTATTGTAAAGGAGTAATTCTCAAAACCACCCCTAGCCCCTCCTTAGGAAGGAGGGGATTTTTAAATGATTAGGATAATAAAAATGGCTACCAAATTTGGTAGCCATTTTTATTTATTTTCTGTTTATTACTTTCTTATCTTTTTCTTAAACGTAAAATTATATCCTAAGCTAAATTCTACGCTTTCTGCAATGGCAGCGTGGGTTTTTAGCAAAATAGCAGTATAAATTCCTTCCCAAACATAATAACGCAAACCATACCGCTGATAAAAAGGTTGGTCTGTACGAGAGGGAAAAGGTCTGTAAAAATAATATCCAAATTGTGTTTGCAGGCTCATTT
This sequence comes from Raineyaceae bacterium, assembly GCA_043772375.1. Lineage (GTDB taxonomy): Bacteria > Bacteroidota > Bacteroidia > Cytophagales > Thermonemataceae > JANYGM01. The sequence continues at coordinate 3,861 of JAYVGJ010000284.1, read as the reverse complement.
TCCCAAAAAACAGTTCTCCACCCACCACAAAACCCGCTCTGCGGTAGTCTGGACGTGTATCAGTAGATAAAGAAAATTTCTTTTCAATTTGTCTTTTGATGCCTTCATTCCAAGAAATATCAGTACCAATGCTCATTCTAAGCATTTTATTTATATCTTTCGCTAGATAAAGTCCCCAATTTACGACCCAATCTTTTTTACCTTGGTTGATAAAAGTTTCTATTGGACTAAGTGCTAAAACAGTTTGCAGATGCCATTTTTTTTCAAAAACTGTTGGATTTTGCCTTTGGTAAACCACATTTCCAGCGTTAAATAAATAGGCAGTTCCCACACTCAAAGAAATAATATTGATGCCATTATTTGGCAAAGTACGTGCTGCATTAGAGTTGTGGGTGAGTTGCAAAGAGGTTTTTACTTGCAGATTTCTGGTAATATTATACTGATAATGAAGCCCTGCACGCATCAAATAACTCATTTTGCTACTCAAAACCGTATTTTGTGGATTTTTATCAATATCAAAAGGATTGGTGGCATACACAAAGCCCGTACCAATATGAAATTCTATTTGGCTACGTTTTTGTTTGTTTTTGGTGATAGGAATGAATAAATTAGCACTTGCGGAGATGGTTTTACCCACAATTGGATTTAAGAAATCAAAATAAGTAAGAGAATATTGTGTTTTTGGATAATTATAATATTGTTGCCACGCCTGCTTGCCCAAATGCAATTTCCCAAAAGATGCGGTAAGTCCATAAGGGTGCGCCTTGATAAGATGCCCAATGCCTTTGGTATGTTTCAAAATAAAACCATAATCAGTATTAAAACCTATTTCAAAAGGCTTTTTTTGCGCTTTTAGAGAAATAGAAATAACCATTAAAACAAAAAAGAGAAAACATTGTATATTTTTTTTCATACAAATTATTTAGAGATATTACACAAAATTACAAAGATTAAAGCTATTTTGAAACTTTTTATGCTTATTTTATGTATAGCAAGGACGTACTTAATACACAAGTACGGATAAACAAATTTTAACCAAATAAATTTTTACTATGAAAAAAACATTCTCAACTCTCCTGTTACTCATTTGTGTTATTTCTGCCAATGCGCAAAAAGCAAAATCAAATGGCGTGGCAAACAATCTTTCTATTGGACCTATTGTAGGCGTGAATTTTTCTACTTTGCGTGGAAATGACGACAGCAAGTTTAAAACTGGTTTTTCTGGGGGAATTTTTGCTAATTATAGCATTTTGGACAATTTTGGTATCACCGCACAATTGCTTTATAGCACACAAGGCGCAAAATCAAAAAGTCTTAGTGATTTAACAACAAAAGTAAATTACATTCAAGTTCCTGTTTTATTATTGTTTTACTTCAACAAACCAGGTAGTGCTTTCCGCCCAAAATTGATTGTAGGACCTCAATTTGGCTTTCTTACGTCTGCAAAAACTACTAACGGCTCTGTTACTGTGGACACAAAAGAGTATTACACAACGAGTGATATTAGTGGCACAATTGGCTTAGGCTTCAATTATAGCATAGGCAAAGGTATCTGGCTCAACATGGATGTCCGTTACGCACACGGATTTGAAAATATTGCAAAACCTTTGCCGCTCATTTCTCCCGTAGCTAATAATTCTGTTATTTCTATTATGGCGGGTGTTAGTTTTGCTTTTGGCAATTACGAAGACCTTTAGTAGTGAAATAGTGTGTAGTGAGTAGTGAAATACATTGTACTTTGTATTTCACTACTCACTATTTTGCTACTCACTACTCACTACTCACTATTTCACTAAAATTAAAAGTCTTTATTTAGTTTAATATAGCCAGGATATTTAACAAACCCTTTTCCAATAGAAATAGAAGGTTTTATTTTGAGTGTTAGGCGTGTTGGGCGGCTGTTGCCATCAGATAAACCCAAGCCTTTTGATGCAGCGTCTTGTCCTTTTTTTGAAGAGAAAACTTTCACCAAATCAGCAGAAATTTTTATAGGAAAAATAGCTGTCCCACCACTTGGCGCAACTTCTATGCGCTTGTCTAAAACTCCCCTCGCTATTTCCATTCCATCTATTTCAGCTATCCACTCCATAAAATTCATTGCGGCAAGTTTGTCATTGGGATTTCTTGCTTCCACATTTAACGTAATACCTAGCGGAACGCCTTTTGTTGTCTGATAAACGGTGAGGATTTGCGCCACATCAAGCATATCTAATTCTCCATAAGATTGCACATTTTGCACATTTACGCCTGAAATATTAGTGTTTTCTGTGGTCGTCATACGGAAATCACATTTTGCCAAATTTTTTATTTCACGTATAGTACGACAAGAAACCGACAAACCGACTACCAAAGTAATCAATACAAAATAAGAGATTTTTTTCATGATTTTTTAAGATTTTTGTACTTTTTAAGATTTTTGTCACAAAATTAAGCATTTTTTTTTATATTTGTGTTAGTTTTTTAAGGAATATCAAATTAAAAAGTATTTACGTGAGAAAAAATATTAATTTAAGGCTGATAATAGCTTGTTTATTTTGTACTGTTTTTTGTGCAACACTTTGTACAAGTTGCAAGCAATCAGCTAAAACCCAGCTAATTGGTAAATGGCGAATTAACGGAAAAGCCACCGTAGCTAAAATGGACGAAGCAACAAAGAGGAATTTTGGTGGTGAAAAGTCAGCAATACAACTGCTTGACGGTTTCAAAATTGAATATAAGAAAAACGGTACTTATGTTGCTACCAACAATGAAACGGGTATTTGGTCAGTTTCAGAAGATAACAAAACGCTTTCAACTACTGCAAACAGCAAAAATGAACAGAAAATGAGCATTGTAGAGATTTCTGGAACACAATTTGTGGTTAATAATGTACCAAATATTAGCACGCCCGTTGTTTATGATATTGACAAATAGGTAAAAATCTATTGAACAATATTAAAAAATAACTGTTTGAATGTAAGTTATTCTAAATATTGATTGATTGTATTCTGTATTCATTCACAACGTACAATTCACAACTCATAATTACAACAATGGCAAATATACTTACAAAAAGACGGGAACCTTACGAATTTATGCTCTGGACAGGCATTGTAGGCACGTGCATTATTTTTTTGTTTTTAGCTGGTGCTTACCTTGCACGCAAAGGAACAGTAGGTTGGGTAGATTTTTCTTTGCCTCGTGCCTTTGGCGTGAGTACGTTTTTTATGTTAGCAAGTAGCTACACACTACACGTAGCTAACAAATGCTTTGCAAAAGATGAATATTTTGCTTACCGTTATATGCTCGGAACTACTTTGTTTTTGGGTCTGGTTTTTGCAGGAAGTCAGTATTGGGGCTGGCATCAATTAGAAAAGCAAGGTTTGCCTTTTATGAATGGAAAAGTATCAGGAAGTTTTGTTTACGTGCTTTCTGGGGCGCACCTAGCACATCTTTTGGGCGGCTTGGTGGCGTTGTTGTGGGTTTTTATTACTTCTGTGCGTAGAACAAGTTATGTAGATTCTTTTATTTATGCTGTGAATGCGCCTAATATTCGCCGTTTGCGCTTAGTAACAATCTATTGGCAGTTTTTGGATTTTATTTGGGTATTATTGTACTGCTTTTTGTCTTATCATCACTAAGCAATTATGAACATACTATTATACATAGTTTTTGTTTGTCGTTCCCTACGTGGAACGTGGGAAACGGACAAGCAATGTATAGTAGTATGAATTATGAATGAATGCAAAATTTTGATAATCAAATGATTATGTAGCTTTTTAGTTTTGCTACCGTACACTGTTTTAATTTAAGATTAAACTATTCTAATTCATTGATAATCAACAAGAAGGAAAATAGTGTTTTATTGAATTTATTGATAGA
>JAYVGJ010000283.1:0-12414 GCA_043772375.1 Raineyaceae bacterium | reverse complement strand
TCAATATGGGTGACATTTTCACTTTATTGAAAATATCAATTTTAACACAGAATTTTATTCTGTTTTTCCGTATTTATATATCAATAAAACAAATAATTTATACTTTTAAAGATAAATTTAAAGATTTTATTTTAGAATAAATCTTAAAATTATGATTTTTCAAAAATGTCACCCATATTGAACTTTAACCAGTAGTTTTAATAGAAACAGGAAGATTTTGAAAAAATAAAAATTTATAAAAATACATAGTAGAGAACTTTTATAGCAACCATTTTTTCAGATATGTCAAAAAAAGTTGAAAAAAATGTGGGAAATATTTTTTTATTAGAAATTTATTTGTACTTTTGTATTCCAAATAAAGGAAAAGTAATATACGGGAATGGTGCAATGGTAGCATGCGGGTCTCCAACACCCTTGATCAGGGTTCAAATCCTTGTTCCCGTGCAAAGAGACAATGAGAAAGTAAAAATCAAAAGACCTTAAAAGCAATTTTAAGGTCTTTTGACTGAAATAAGGATTAAAAGTCAAGAAGACATTAAGAAGAATTAAAAAAAATTAAAACTAATAAAGAAATGAATAATTTTATCACGTTTTTAAGAGAATCTTATTACGAAATTAGCCAAAAAGTAACTTGGCCTACCTACAAATCTTTGCAAAAAAATGCAACAGTTGTGCTTATTGCTTCTCTCATATTTGCAGTAGTGATTGCTGGCGTAGATTTTATTTTTGAAGCTGGACTAAATAGCTATTACGGACTTTTTAAATAAAAAATATTCAATTACGAATTAACAATTACGAATTACGTCTGAGTAAGTTGTTATAGTCAGCTTATATTTTGATATGACAAAAATATGAATACCTAATATTTTGTATTCATTCATAATTCACCTAGCAACTGCTAGTCACAATTCACAATTTAAAATAAATATGAGCGACGTTAATTGGTATGTGTTGCGAGCAGTCGCAGGACAAGAAAAAAAAGTAAAAGAATACCTTGAAGCAGACATTGCACGCCAAGGATTACAAGAATTTGTACCTCAAATCCTTATTCCTACAGAAACAGTGCAAGAAATGCGCAACGGCAAGAAAATAAAAAGAGAAAAAACTTTTTTTCCTGGTTATATTCTTATCTCTGCTGACCTTTCTCACGGTGAGGCTCTGCACACTATCAAAAGCATTCCTGGCGTGATTGGTTTCTTAGAAGGAACAGCAAGAGATGGAGAAGAAGTAAAAAAAGGCAAGCAAAACTACGTCACGCAGCCTATTCCGCTAAGACAATCAGAAGTAAATAGGATTTTGGGCGTGGTTGATGCACAAGCAGAACAACTTGACAAAATTGAAACTTCTTTTATAGTAGGAGAATTTGTGAAAGTAATAGATGGTGCTTTTGCAGGCTTTGACGGCGTGATTGAACAGATTTTTGAAGACAGAAAAAAACTCAACGTAACTGTAAAAGTATTTGACAGAAATACACCTCTAGAACTTGGCTATATGCAAGTGGAAAAGCAAGAGTAAGTTCCAAAAGATTTTATATAAAAAAGCGGTTAAAAATACTAGGTATTTTTAACCGCTTTTTTGGTTATATTGCATTTGCTTATCAAGCAAAATATATGTAATTTTGTAGCAAATTAACACTTTCCTTATTTTTCAATGAAAATACAAATAAAAAACTTAGGCGCAATAAAAGAAGCAACCATTGATTTGGATAAGAAATTAACGGTTTTTTGTGGACCAAACGGAACAGGAAAAACTTATATGTCTTATGCGCTTTATGCACTTATGAAGTTTGATAAGATTGTTACATTAAAGGAAGACGTAAACATAATTCAAATATTATTGGATAATAATAGTGCAACTGTTGCTATAGACGTAGATTTAACGTGGCAACTTAGAGAAAATTTCCTACAAATTGTTGCAAATTCTTTTTGGAATGCTTTTGCTGTTTCAGAAATGAAATCAAAAGAATTTTTCAAAAATACAGAACTCAATATATTAGAAACAAAAGAATCATTTGAAAATAAAATAAAAAAAACAGCTATTAATGAAGTCATTGAAATTTATGATTGCCCTCTAAATATTGAAATATTTACAAACAACAACAAATGTGTCATTTCTATAGAAAAAGATAATTTAATAAAAGAAATAGCATTTTTAGAGAAGAAAAACCATCTTGCCATAAGCAATATGTTAATGTCACGAATATATTATTTACTAGCTTTTTATCCACTTACTGCATCTGTTTTCTTTCCCATAGAAAGAAATGCTATTTATACTTTTAGCAAAGAGCTATCTATTATGAAGCTTAATCAACTAGAAGTAATGCAATCTATTACAAGTATAAAAGAGCTAGAAATCTTAAATAATGCTTACAAACGCTCCACAAGATACCCACAAGCAATAAGGGATAATTTGGAAATTGCGCAAGATTTGGATAACGTGCAACAAAAAAATAGTGATTATTATGAATATGCGCTAGAAATTGAAAATGAATTGTTAAACGGGAAAGTGGCTATTTCTAACGAGGGAAACGTGGAATTTAGGAGTGATAAAGCTCCAAAAATGGGTTTAGCATTTAACCAAAGTGCGTCTATTGTAAAAACTTTGGCTAGTCTGATTATTTATTTGAAGCATAGCGCAGAAAAAAATGACCTTATTATTATTGATGAGCCAGAACTAAACCTGCACCCAAACAGTCAAATCATACTTACGAGGATTTTTGCAAGGCTCATAAACAAAGGTTTGCGCTTTGTCATCAGCACGCACAGCGACTATATCATACGTGAGCTGAATAATTTGATTATGGTTGGTGCTGATAATCAAGATGTTAAAGATATTGGTAAAGAACTTGGATATAAAGAAAATGAATTTATAAAATTTACTGACGTGGGCGCATATCTATTTGATTATGAAACACCTAAATCAAAACAAGTAAAAGTAAAACCCATAAAAATAGATAAAAACGGCTTTGAAGTCAGCACCTTTGATGATACTATAAATGAATTAAATAAGCGTTCTGATGAATTATTTTATACATTGAAATATGGCAAAGCAAAAGAATAATACACAATTAGAACTAATACAAACTTTGCTAAATGATGCCTATCTTCAAAAAAATGATGATGCTAAAAAATTAGTGGAGGAAAATGTGATGGAACGTAAAATTATAGTACACAAGGATTTAGAATATCTTTTGTATAAATTTGATGAAGACACAACAAAGTTATTCCCATTTTTTGCTATGAAAACATCTGGGCTAAAACAAATTTGTGATTATTTTTTATTTGTAGAAGAGAAAAAATCTTTACATATTCTTTTGATAGAACTAAAGGAAGGAACAGAATCTGCGACAAATCAACTTATTGCTGCTGAACATTTTACTGATTTTATTTTGAAGTCTGCAAAACGAGTTAATATTAAATTAACAGAAAACATTTTTATTACAAAAATTAGAATTAGTGAGGAAAGAGGGAAAAACGCAACACATTGGACAACAAAAGGCAAACCTCGCATTAAGTATGATAAAAATGGTATTATCAATTATGACCAACTTGATGTTTTTAGAATAGATGCAGTTTTAGATGTTTTGATTTTGTAGAAAAATTGCATTATCAATTTTTCTTCGTAAATTTGTATTGAAAATAAAAAATATTCACAATGAACGTACTCTTAATACCATCTCAAACAATTAGATTAGGTTTTTTTGAATGGATTTTGACAAAAATGCCTATTTTTTCTATTTCAAACTGGGTTTTTAAGCGACTTTTTGAGAAAGGAATAAAGAAATTTAGCCTACATAGCCAATCTTTTGGATTATTTTTTGATGCTGTCAAAGAAAATCCAGCAATGATTAATGTGGATTTATTTAATAGATATAGCCTTTTAAACGCTGAAATAAAGGTATTTTATGAGCAAATAACTTATTTGAGAACAAAACTTCCACAAGAACAAGCATTTATACAAGCAGTTGAGAAAGTTCATATAATGCTTAAAGATTTTGAAAATTATATGATTATGCAAAGTTTTGAAGACAATACACCAATGAAAGGCTTTGACAACACTTTTAAAAAAGATTGGGATAGCAAAGAAGACGAAATTTGGGAAACTTACCTATGACAATTCATAATGATAATTTATAAGCAAGGCGAGATTATTTTAGTTCCTTTTCCCTATTCTGAAGACTTAAGCCAGTCAAAACCACGACCCGTTTTAGTTGTTTCTAATACGCATCTAGTTGTAAATGAAGTGATTTGTGTGCAAATCACCTCTAATGTTTCTAGAAATGAGCCAAATGATGTCTATCTTTCTGAAAATGACGCTTTGCCACCCTTACCTAAAAAAAGTGTCGTCAGAACGCATATTGTGCATTCCATTGATAAGTCAATGATATTGAAAAAAATAGCACAAATAAATGAGGATAAACTAGTAAGGGTATTGGAAAACTTGCATATAATTTTAGAGAAAGATTAAATATTTTGCCAACATTTCGCTAAATAATTCCTGTGAATTTCCCCTGCAAATCTCATCAAAAAGAAAATAAAACCTTCAAAAATAATATTTTGAGGGCTTTTTTTTCTTTTTTCTTTTTGATGATGTTTCTGATATTTTTGCTAATTCCCTCACACCTACACGCACAAGAACGCTACAAATGGCTCAAGACTACGCCTAATCCACAAAAATTAGATACGGTTTCTGTAAGTCCGCAAAGTATTAAAATTATTTCTCCAAATAATAGTTTAAATAATGTCATTCGTCTGAAATACAATATCTTAGATAATTCTGTTTTTTTTGTTATTGATAATAATTCCGCTAATAATTCTACTAATATTTTGCCTGATAGTTTGCTAGTTGCGTACCGTTTGCTTGCTTTTGATTTCTCCAAAACAGCGCAAAAACGCTCTTCTGAAAAAACAGATTCTTTGGGCATTTTTAGAGATATTTATGTGCCTCCCGTAGCTATAAAAGACTTTCGTGAGGAGATTTTCAGTACAGAAAATCTCCAAAAAACTGGTACGCTTTCTCGTGGGATTTCTGTCGGAAACCAGCAGGGTGCAGTCGTCAATTCTGCCCTAAATCTACAATTAGAAGGCAAAATTGCTGAAAATCTTACCATAAAAGCTGTTATTTCTGACCAAAATATCCCCTTCCAGCCAGAGGGAAATACGGGACAAATCCAGAGTTTTGATAGAATTTTCATACAACTTCAAACAAAAAAATCCACCTTCACCATTGGAGATATTGTAATGAAAAACGCTGATAAAAGTGAGTTTTTGAGGTTTTATAAGAACGTGCAAGGCATTCAGGCAGAAATAAAATATAACATCAAAGACACAACTTTAAGCAAACTTTTTGGCACAAAAGCAGGATTTTGGGGTAATAGCAAGGCAACTACAACTTTTGGTGTGGCACTTGCAAAAGGAAAATTTGCAAGTACCAATATTGTTGCACTTGAGGGCGTACAAGGTCCGTATAGGCTGCGTGGTGCGCAGAATGAGCGTTTTATTATTGTTTTGGCGGCTTCTGAAAAAATTTATGTTGATGGGAAACTGCTTAAACGTGGTTTTAATGAAGATTATGTCATTGATTATAACCAAGCAGAAATTACCTTTACGCCCAACGTCATTATCACCCAATTTACACGTATAAGAGTTGATTTTGAGTATTCTGAACGTAATTACTCACGTACCAACCTGCAATTTGCACACTCGCAAGAATGGAAAAAATTTGATGTAATGTTTAATTTTTATTCAGAAAGCGACAACCCACGAAATCCACTGATTTTTCAGTTAGATAATGCCACTAAAACACGCCTAAGCGAAATTGGGGATAATTTGAGCCTTGCAACCCTCAATGGAGCAGAAGAAACGCCTTTTTCTAGTAATACTGTTTTATATCAAAAACGAGATATTGAAGTTTTAGGAATTATTTATCCTGATGTTTTAGTGAATGAAAATGTGCCAAATAAGCCTTATTTTAGGGTTTCTTTCTCTGATGTCGGCGCAAAAAAAGGGAATTATATTCTCAAAAATACAACGGCTAATGGTCGTGTGTATGAATGGGTTGCGCCTGTGGCAAACGTGCCGCAGGGCAATTTTGAGCCATTTACCTTTGTTCCTCTTCCTCAAAAAAAGCAAATGCTCACTTTTGGTACAAGCTATAATTTGTCGGAAACTGCCAAAATCTATACGGAAATAGCCTTTTCTCAAAGAGATATAAACCGTTATTCACCTATTGACGACACAGATAACAACGGTTTTGCAGGCAAAATTGGTTACAAAAATATGGGTGCATTGTCTAAAATTGACGGTTATAAATGGTTTTCTGATGTAAGTTTTGAGTATAATGATGCGTTTTTTTTGCCTATTGACCGCTACCGCAACATAGAATTTAATAGAGATTGGAGTTTGGATTTGGACACGCTCACTCGTCCTGTCCAAAATGCGGATAACGTTGCGCAAACAAGTATTTCTTTGCAAAAAGATGCTCAAAACTATCTAAAAGCAACTTTAAATTATAGAAATAGAGGAGAACAAACAAACGGTTTTCAGCAAATTTTTAATATTAGTCAGAAAATAAGTGTGTTTGTAGTCAAATTTGATGCTTTTAGCTTACGCAACAACCAAATAAGTAATCAAATAAATCAAAACCAACCACAAACACAAACCGCCAAATGGGAACGCCAAAGCCTAGATATTAGTCATAAGCCAAAATTTGGACGTTTTGCTCATTTGCTTGTTGGATATATTTTTAGTAGAGATGAAAACACTATCACAACGGATAAAACAGACTTTGTGCAGTTTTCTGCTATGAATTTCGTAGAAAATAAAATTTATTTTAAGAATATTGATAGTACAAAGTTTAATTTTTTGTTTGATATTGCCAAAAGAGATGACAAAACGCCTATTTTGGGGAAAATGACAGACAAAACAGAAGCCTACACCGCCAACGCTAAAATCCAAAAAAATTGGAAAAATCATCTCGTAAATGCTACCGCAACGTATAGGGAAGTAAAAAGTTTTTTGCCACTTGTGCCTTCTCTGACTAACCTAACATCACGTTTAGACCTTAATAATGCACTTTTTAGCAAACTTATCCGTTCTGAACTAACGCTACAAACCGCTTCTGGGCGTGAGGCTAGGCGAGAGTTTTCGTATTTGCAAGTGCCAACAGGGCAAGGCACGCACACGTGGCGTGATGACAATAACGACAAAAAACAAGATTTAAACGAATTTTATTTAGCCATAAATCCTGATGAGAAAAATTATATCAAAATTTTCACGCCTACAGATGCTTATTCCCTTGTTTTTACTAATATTTTTAATTACCGTTTGAATTTTGCCACGCCTGCAAAATGGAAAAATAACAAAGGAACAAAGTTGTTTTTTTCCAAGATTTCTGGGCTTTTTGTCGTCAATACCAATAGAAGGCAAACAGATGCGGAATGGTTGGCACGCATTGTGCCGTTTTTGGGAAATGATGCTGCTTTGCTTGCTAGGCAAGATGTTTGGCGTGGAACGCTATTTTTCAACCGTTCTAGCCCAAAATTTGGGGCTGACATAGCTTTTTTACGGTCAAATCAGCGTCAGTTGCTTACTAATGGCTTTGAGGCACGACAAAATACTGAATATCAACTCAATACAAGAAAAAACTTATCTACTGAATTTAATTTGCAAATTGCTACAAAGTTCAATCAATTAAAAAACAATTCTGATTTCCTCCTAAACCGCAATTATGCGTTTTCTGGGTATCAAATTTCGCCTACTTTGGCGTACCAACCCAACAATGATTTTCGTCTGACTGCTTCCTACACGTTTGCAAGCAAGTCCGCAGATGCGCCTGCAAACGTTACGCCTGCGCCCATACCCGCACTTGTGCAAGAGAGTGCGAAAATCAATCAAATGATGTTAGAAATGCGTTGGAACAAGCTATCTAGCCGTAATTTGACTGCATTTGTGAAATATATTGCTATTGATTTTGTGGGTGAAGCAAACTCGCCTATTGGTTATGAGATGCTGGAGGCTTTGCAAAATGGCAAAAACTATGTTTGGAACGTAAATTTTCAGCAAAAACTAGCCAGCGGACTTCAAATCAATATTTCTTATGACGGCAGAAAATCCCCAGAACGCCCTGTGGTACATTTGGGACGTGTGCAAGTGGCAGTTTTATTTTAAAATAAAAAAGGATAATACAAAATACAACAAGTTTGTATTCTGTATTATCCTAAAATCATTAAATCCTAAAAATCCTAGTATTATTTGATTACTACCAGCCTTTCTGTATGCGCCACGCCATTAAGTACCAATGTGTAGAAATACACACCAGCCGCTAGTGAGCGTGTATCTATGCGGACATTACGTGTGCCTTGCGCCTGTGAAACCTCATTTGATACCTCCATTACACGAATACCCAAGTTATTTGTGAGATAAATAGCTACGCTACTGCCCTCTTTATCAACCTCATAAGTGATAGTTGCCTCTCCAGTAGTTGGGTTTGGATAAACTGACAATAACTGTGTGGCTTTTGGTGAAGAAGTTGGAATATCCGTTTTGGTATCTCCTTTGGTTGGTGAAGAAACAGTTTTACTTTGTCTGCTAACATCTTCTTTATATTTGGCATCATTACAAAAGCTAATCACACGTCCTTGTGAGGCAGTTTCTAAATTGCTCATACTCTCTAAAACAACCTCACCACCCAAGCTAGAGTCTAAAATCATATCTCCAAGTGATGTAATTTGTGGAATTTCTACTATTATCTCCCCTGATTGTATCTTTACAATATTAGATGCCAAAGGTATTATTTTTTGTTGAATAGTAACTTTATCATAAAGCTGATAAGTATATCCATTTCTTACAGGTATCCAATATTGGTTATTCAAATAAGGTCCAGTCGTTGCAGGCATAGGTGAAGAAATAAATTTTGTTGTAGAATAATTAACAAGATTTACTTCATATTTTACCACATATAACACATTTTGTGTTTTTGCTGTTGCATCTTTACGCTCCAAATTTATTAAAAATTTCAAATATACCTTTCTAGGAGTTGCTACTTGCTGACACAATCCAGGTTGAGTATTAGGTGAATATGTACCACTATTCAAATCCGCTACTGCCACATAATCTGGAAGAAGACGTATTGGGATATATGGAGTACGCAGTGAAGCTATTCCTTCTACCTCTAAATATGAAGCATAGCGTTTTTCTACCAAACCATTTAAAATATTTATATTAACATCAGTTGCATCTCCGTACTCAAATACATAAGCAACTTGTACTTCTGGATTTGGTTTGAAACCTGCCGCAGGATTTACCACAAAATCAATAGCCTTATTTAATTGATAATAATTTTCTAGCTTGCAGAAGTCTGGATTTTTACCGTATGCCCTTGTACGAACCGTATTGGTTACATCTGGCTTTTCTAAGATATTTAAAATACCTAATGTTTCGTTGTAATAGGGATACCAATTTCCTAGATAGTTAGCATTAGGTAATGAGCCAGGAGTAGCGAATGTACTCGTAATTTTCGCTTGGGGAACTGTGGTAATAGTTCCACTTAATTTTATCTCTGCATTGATTGCCATAGGCATTATTTCTACTTTTTGAGGGTCTGGCGCACTCTCATTGCCACCTGCAATAAATGAAGTTAAAAAACTAACCCCTGCACCAATAACTGGAGCTGCTTTTAAACCTTCCTTCAAAAATCCACTTTTAGACAATAATTTTGTAAAAGATTCAACTTCCTTCTTTTTATCCTCTTTTTTTGTTGCAAGTTGCGAACCAAAGAAACTTAGTAATTGACTGGAAATACTGCTGGTAGTTTTTTGGTACGCCCCTTCCAATTTAGCAAATTCTTGGTTTTTGAAGGCTTCAATACTTTCATACGTTTGCTTACCCTTTTCAACGGAATTTATCAAATTATCTTTTGAAAATGACCATTTTTTTTCATCATCACTAGAAGTAGCACCAATAGAAGTAACAGTACCAGTTAAAGAGCCAGATAACTGCACATTAGCTGTTTGTATAGGGTACAAATTAATGTAAATCTGAGAAGTTTGTAAACAAGTGCAAGGGTCGTAATTTGTCTGAAAATCTGCATAAAACCACCTAAAATCAGAGCCATTAAAAGTGCTTTTCGCTGCTGGTAACATCAAGTTATTATACTCCAATACAGGGCTATCAATTGATGTAAAAGTAGATGTAGCAAAACCAGCCATTTTGACTTCAAATGACATAGAACTAAAAACACCATTATTTAAATCCTCAAATTTAGCTGCTGTAAACATTCGTAACAACCCTGTATATTTATTATAAAGCAAAACAACTGGGTATTGAACATCTGTAATACTTTTTGTTACGTTGTCGTCATCATAGCCCAAGTCCCTTCTTATCAATTCCCAGCCGTCTTCCACTTTCATATCTTTGATAAGTACAAGTTTAATAGCATGAGGAGAACTTGCGTACGAGTTGTAAAACGGAGATTCCATGTTATAAACCCTTCCGTTTTTATAGTTGAAATTGTAGCGTTCAGTACGCCAATCAAAAGTATTTTTTTTGAGTGGTGTCAAATTATTAACTGGATTAGTGGGATTGGTGCTAATTCCATTAGGTGGACAAAGTGATTGCCCGTAGCTGTTTACTACTACAATAAACAGTAAAAATATTATTTTGAGATATTTCATTTTATTTTTTTAATTTAGTCTTTTTCCTTTAAATTCTGCTTGATTTTGCCCAGCGTAATAGTCTTTATCAGCTTTTATAGTAATACTATCAGAATTTCTGTTTATTACATACCATTCTCTTGCATTACCTTTCATAGCCCTATAACCAATATTGCCATCATTATTGAATGCGTCAGGACTACCACTTATTCTTGGATAATTTCCTCTTTTAAAATTGTCAACCACAAAAGCGGGAAAAACTATTATAGGATAGTTTGGATTTTGGTAAACATCAACTGTAAAAGTATCTAGAGGATTTCCTACGAGTGATATCCCCTCTTTGATATACCCTTGAAATTTCCCTAGTAGCTTAGATTCTATAAATGGTACTATTTGAAAGGGTTTTACAATGGTATCTACTCCATCATCATTGGGTATGCAATCTGGGCGTGGCTTTCGCTTAGCTATCAAGCGTACTTCTAGTGGTATGGTTATGTCTGTAAAGCGCAAACTAAACTTTTTAGTTGTCCAAGTGCGTGCATCATTACCTACTTTCCACTCGTAACTATCATAAACTTCATCAGCTTCAAAAACTATAAAATTAGCAATCATAGCCTTATCCGTTTCAAAAAGGCTATCACTTACTTGTTCATAGATTTTGAAATTGGCTTTTTTCACGCCTAAGCAAGGGTCAGGTGCAGGGTCTTTCTTGCATTTTTGGCAACCACCAAAAAGCAACAGCCATACAGATATAAAAATAGTGTATTTCATAGTCGTAGTAGGGTTATTTGCGGGTTCATTTGTCAGAAGCAGGATTTTTAGGATTGTAAGATTAGAAGGATTATACAAAATATAAAAACGACAAGAAAATGTATTATCTTTTTCATCTCGTAAATCCTAAAAATCCTGGTTCAAACACTTTATTTCTTTTTGGAGATTTCCAACAATTTTCGTTCCAGTTCTTGGATACGTTTTTCTTGCTCTAGAAGATACAGGGTAAGTTCTTCTATTTTCTGCATATGGATTTTTTGCATCTCTCCCAAATCTAAGCCGTTGGTTGTGATTTCGCTTTGAGAAGGCACATCAGGCAAATGTTTGTTTTTGCCAATAAAAGTAGCTACTTCTGCGAGTGGGCGCAGTTTGAAGTCGTCTGCAAAAACATAATCCGCCCAGACATTTTGGGTAACTGTAACTTTTTGCGCTTTGATACCACCAAGCACACGTAAATGAGGACCTTCTGGTGCATATGTAACAGAATTATAAGTGTCATCTATTCTCACAATATTTGTGCCTTGCGCTGTTCCATTTAAAAATGTCGTATAATCAACAACATTAAAATGAAAACTTTGTGAAAGTTGTGTAATTCTTTGTCCACCCAAACTTGAACCAAGAAAAATTCCAGATTGTCCACGACCAGAGTCTTGCCCACCAGCAAAAAGTAAAAATCCTGGGTTTTTATAAGCAAATAATTTGCCTATTTCTGTGGGATTGTTTCCAGGGTCTATACCAATACCAGTCCATATATTTGTGCCACCATCCCATACATGAAAAGGATATTGAGAGCCTGAAGTTCTAATACCAATACTGGTATTACCAGAGTTACCAACAGTTCCATTAGGAACAAATAATTGAGCGTTTGCTAGGAAAGCAAAAGAGGAGAAAAGAACAGCTAAAATTACCATTCTACTAAGATTTAATGGCGTTTGGCGTTTGGCGTTTGGCGTTTGGCGTTTGGCGTTTGGCGTTTGGCGTTTGGCGTTTGG
>JAYVGJ010000282.1:0-16008 GCA_043772375.1 Raineyaceae bacterium | reverse complement strand
CAACTTAGATTTGGACTTAAATGCTATTAAATTACACCCAAACTATGACAAAATTATCAAAAAAGGCAAAATAGCTGCCTAAAACTGTCCATAGTATTGTTACCAGTCAATTTATCAAAAGAGGTTTTCCCTTCCAAAAACTGAAATCCGTGTTTCATTTCGTGCATGGCATTTGACCAACCATTTTTAGGTGCGCCAGCACCATTAGGGTTAATTATCTCCATTACTATCTTTCCAGTAGTAGGGTTATAGTAAGTGCTTCCTCCATCTGCATTATTAGCCACATATTTTATCTGATATTGGGCTTTTGTTGTTGTCATCATTTCGTTTGCCTCTGCAAGTGCTTTTTCTCTTTCTGGTAAAACTGTTGTGCGTAGTACATTTAGTTGTGCTGGTGTGAGTTTCATTGGGTTACTAGGAGCTAATAAAACTGTTTTTATTGATGTTGTTACATCTTTCATCTCACTAACATAATTAGCCAAGATACCATCAGTATCTTCAATAGCGGTATTTACTACTATCTCGTAACCATTTTTGTCTCTTGGCACGCCATCACCCCAACCATGATCCCACGACACACCAGGGTCTGCTGGTAGTGGCGGGAAATACCAAACACCATCTTCAAGATACATTCCTGGGTGTGGCATTGGCGGTGGGGGTGGTGGCACAAATGGTACAACTGGTGGAGGTGGCACTACTATAGGTGGTCTTAAACATGTTTTACATTTACACTGAAATACGGGATTTCCAACAGTTGGATAAGGATAACCGCTCCCACCAGTACCTATAAAAGGATAATACCCATCCTGATAATAAATAGGAGGCGTATATCCAGGTCCTTGAGGTGCATGCGGTACGTAAGGTGTATGTACATAAGGCGGAGTTATAGTGCCTGGATTTGCTGGTGGACTATATGCAGAGCAAGAAGGAATATGTACACCACCTGGACACTGACAAGTAAATGTACCACCACTACCACCATCTCCGTCACCAGGACTAGGACATATGACAAATATTACTTGTAATGTTTGCTCATCACACACTTTTATACAACCACTCACGCCATCAAAAACAGTTACAAACTCATTATTTGTATTTGTACCATTATCAAATTGTTCAGCAGAACTAAAATTATAGGCTAATCCATAAACAGCTATTGCTCCAGAAAACCCCGCAATATTATTTTCTTTGTAGTTTTTAAAAATAGTATTATGATTTTCTTTTACAAAGGTAAGATTTCCTACCAGTTCTACAATATTTGCTTCCAAAAAATCCTCATTCGCATCCACACGTATACAAAGCCTACGTATAAAAGCTATTTCTTGGTTGTAACTTACTCGCAAATTTCGTACCACAGGTACAATCAGCATTTTTTCGTTGTTGGGCAAAAGTTCTACTTCTGTTTTGTCCCATTGTGGTTCAAAATCTTTGAAACGAGCAGAATCGGCAGCAGTCATTCTTTCGTTGCCGTTAGAAGAAGTCCGTTTTGGTTGGTTTTTATACCTACCATTCTCATAAAAGCCTTTGACTTTGTCAAGTTTGACTTTTGGAGGAAGTTGTGTTTGTGGGTTTAGTGGGTCTAAAAGATGGCGTTTGCAACCATATAATATTCCCAACATCAGCAAAAATACAAGTATTTTGCTTGTTTGTTTTTTTAGCATAAAGAAAGATTTAGAAGATGTTTAAATTTTGCACAAAGGTAAAGGTAAAATATCTCTTCTACAAATTTGCTGGGTAATATGCTATTACCTGTTGGGTTACTTATATTACCTGCCAAGTTATTTGGCATTACCTGCTGAATAATTTGTTTTGTAGCTACAATTTATTTATAATTGTGAAATAATCCTATTATCCTTCTAAAATTCTATGAAAAAATTGCACCTCAATATTGCTAACAACTTAAAAGATATACGTACAAATGAAAAAGGCTGGCATCAAGACGTTATGGCAGACTTTTTGGGTATATCTAAAAAATATTACAACCAAATAGAAAATGGCAAAGCCAACCTCACACTTGACAAGATAGAAGATATGGCAGAAAAACTAGGAAAAGAGTCTACTGATATTATTAACGGGCTTAGTGCGCAACAAATTTTCAATAATATTGCGCAACAGGGAGGAGATTCTAAAATGGGGAATTTTGAAGGTACTGATAAAGAGATTATTAGCCATTTGTTAGTGCAGAATAAGACTTTGATTGACGTTATCCTAAACAAAGAAAAAGCAGAGAGTTAATAAAATCTGCACAATTTTTGCTAATAAAACCAAAACTAGAACAATATCACCAATAATATGAAAAAACATATTTCTTATCTTTCTGTATTACAATTATTGCCTTTACTATTTTTATTGCTTATTTTGCCGTTAAAAGTAGTTTTTGCACAAAATTCTATTCTTAGCAATGGTAATTTTGTAAAAATAGCCATTAGCAAAACGGGTATTCATAAAATTACTTTTGCAGATTTGCAAACGTGGGGGCTAAATCCTGCTAGCATCAACCCAAAAAATATACGTCTGTATGGCAATCAGGGCGGTATGTTGCCACAAGCAAACGCTACCACTCGTCCCACAGATTTGCAAGAAAACGCTATTTTGGTTGTTGGTGAAGAAGATAATGTTTTTAATAATGATGATTATATCCTTTTTTATGCACAAGATGCAAATAAATGGGAATACAATGCCACAACACAGCTTTTTGAACACGAAAAAAATCTTTATTCAGACAAAAATTACTACTTTATCACCATTGCAAGCACCGCAGGCACACGCCTGCAAACGCAGGCAAACATAAGCGGAGGCACACAAAGCATCAACACGTATGATGAGCGCATTTTTCACGAGATAGATAAGTTCAATTTGTTGCAATTAGCAACTCAAAATGGTTCTGGGCGTGAATGGTATGGGGAGGTTTTCAGCACAACAGCAAGCTATGATTTTACAGAAAACCTTACGGGAATAGCTCCCAATACAGATTTAGTGTTTATCTCTATGGTAGCAAGTATTAGCTCCAAAAATAGTAACACTAATTTTTCTATCAAATCAGGTACGCAAAATATTGGTAATCAGCTACTTAATGATACGCCACTTGGAAGATACAACCCACAAGGAACAAACAAAACAGATATTTTTAGAGTAAGTACGAATAACTTATCAAATTTTGCGGTTTTTCCAATCAATTATACTTTTGCAAACAACGGAAATACGGCTGCTCGTGGACTTCTGAACTATTACCGCCTACAATTCAAAAGAAATCTCGCTTTGTATGAAACTCCAAATAGTGCGCAAACTATTTTCCGCTCTATTCAAGGTCTTTCCACACTTATTGCTGATTTTTCTGTTCAAAATATTGATAATAATACAAGTATTTGGGATATTTCTAACCCTGTTCTTCCTCAAAAACAAAATTTCGTTCTGAATGGAAATACTGCCACTTTTGGTGCAAATACAAGTCTAAATCCACTTGCAACGCCTATTTTACCAAAAGAATTTATTGTTTTCAAAGGAAATACTTTTCCTTCTCCTGAACTTGTTGGCGCAATTCCTAACCAGAATATTCATAGTCTATCTGCTCCTAATTTGCTAATTATCACCACAAAAGACCTAAAAGTGCAAGCAGACCGTTTGGCGCAATTTAGGCGTACAAATGATGCTTTGAGCGTTGAGGTAGTGGTTTTAGAAGAAATTTATAACGAATTTTCGTCTGGGCGTGCTGACGTTACGGCTCTGCGTGATTGTGCAAAGCTATTTTTTGATAAAAGCCCAACTACTTTTAAATATTTGTTACTTTTTGGAGATGCGTCTTTTGATTATAAAAATCTACAAGGTGAAACTAATTACCGTAATAAAGTGCCGACTTATGAGGCGAGAGAGTCTTTGCACCCAATAAATAGTTATAGTTCTGATGATTATTATGGCTTTTTGAAGGCTACTGATGGTTTTTGGCAAGAAAGCCCAACACCAGACGAATACACAATGGATATTGGTGTGGGGAGATTGCCTGTTGCCACACTTGCAGAGGCAGAAGCAGTTGTAAATAAACTAATTTATTATGCAAATCAACCAAAAACTTATGGCAAATGGCGCAATAAAGTAGCTTTTGTAGCTGATGATGGAGATTTTAATATACATCTTTCGCAAGCTGATGCGCTTGCTAATGATGTAAATAACACGTATTCTTTTGCGGCTGATAAAATTTTTGTAGCTGCTTATGATAAACAACCAAATGCAAATGGCGGTCAGGATAGCCCAAAAGTGAAAAATCTGCTCACACAAGCCGTAGAACAAGGTAGCCTAATTGTCAATTATACAGGTCACGGTGCAGAGATTGGCTGGGCGGAAGAAGGGATTTTGGTGCTTAATGATATAACTTCTTGGCGAAATCTTAATAATATGCCATTTTTTGTAACAGCTACTTGCGAGTTTGGGCGTTATGACGGTGGCCAATATACTTCTTCTGGTGCAGAACTTGCTTTGCTTAATGCCAATGGAGGTGCAATAGGGCTTGTAGCCACTACACGACCTGTTTTTTCTAGCAGTAATTTTGCTGTAAACAGTGCGTTTTATATGGATAATGTCTTTAAACCCATTAACGGCAAGATGCCTCGTATTGGTGATGTGATGCGTAAAACTAAAAATAATAGCCTTTTAGGAACTGGAAACCGTAATTTTACCTTACTTGGTGACCCTTCTATGCGTCTGGCATATCCAGAAGACAAAGTTATTATCAAAAAAATCAATGATAAAGATATTCTCATCACACAAGATACCATTAAAGCACTTGCGAAAATAAAAATTGAAGGGGAAATACAGAATTTTGTAGGCACACTAAACGCTGATTTTAATGGTACGCTTGATGTAGTAGTTTATGATAAAATAACGGTTAGAAGTACCTTAGAAACGCCTATAACGACTTTTAAGGTGCGTGAAACCAAACTTTTTGAGGGGAAAGCAACCATCACAAATGGTAAATTTATGGTAGAATTTGTTGCACCAAAAGACATCAATTATACCTTTGGAATGGGTAGAATACTGTTTTATGCACAAAACAACGCCCTAAATGGCTCTCCAAATAGAGATGCCAACGGTGGCAAAAATGATATTTTGGTTGGAGGAAGTTCTCCTATTGTTTCAAATGATGATACGCCACCTGTTGCGGAGCTTTTTATGAATGATTTTTCTTTCAAAAATGGGGGGCTTGTGAGCAAAAATGCTACTTTTATAGCAAAACTTTCTGATGATAATGGTATTAATATTTCTGATGCAGGCGTAGGGCATTCCATTACGGCATATTTAGATGATAATCAAGATAATACATTTATTTTGAATAACTTTTATACGGCTGATTTGGATACTTATAAAAGTGGTATTTTGCGCTTTCCTTTGTATGATTTGCCAGTAGGAGCGCACACGCTTACTTTTAAGGTTTGGGACACACACAACAATTCTACTGAAAAAACAATTAGTTTTAGAGTGGTTGAAAAGGGCCAATTAGAAATTATCAATGTGTTTTCTGCACCAAATCCTTTTAATGATAGTGAAACTGCGGTTTTTTATTTTGAACATAATAGAGCAGGAGAAGATTTGGAAGTAAGTTTGGAAATAGTAAACCTTACAGGGCAAAAAATAACTACTTCACAATCTACTATTTTAGCCAGTGAGGCACGCAGCAAAGCCTTTGAATGGAATGGCAAAAATGCTAATGGTGAGCGCATAGCAGACGGATTTTATATTTATTATATCACCGTAAAATCCATTTTAGATGGCGCAACTGCCAAAAAAATAGGCAAAATTGTAAAAAGATAAAATTGTATCACTTAACTTCCCGAAAGTTGCAAACTTTCGGGAAGTTTCTCTATTTTAGACAAAATGACCAAAACAATCAACCCAAAAGATATTTCTACTGGTGAATTTCACGCTTTGATGTTGGGAGCTATTGCGCCTCGTCCTATTGCATTTGCAAGCACCATAGACAAAGAAGGCAACGTAAATCTTAGTCCTTTTAGTTTTTTCAATGCTTTTGGCTCAAATCCTCCGCTTTTGATATTTTCCCCTGCTCGTCGTGTGCGTGATAATACTATCAAACATACGCTAGAAAATGTATTAGAAGTACCAGAAGTGGTGATAAATATTGTGAATTTCCCTATGGTGGAGCAGATGTCGCTTGCCAGCACGGAATACGAAAAAGGCGTAAATGAGTTTATTAAGGCAGGTTTTACTGAAATAAAATCAGATAAAATACGTCCTCCACGTGTGGAGGAAGCTCCTGTGGCATTTGAGTGCATTGTGCAGCAAGTCATACAGACAGGCACACAAGGAGGTGCAGGAAACCTTGTTATTTGTGAGATAGTAATGGCGCATTTCAACGAAAATATTTTGGACGAAAACGGCAAAATAAATACTCCAAAGATGGATTTGGTGGCTCGTATGGGTGGAGATTATTATTGTAGAGTTATTCCAGAGGCACTTTTTGAAATTCCTAAACCGCTTGTTAGCAAAGGAATTGGTTTTGATAATTTGCCTTTGCACGTAAGGGAAAGCCATATACTTTCTGCCAATAATCTTGGACGGCTTGCCAACGTAGAAAAACTTCCAACTGCAGAAGAGATAAAAAACTTCAAAGAAAGTATAAATTTTGATAAGAATTCTAACAGAAATTTAGAAGATTTGCATAAAAAAGCACAACATTTATTAGAGCAAAACGACCTAAAAACAGCGTGGCTAACACTTTCTTTGGTTTTCTAGCAAAAAGCATTTAGGTTTATTATCAATACTTTTTATTAAAATCATAATTAAGAACTCATCATTTACTTATTTCTTTTCTTTGCTATTGTTTATGGTATAATGATTATTATACTTATTTTTGGCTGGAATAAAACTTTAAATTTCAAAGTAGTTCAGACTAATAAAAACATAGAAAATGCTATTTTTGTTAGCATTGTGGTCGTGATGCGCAATGAGGAAACTACTATTTTATCACTTTTGGAAAATATTAGCAGACAAACTTATCCAAAAACACATTTTGAATTACTTATCATTGATGATTTTTCTGAGGATAAAAGCAAAGAAATAGTACAAAACTACGCTAAAAACAGTAATTTTAGTATAATTTTGCTGGATAATAATGTTAATGAAAATATTATTTCACCCAAAAAAAGAGCTATCACGCAAGCTATTTCTAAGGCACAAGGCGAGATAATAATGTGTACTGATGCTGATTGTGGGGTAAAACCTACTTGGCTTACTGTTATGGCTGATTTTTATACGCAAAATGATGTCGTTTGTGTGAGTGCGCCTGTATATTTTGCTGGTGCAAGTAATATTTTTGAGAAAATGCAGGTTGTTGAGTTTGCTAGTCTTGTAGGAAGTGGTGCTGCTTGTTTGGGGCTAAATATGCCTAATATGTGCAATGGAGCTAATTTTTCCTACAAAAAAAGTGCTTTTGTAGAGGTTTCAGGTTATGCTGGTGTAGCGCATCTTATTTCTGGAGATGATGAATTTTTGATGCACAAAATAGCTAAAAAATATCCGAAAAAAGTAGCTTTCCTGCGTGATAAGCGTGTTATTGTGAGTACGCAAACACAAAAAACGCTTTCAAGTTTTATCAACCAACGCAAACGCTGGGCAAGCAAATGGCAATATTATGAGGGGTTTGCCCCTAAAGTATTGGCTTTTTTTGTCTTTTTGGTGAATATAATGATGCTTTTTAGTGGAATAATGGCATTTTTTGATATTACTTTTCTTATTCCTATTTTGATAAGATTTGTTTTGGAATTTGTTTTTTTAAGTCAAATTTTGTGCTTTTTGGGAGAAAAAAATAAGATTTTTTACATTCCTATTACGTTTTTGGTTTATCCTTTCTACGTGATTTTTATTGGAATAATCAGCCAAATAGGGAATTTAAAAGCATTTTCTTGGAAAAACAGAAACTTCTAAATAAGGTGTGAAAGGTGAGTAAAATATAAAAAATCCCTCTCAAACAAACTTTTGAAAGGGATTCTAAAAACGTAATTCGTAATTGAAAATTCGTAATTCTTAAAGATTATACCATTTTTTCTTTCTCCAGCTACTTAATTTGAGTTGGATAACACCAAAAAAGGCTTCTCTGAA
The DNA here is from genome assembly GCA_043772375.1 of Raineyaceae bacterium. Lineage (GTDB taxonomy): Bacteria > Bacteroidota > Bacteroidia > Cytophagales > Thermonemataceae > JANYGM01. Next base: position 7,902 of record JAYVGJ010000282.1, on the reverse strand, counting down.
TATATTAGCAGACATTTTGGATTTGCCTTTGGTGCGGTCTGTAAAAATAATAGGTACTTCCGTAACCTTAAAACCATATTTCCACGTCTTAAACTTCATTTCTATTTGAAAAGCATACCCCACAAACTTAATATTATCTAAATTGATAATTTCTAAAACTCTTCTTTTATAGCATTTAAAACCTGCGGTAGTATCAGAAATAGGCATTCCTGTAACGAAACCCACATATTTACTAGCAAAATACGACATCAAAACCCTGTGCATTGGCCAATTTACCACGTTTACGCCTGTGGCATAACGTGAGCCAATAGCTAAATCAGTTCCATTTTTGCAAGCTTCATACAAATGTACCAAATCATCAGGATTATGAGAAAAATCAGCGTCCATTTCAAAAATATAGTCATATTTTTTGTTGAGCGCATACCTAAATCCGTGAATATAAGCCGTTCCTAGCCCAAGTTTGCCTGTTCTTTTTTCCAAGAATAAATTAGCAGGAAATTCTTTTTGTAAGTCTTCTACTTTTTGCCCAGTACCATCTGGTGAGCCATCATCAACAATAAGAATATCAAAACTTTTTGGCAAAGAAAACACCTTCCTAATAATGGATTCAATGTTTTCTATTTCGTTATAAGTCGGAATAATTACTAATGAGTCGTTCAATGGCTGAATGGGAAGTTTGAATATAAAAATTTACGTTGTTTATAGTTTAGATTACGTAAAATTACGTAAAAAATTGTTTTTTGACAGTTTATTTTTGATTTTCTAATGACTTGCTGTGTAGATATGTACTGCAGTGCATATCTACACATACATTTTATGTAACATCATTTAGTAACGGAAAATCTATTTTCTTTTTAGTTTAACAAACACAGAAAAATGGTCGCTATAACCACCCAAATACTTAGTTCCTGCATAAGTTCTAAACGGATTTCCTTTAAATTTGCCTTCTTTTTCTTGCAAAAATTCTGGCATAAAAACTTGTGCAGAATTTTTTACATAATAAAGTTTTGATTTTTTCTCTGCCATAGCCTTAGAAACAATGATTTGGTCAAGCATATTCCATTTTCCGTCGTGTTTGTAGCTGCCTTTACCTTGGTCTTTTAGCACGCCCATTGCGTTAAAAAGTTCTCCATTTTTCATATACTTAGTTTCTTTTTTGGCTTTCAAAGCATCTTTCATACTTTTATTGTTGGGTTCGTCATTCATATCTCCCATAATCAAAATATTGGCTTTTGGAGATTTTTTTTGTAGCATATCAACTTCACTACGGATTTGCTCCGCCACAAAAATACGGCTACTTTCGCTCACATCTTGCCCACCTCTACGTGAGGGAAGATGCGCCACAAACAAATGAAGCGTATCACGTCCACCAATCACCCCAGAAACCATCAAAATATCACGTGTGCGGTCTGTAGGATTATTAGGAAAAATACTTTTAATAGCTTTACTATCAAAAACAGTAAAAATAGCTTTTTTATAAATCAATGCAACATCAATTCCACGCTCATCAGGAGAATCATAATGCACAATACCATACTTTTTTGGGGCAAGTTTTGGCATAGCAATCAAATCTTCAATGACTTTCTTGTTTTCAATCTCACAAAGTCCCAAAATATCAGGTGCATCAGCACTTCCAAGTTGTGAAATTACTTCAGAAAGTCTGTCTAATTTGACATTGTAGCGTTCTTTTGTCCATTTACTTTTACTTTCTGGCAAAAAATCTTCATCATTGATATTGGGGTCGTCTTCTGTATCAAAAAGATTTTCAATATTATAAAAAGCCACCACAACCTCTTTAGATGGTGCTTGGAAAACATAAGCTGTACCAAAAATAGTTATTAAAATAGCTAAAAATGGTAAAATTGTAGTTTTGCTGAAACGTTTTTTATTTTTCATAAAAATTATTAGAAATTATTAGAAATTATTAACTTTATTTTTCTGTATTATTTCGCACAAAAGTACAAAAATTTCCTTCAAAAATCTTTCAAAAAGAGATTTTTTTAAAATTTGGTAATTCGTAAGCATTTTAGTAATTTTGCAAAATTTAAAATTATTTTTTCAGGTATGATTTTTGATGCTTAATTCTCGCCTAAAAAACATACATAACCTGTAAAACTTCCCGAAAGTTGGAAACTTTCTGGAAGCTACACCTAACTATTATCAACTTATAATTTTTACGTATTCAATGACTTTGCCTTCATTTAAAGATTACTTACAACTACATTTTATTGTTTTTATTTGGGGATTTACCGCAATTCTGGGCAGAATTGTAACAATTCCTTATGTAGAACTTGTTTTTTATAGAACGCTTTTTGCTGTCATTGGGCTTTGGGCTATTTTTTATTTTCAGAAAAAAAGTTTTAAAGTAGATAAAAAAGATCTTTGGAAATTCCTTGCCACAGGCGCAATTATTGCCTTGCATTGGATATTTTTCTTTGGTGCAGCGCAACTCTCCAACGTGTCAATATGCCTTATAGGAATGGCTACGTCCTCTTTTTGGACAAGTTTGCTAGACCCAATTATCTCTCGCAGGCGCATAAGTTGGCTAGAAATTATACTTGGCGTGGTGATTGTAGCAGGGCTTTATTTTGTTTCTGCCACAGAAATAAGTTATACAAAAGGTTTGCTTCTTGCTATTATTGCCACTATTTTTGGAACTATTTTTAGCATTATCAACTCAAAACTCATCAAAAAACACAATCATTATACCATTACGTTCTACGAAATGTTGGGCGCATTGCTTGCTGTTATCATTTTTTTACCTATTTATCAGTATTTCTTTGCACCAAATCAAACACTTAATTTTGCCTTAAAAGGCTTTGACTGGCTTTATATTGCTATCTTGGCGTTTGTATGTACGGTGTATGCCTATGCTATGAGCGTAAAACTTATGAAAAAATTTAGTGTTTTTGCTATCAATCTTACCGTTAATTTAGAGCCTGTTTATGGCTTTGGCTTGGCTTATTTTATTTTGGGAGAACGTGAAAAACTGCCCGTATATCTTGCAGGAGCAACAATTTTGCTGGCGGTATTTGCTTATACTATTTTAGATTGGTATTTTAAGCTCAAAACGCAAAAAAACCGTTTAGAGATTTTAGAGGAATTAAGACAGCAGGAAAAAGTGAGCTACGAGGTACAAAGTACAAAATTAAAAGCATAAGGAATTATGAATTATGAATTATGAATTATGAATTATGAATTATGAATGAATACAAAATATTGATAATTAAGTAATTAAGCTATTTAAGTTAATAAAAAGCATCTTCAAAGTGCATTATTTCAGGTTCTTGATTACTTTTGTGCAAAATAGCAATTATATCAAAACGAATATCATTTTGCCAATCTTCTTGGAAAATATATTCGTTAGCGGTACGCAAAAGAATCTTCTTTTTTGTAGCATTAACGCTGTTTTCAGGCATTCCAAAGGCATCAGAAGTGCGGTATTTTACTTCCACAAAAATTAAAGTGTCCTCTTTTTTGCAGATAACATCAATTTCACCTTTTTTATAACGAAAATTGCGCTTAATTATCTCAAAATCCTGTTTTTGGAGATAATCACAGGCAAGATTTTCACCAAAAAGTCCCTTTTCTGTGTGTTTCATCTTGGCACAAAAATAATCCTAAAATTAGAATATTCCTAATTTTAGGATAAATTTATAAAAACCAAAAAATCTTTATTTTTTGCTTATTTTCTTGACTATTGTCCCTTCTTTTCCTATTATCTTCAAATAATACAAAGCACTTGGCACACTCTCCAAAGACATTTTATAGGGCAATCCTTGTGTGGTTTTGTCTGTCAAAACGTTTTTCCCTGCCATATCCATCAGAACAAAAGTAATATTATTGTCTTTGAAAAATGAGTCATTAATGTTTTCCGTATTCACTACAAATGCCTCACTTGTAGGGTTAGGGAACAGTTTTATCTCATTTTCTATCTCCGTATTGAGTGCAGTAGCTGGATTATTGAAACTAGAAACAAAAATGACCACACTATTACTCCAATTAGAATTAGAATTAGATGCACTTGCTCCAGCAATAGCTCTCACGCTATAATAAGTGATTACGTCATATTCAATATTTTTATTTTGATAAGTAATAAGAGAAGGACTGACAACAAAACCGCTAGTAATAGACGCTTTCCAAACCATAAGATTGTTTACGTATGTACCTATGTGCATTTCGTAGCTTTGTGCGCCCACAACGGGCGACCACGAAAACTCCACCATATTAGGATCATTTTGAACAATAGGCACAAATCTTATATTAGTATTTGGTACAGCTAGTGGAACTACTGGAGCAAGCGGAATCACAACTACTGGAGTAACAAGCGGAACAAAAACCGCAAATTGCCTATCTGCATTACTTGTTAGAGCCACATTTGTAACAATTATTTCGTTTGGTGATGTCGTAACATAGTTGCTTTGTCCTAGTGTCCACGCTTGCGGAACTCCTTGCAAGCGTTGTGCTTTTGTCGCAGGCGTAAGCCCTACGGCATCTCCTACATTCCAATTAAATTGAGCATTTAGAATAACGGCGGTTTGTGCAGTTTCATAAATATTCCAAATATAAGGCACAAAACCCACAGGATTACCCAAGCCAACACCACTCGCAGCCACCACGCTTGCACTAATGTTTGCTACTCCGTTTGTGCCAGTAATTATCACAGGTGTATATTTTGCACTTGTTCCAATAGGAAATGGGTAAGCCGTTGCCGTAAGCAAACCATTTCTTATGAGTTTACCGTTTGGAGCATTTGTAACAATATAATTATTGGTGCCAAAAGTTATACCAAGTTGGCTACTAGGTATGTTTGTGAGTGTTATGGCAGCATTAGTTATCAGTTTGCCGTTGGTGAGCGTGAGCGTACCTGCAACAGCAATAGGATTATTAAGCGTGACGTTATTAGAATTATTGATTGAAAGCGTATAAAAAACAGGTAAAATGCTTGCTCCTTCTATGATTTGAGCGTTTGAACCCATCAACATAACAGTACCATTTCTAGCTACAAAACTGCCATTATTCATCAAATTCTTTTTTAGGGTAATTTGTCTGTTTGCGCCTGCATCAAGTGTAGCATTATTATTAATAACAAGTGTGCCATTGACAACAATATCATTTGAAAGCGTTTTTATGTTCGTACCAGAAATAGTAAGATTTTGGTAACCCGCTGTCGTAAACCCCACAAATCCTATAGGAATAGGAAATGCGGTATTTCCTGCAAATACTACTGTTGTATTAGCGGTAGCAAATGTATTGTCAGTGGTTACAATGGGAAGAAAATTATTTTTGGCTATGATTTTTGCACCTGCTACTGCGTTGAGGTTGAGCAATGTAAATGCGCTTGTAAGCGTTGATTCAAGGGAAAGAGTGCCTCCATTTTCTATATCAACAGAAATACCAGTAGCAATATCTCCTACCAAATTAACGGTTACTGTATGCCCTGTTCGTATGGTTATATCAGCGTTTGCGAGTGGTAAACAATTACAAGAAATAGTTAAATTAGGTGATACTGCCCAATTTGCGCCATCTGCCCAATTACCAGAAGCAAAAGAAGCAAAGGTCGTGCTAGGCACTGTCGCTGCTAGTGCAAAAATAGCAAAATCTCTATTTATCCCCGTTCCTGCAGGCACAATAGCTGTAATGCTAGGCGCAAGCAACGTATAAGGAGTTGTGGTGATAGGTGTCCAAACAGGTGTAGTAACACCGTTAGACTGTTTTACGGTGGTTGTGTTAGGTAAAACGCCAACAAGATTGGTAGCATTATTCCAGCCAAAAGTCATAACGGCATTTGTACTACCACTAATGGCAATGTTCCAAATGCTATTAACATAGGTAGAAAGCGCAGGAATTGCCGTTCCAGAGGCACGCACTCCCACTGCTATATTTCCATAATTGATAGTGCTTGTGCTAGTATTAGTGATAGAAATTGGGGTATAACCTGTTATGGCGGCACTTACAGGAAACACAAGTTCTGTGTCACCCGCAGAAATACTTACATTTTCTCTTACAATTTTGCCATTTGGAGATGTCGTAACTATATGATTAGTAAGTCCAAAAGGCGCACCTGCTAATTGCGCATTAAACGCTCCAGTCAGCCTTATTTCGCTGTTATTAGCTACCAACAAACCATCTGTAAGCGTAAGTGTTCCCATCATAGCAATAAAATTATTTACATTTACTGCATTATTGGTAGTTGTTTTGTTGATGGTGAGGTTATTGAAAGTAGTAGCACCCGTAATATTTTGTGTATTTGCCCCTTGAAAAGTAATAATGCTACTTGCGCTAGCGGTAAATGTGCCATTATTTGTAAAATCACCACTTATATTAAGGTCGCTATTATTACCCATTGTTAATGTACCCATTGTTAATGTGGAGGAATTACCAATAGTAATATTATTGACACTAGCACCTGAAGCGGTGATATTGATGGTTTGTCCTCCTTCTATGACCACATCATCTGTAGCACCTGGGGTACAACCGCCACAATCAGAGCCTCCACTAGTCAATGACCATTTATTTGAAGATTGCCAATTTCCAGAGTTTACACTATAATAGGTGACGCCCCAGGCTGCGTTGTTGCTTGCCAGAGTGCATAGCATCAGCAAAAAAAGTACACGCAAGGCGTGGCTTGTAAGAGTTTTCGTTTTCATAATAAATTTATTTTTGTGCTAAGTATCAAAGGTTTATATAGGAGTTATACAAAAGTAGGTTTATTATTTTAACGATATGTTGCGTAATTAGGCGTAAAAGTTACGTCATTCACATATTCAGAATAATTTTATTTTTTGTTTTTATTCTTTTCCTAACATTTCCACTTCCTTGTCAGGATGTCCGTTGATAATCAGTATTTTTTCATTTTTTGAGCTTATTGATACTTATTGTTTTGATACTTTGATTTTTATGTCGCCAAATCTTCTATTTTTTAAATTTTTTGATATACTTCATCAAAGGGAATCCTCATTCTCTCTCCCCAAACTCCTTGTTCTTCTCTAATTCCGCAAGAGATAACCATATTTATTTCAGCACCATAGGGTAATTTTAAGATATTTTTCACTTTTCTACTATCAAAACCTTCCATTGGGCAAGTGTCATAGTTTTCATTAGCCATTGCCAACATAAATGTTTGAGCTGCCAATGCACAAGTTTTATGAACAACAACTCGCATATCATTTTCAGATACCTGATAAACAATTGGTCTGAAAAGCCCAACAATATTGACTATAATTTTTCTTAAAATTCCAAAAATTCCAAAAAAACGGAGGTATAAAAAAGGCATTATTTTACCATAATACATTTTCCAGCTTTTTATTCTTGTTTCTTGTTTTAATTCAGGACTGTTTTTTAATACGTTTTGAATTTCCAACGCCATCATTTTTTTTGCTCTTTGTCGGTACAAATCCTGCCTTGTTACAAAAACCACCATTTGTCGGGCAGTAGTGGCAGATTCTTGATTTAAACAAGCAATAGCCAACTTTTTTAGGATTTCAGGATTTGTTATATGATAAAATTCCCAGAGTTGCATATTAGAACTATTGGGTGCTAAAGTGGCTAATTCAATACAATGCTTCACTTTTTCTGCATCAATTGGGAGTTCTTTATAATGTCTTACAGAACGTCTATAATTTACTATTTCTTCTAAAGTCATTTTATTATGTGTTTTGGTGTTATGAAATTATTTCATTTGAATTAAACCCTAAAAAAGAAGGTTTAGAAAGAAATGATAACAAGCATATTGAGTTTTTAGAGATGCCCATTATTACCACGTGCCGTAAGTACGACTTACGGTATTAAAATTAAATCTTTTGTTACTGTAAAAGTTCCGTTGTAAAAAAGTGTAGGGTGCGACCCTTGTGGTCGCCCAAACTTGCGAAAGCAACACGACGAGCAAAAAACAGCTTTTAA
>JAYVGJ010000281.1:0-6948 GCA_043772375.1 Raineyaceae bacterium | reverse complement strand
TTAAAAGTATTCATCAACAAATTACTCACTATAAAAAAAGTAATTACATTTTCTTTGATTTGCGTTTTTGAATTAAGGATAATTTGTTCTTGCGAAAACTTTTCTCTTTCCTTAATAAGCCTTTTTAGGGCATTCTGAATATCATTTGAAGTAAAATTTTGTTCTCTTGTGCCAATTTTTTGGATTTCTTTTAAGATTTCTTTTATCTCTTGTGGCGGATTTTTGATTTCTTCTACTATTTCATTATGAGAAGGCACATTAATGGTTTTCTTAAAAACAGGTTTTAAGACTGAATTAGTAGTATTATTTACAGTATTTTGTGCCGTAGTTGCGCCATTGAGGGCAGCTACGGCATTACGCTTTTTTACGGTAATTTCCTCTTGTGCTAAACGTGCCAAATTGATTGCTTTATTGATATGCGCCATTTTGAGCAAAGAAAGCTCAACGTGTAAGCGTTGATTTTTGCTGGTTTTGTACTGAATATCACACAAACCAATAATATTCATAGCTGAAATAAGAAAACTCATTGTGGCGGCTTTTGACTGCTGCAAATACCTATCCTGCACGTCTTTTGACACTTCCAAAAGCGTTATTGTGCTGGCATCTTTGCATACAAGCAGGTTGCGCAAATGCTCGCAAAGCCCAACTGTAAACAAATGACCATCAAAGCCTTTTTTTAGTATCTCATTGAAAATCAAGTAACTATTTGCCACATCTTCCGCCATTAAGGCATCAGTTATTTTAAAATAATAATCATAATCCAAAATATGCAAATTTTCTATTGTTTTTGCATACGAAATGGCATTATTAGAAGAAAACGTAACAATTAAATCAAACATAGAAAGTGCATCTCTAAGTCCTCCGTCAGCTTTTTGGGCAATAAGTCGCAGTGCTTCTGGCTCTGCATTGATGTTTTCAGCGGTAGCAATTTTGGCAAGATGCGCCGCAATATCATTGACCTGAATTCTATTAAAATCAAAAATCTGACAACGGGATTGTATAGTCGGAATGACTTTGTAGCGTTCTGTGGTTGCCAAAATGAAAATGGCATAACTTGGTGGCTCTTCCAACGTCTTCAAAAAGGCGTTAAAAGCTGCATTTGAAAGCATATGCACCTCATCTATGATATAAATTTTATATTTTCCTAGCTGTGGAGGATAGCGCACCTGCTCCACAAGGCTACGAATATCCTCCACAGAGTTGTTAGAGGCAGCATCTAGCTCATAAATATTCAAAGAAGCGTTATTTTGAAATGCCGTACAAGAACTGCATTGCCCACAAGCCTCTCCCTCGCTGGTGAGCGAAAGACAGTTGATAGTTTTAGCCAAAATACGGGCGCAAGTAGTCTTACCCACGCCACGAGGACCACAAAACAAAAACGCCTGTGCCAAATGATTATTTTGGATAGCATTTTTGAGTGTAGTCGTGATATGCTCTTGCCCCACAACCGTATCAAAAGTAGCTGGGCGGTATTTACGAGCAGAAACAACGAAATTTTCCATACACAAATTTAGTGATTTTTTGGAGATTTGGAGAAAAATTAACTGAATTTCACCAAAAAATCAAGAGAAATAGAAATATTTTGCAGATGTGATGAAAATATTGTAAATTTGTATTAAATCTGAAAAAAATATGAATTTACCAAAATATAAACTAGATGCAGACACAGATTTAACTATTTTTGAGTTCACGAGTGAAGGACCAAAAGGAAAAATCCCTAAATTAATTATTTTTGCTGAAACAAATCTAAAAGACTTTTATAATTTGGCTTTTGGAGATAAAGATGAAAAAACTGGAAAAATCAATGATAAAATAGTATCAAATAATGATGATACAGAGAAGGTTTTAGCAACTATAGTTGCTGCAATACTTGTATTTACAGACAAATATCCAGAATCTTGGGTTTATGCTAGTGGGAGTACACCATCAAGAACAAGGCTTTACAGAAGGGGAATTAACAAATACTTTAGTGAAGTAGAAAAAGAATTCTATATTTTTTGTGAATTTGGAGATGAGTGGTTGCCTTTTGAAGGTAATAAAGATTTTGAAGGTTATGCAGTACAAAGAAAGAAACACTAAAAATTAACATTATGACAATACAAGAATTAAAAAATAGGAAAACACCCATTGTGGTAATTAACAAATCTTTAGAGAAATACAAAGGACAAAATTTGTTCCCTGAAAAGTTGGCAAAAGCTAATGATGTATTAAAAAGAATTGGATTACCAAAAATTACTCTTAAATAGCAATTCTAACTTACTGTGTTGTCAGGTGTTTCCACCTGACAACAAATGCGCTTTTAGATGTTATTTATTGTCCTATATTGAAGTCGGGTGGAAACACCCAACTTCACAAGAAACGAGGTGAGTTTTATTTTCATAAAATTCACCTCGTTGGTTAAAAGCAATTATTTTCTTTTGATTTTAAGTAGTTTATTTTCAAAAGAAACAATTTCTAATGTATAAGCCTCACCTGAATCCAATTTGATAGCAATACTTTTAGCATCTTTTGAAAAAGTATATTTACCTTTTTTAAGTTCTGCGCCATCTGCTGGTGCAATGCCTATTTCTGTGAATACGCCATCTTTTTCAAACATAAATCCTGTGCGACCACGTGCTGCAGGAAATTGAAAATCAGCGGTAGAACGGTAGAAAAGCACTTCTCCACCATTGTCTTCCTCTTGTGAACGCATCCAAGTACCTAAGAATTTGTCAAGGTTGGAAGATGTCAAATTATTTGTAGTGCTTGCTGTTTTTGAGCCTTTGCAAGCTACAAATCCTAAGAAAACAACTGTAAAAAGGAACGCTACTTTTAACATAAAAAATGATTTTTAATTTTGATGAATGATTTTAATGATTTACTTCGTTATGCAAGTTAATTCTTTTTTTGATTTTGAAGTGTATTTTCAATAAAAAATCAACAAATTATTTGAAAATGCCGTTGTTATTTGTGAAGACACAAACAATGGCTAGAATATTATTTGAAAATATTGCCTTGAAAACCGTATATTTGCAAAAAATGTAACAAAAAAATATGATACTGAAACTAGCTTGGTGGAAAATCCTCACCATTATACTACTTATATTCTCCCTTTTGGCGGGCTTTTTGGGAAGTATTCCGCAAATGCCAACAGGAAACCTCTATGAAACTGCCCGAAATCTTTATTTCCACGTACCTATGTGGTTTGCTATGTCGTTTTGGTTGCTTGCTTCGTGTGGCTTTGCGGTGATGTATTTGCGTACTCGCAACGCAAAATATAATTTTCTTATGACTGCCGCTACAGAAGTTTCTATGATTTTTGGTGCGCTGGGGCTTATTACAGGCGCAATTTGGGCAAGATTTACGTGGGGAGCATACTGGCACGGAGACCCAAAACAAACAGGCGCAGCTATTGCAATGCTGATTTATTTGGCGTTTTTTGTGTTGAAAAGTGCTATGGAAGACAAGGAACGTAGCGCAACAGTTGCCGCTATTTATAATATTTTGGCGTTTTTTACTTATATTCCGCTTATTTATGTTTTGCCTCGTTTGGTGGATTCTATGCACCCAGGAAACGGTGGAAATCCTGGTTTTAATGTCTATGATTTGGCGGCACAAATGCGCCCAGTTTTCTATCCCAGCGTGATAGCGTGGATACTTATGGGCGGTTGGATAACCACATTACGCAAACGTATGTGGGAAATTGAAGAAAAAATCAACCAAACAAACAATACTAAAACTATTGAAGTGATTTCTTAGCAATTAAACAAACATTTTTTTATTTAAACTTTCCAATGCAACTTTCATTTAGAATAAAGAAAACAAAAGACATTGTGTTTGATTATTTGACAGATATGCAAAAATTTGCGTCTGTTCATCCAGTAATAACCAAAATAGTACAAACGAATACTAACAATTATTTGGTTTACGAAACTTTGAAATTGGGTTTTCTCTCTTTTTCATTTACTTATCCTATTTCCGTAGAAAGCAATTCTATTGAAAATCAGGTCATTATGCGTGCTGTAGTAATGAAATTCACCAAAATTGAAATAACTATCAGGATAAAACCAGATACAGAATTTCCTAATGAATTTACTATTATTGAGGAAAATATTACTTTCAAATCTCTACTGCCTATTAAGCCAATAGCTGGCAATATTTTTAAAAAAATCCACACACAATTATTTAAAAATATTGAAGAAGTTTTGTAGTAAGTTAGATAACGACACTGTTAATTTGTGAGTTTTTACGTAGGCATTTGATTTATCAAAACACTGTTTTGGGACAAAACAAATGGCAGAGAACAAACTGCCCTACAAAGTGTTTTTTTGACAAATAAATTCCACGCAAGTTGCTCTAACTCATTTGTTTTGTGCCGAAACACCACTTGATGAATCAAGTGGCTACGAAGTTCAAAATACAATTTATCAATATCGTTATCTAAGTAAATTGTTGATAATCTGTTCAAATCTTGTACATCAGACTTAACCCTCCTACTACCGCATTGCGGCAGCTTCTTTCCTACGCAGTTGGTTGCGGTGAATGTCGTCTAATTCTCCCTTTGGAATAGCTTTGATAAGATTTTTGGTATATTCAGAGCTGGGATTTGCATAAATATCTTCAGAAAAACCAAATTCTTCTATTTTTCCTTTGTTCATTACTATCATTCTATCAGCCAAAAACTTGATAACCGACAAGTCGTGTGAGATAAAAATATTTGTAAAATGAAATTCCTCTTTCAAATCATTGAGCAAATTAAGCACTTGCGCCTGCACAGACACATCTAAGGCAGAAACAGACTCATCACAAATAATAAATTTAGGATTAACGCTCAAAGCACGTGCAATGCAAATACGCTGACGTTGCCCACCAGAAAACTCGTGAGGATAGCGGTTAAAATGCTCTGAACCTAAACTTACTTTTTCTAACAAATTGATAATCATATCTTTGCGTTCTTGCTTATTTCGTCCAATTCTAAAAAGTTCCATTGGCTCCATAATGGCATTTCCAATGGTTAGGCGTGGATTTAGGGAAGAATAGGGGTCTTGAAAAATGATTTGCATATCTTTTCTTAACTTTTGCATATCTTTACTTTTCATTTGTAAAATATCTTCTCCGTTATAAAAAATATTTCCCCCACTAGGTTCTAAAAGCCTCAAAATCAGTCTTCCAAGTGTAGTTTTGCCACACCCAGACTCACCCACAAGCCCTAATGTTTCACCTGGATATACATTAAAACTCACATCATCAACTGCCTTAATATATTCTTGTGGTTTTCTGCTGAAAAAAGGTTTCTTGATGGGAAACCACTTAGAAAGCCCTTCCACCACAAGCACAGGTTTTTTCATTGTGAGTTCTACTTTGCGGTCTTGTATTTCGTCATCAGTTTCCAAATTAAGCATAAGTGCTTCACCCACAGATACATAGCGTTTTATTTCTATCATATTGCCCTCGTCATCAGTTTTCATAAAATCACTGACTGTGGGCAAAACCTTCATCTTAAAGTCTAGACGTGGTCTGCACGCCAAAAGCCCTTTTGTATAAGGCTGTTGAGGGCTATTAAAAATATCCCAAACATCATTTTTTTCTACAATATTGCCCTTATACATCACCATTACTCTATCCGAAACCTCCGCCACCACGCCCAAGTCGTGGGTAATAAACATAAAAGAAACCCCATCTTTTTCCCTTAATTCCTCCAAAATTTCCAAAATAGCGGCTTGTACAGTTACATCTAAGGCGGTGGTTGGCTCATCAGCAATGAGCAAAACAGGGTTGCAAGCAAGTGCCATAGCAATCATTACACGCTGTTTTTGTCCCCCAGAAAGCTCGTGAGGATAGCAATTAAGAAAAGTTTCAGGAAGAGGAAGATGTACTTTATCAAAAGTAGCAATAGCCCGTTTGCGTGCCTCTGCTTTGCTCACGTTTTGATGCAGCAAAATAGCCTCCATTACTTGATTTCCGCAAGTATAGACTGGGTTTAGGGAAGTCATAGGCTCTTGAAAAATCATAGCTATCTCGTTGCCTCTAATGTCGCTTTGCATTTGTTTTGTGGAGAGTTCCAGCAAATTAACTGCGCCCAATGTAGGAGAATTAAACCATATTTCACCAGACGTAATTTTGCCTGCAGGGTGTTGTATCAGGCGCATAATAGCCAGTGAAGTAACAGATTTGCCCGACCCAGACTCACCCACAATCCCAATAGACTCTCCTTTTTTGATAGTAAAGCTAATATTTTTGACTGCTTGCGTAATTTTTTTGTTAGCAGTAAATTCTACGGTGAGGTTTTTTACCTCCAAAAGTATATCCTCGTTCATTATTTGTTCGTTTTTTGTTTCTTTTGATAAGTAACTAAGTTACTTGACTTAGTTACTAGAATTTAGTAACTAAGTTGCATCAATATCTGCCCCTTTTGACTAGCAAGATAAGAAAAATCTCCTAAAAATCAAAAAAGCGTAATTGATAATTCGTAATTCGTAATTGAACACGCTGATATATGTGGGATTATCTTTGTATTAACAGCATTATTTTGGTTATTTTTCAAATTTTTTATTTCCAATAAAATTGAATTTTTTTGTGGTATTTATAACACCAGATTATTTTCTATATTTTACTAATTGATGTTACGCAGATGTATTTGTAGACACGTCACCGCAGTGCGTATCCACGTAGAATAATGTATTTGAGCCAACTTAGTTATTATGGTTTTGTTTACTTTCGTGTTGTTCTACGTAGATATGCACTGCGGTGCATATCTACAAACAAATACATTTGACAAAATTATTTCTTGCGTAACATCAGTTACTAATAGCCAAAACCTTCAAAATCCTAAAGATCTTGAAGGTTTTGAATATTTATTAGTAAAATAAATTGTTACTGTAAAAGTTCCGTTGCAAAAAAGTGTAGGGTGCGACCCTTGTGGTCGCCCAAACTTGCGAAAGCAACACGGCGAGCAAAAAACAGCTTTTA
>JAYVGJ010000280.1:0-10632 GCA_043772375.1 Raineyaceae bacterium | reverse complement strand
GGTACAACCTACGGCTATTAATATTAAACCCTTTCAGGGTTTTAATACAATAAATAAAATATTAATCATTTTTTAAAATCAGAAATTAACATTACTGCCCCTAGCCCCTCCTTAAAAGAGAGGGGGATAAAATTCCCCTCCTTCCCAAGGAGGGGTTAGGGGTGGTTACTTGAAACTTTTTTGCCAATTATAAGCATCTGTAAGTGCTTGTTTTAGTGTACGTTTTGCGTTCCAATTAAGGATTTTTGAGGCTTTTTCAGTAGCCGCATAAACTGCCGTAATATCACCACTTCTACGCTCAACTACTTGATAATCAATTTTTTGATTTGCTATTTCTTCTAATATTTTGATAATTTCCAAAACACTATTTCCTTTGCCTGTTCCAATATTGAAAGTATCAAAAAGAGAAATATTTTCGTGTTTTTGAAGATAAGAAAGTGCTGCCACATGTGCCTCCGCAAGGTCGCAAACGTGTATATAATCACGTATGCAAGTGCCATCAGAGGTGGGATAATCATCTCCAAAAACCAATAATTTTTCTCTGATTTTCACCATTGTTTGCGTGATAAAAGGTACAAGATTATTAGGAACGCCAAGCGGAAGTTCACCAATAAGGCTACTTGGGTGCGCTCCAATAGGATTAAAATAGCGCAAAGCAACAGTTTTGAACGGGTTTACTGCTGAAAAATCTCTTAAAATCTCCTCACAAATTTGCTTAGTATTCCCATACGGAGAATTTGCGGGCAAAGAAGGTGCATTTTCGTCCACAGGAAGGCTTGCAGGTTGTCCGTAAACAGTGCAAGAAGACGAAAAAACAAGGTTATTCACGCCTTTTTCTTGCATTATTTCCAGCAAAATACACAGAGATTGTACATTATTCTGATAATATTTGAGCGGTAACTGCACAGATTCTCCAACGGCTTTGTAAGCCGCAAAATGTATCACGCCATCTATTTTTTGCTCATCAAAAATGCGTTGCATCAAAGTTTTATCCAAACAATCACCTTGATAAAAAACGGGCTTAAAAGCTATTATTTCAGCTATTCTGTCCAAAACTTTTATATCAGAATTATTTAGATTATCAATAATAATAGGTTTGTAGCCTGCTTCCGTAAGTGCTACTGCTGTATGTGAGCCAATAAAGCCCAAACCGCCTGTAATAAGAATATTCATTCACAAATATAAAAAAAAATGCTACATTTGTATAATTGTGAATTATAAATTATGAATTGTGAATTGTGAATTAAATACAAAATATTGATAATCAATTTATTACAATTACAAAATATTATCAAAAAATTTCAAAAAATGTATTAAAGTCCCCTTTTGGGGATTTAGGGGCTACAAATGAAATATATTTATCTCGTCAGACACGGACAAACAGACTATAATCTGCGCCAAATGGTGCAGGGAAGAGGCGTAAATGCAGACCTCAACGACACGGGCAGGCTACAAGCACACACTTTCTTTGAGAAATACAAACATATTCCTTTTGATAGGATTTATATTTCCAGCCTTGTGCGCACACAACAATCTGTGCAAAAATTCATCAATTTAGGCACGCATTTTGAGATTTTTGATGGTTTAGATGAGATTAGTTGGGGCATACACGAGGGCAAAGAAAATACACCAGATTCTCATAAAGACTATTTGCATTATGTAAATCAGTGGCAAAATGGCGTGGTTGATATTTGCATTGAAGGTGGAGAAACCCCACAAGAAGTAGCACAAAGGCAGCTAGAAGTAATTGCACTTATCAAAGAACGTAATGACGAAAAAAATATCCTTATATGTATGCACGGACGTGCTATGAGGGTTTTTTTGGCACAAATACTGAACTATCCTTTGTGGCAAATGGATACTTTTGAACACGACAATTTGTGTTTATACAAGATTGGTTTTACAGGAGATCAGTTTTTTATTGAGGTTTTCAACGAAAAAATAGTTCTCTAAATTGTGAATTGATACAATAGAACCATTCTTGTGAAGTCAGGTGTTTCCACCTAACTTCAAGAAATAGCTTTTAAGACTGTGATAGAAAAGAGATTTTGTACTTCTTTTCTAAAAATCAATATTTAATGACATTTTTGAAGTCAGGTGGAAACACCTGACTTCACCAAAAACGTGGGGAAACGACAAAAATGACTAACAACGAAATAATTACAGACCAAAAACTTCCAGTAATGGAAGATTTTTATACTTTGCAAGGCGAGGGTTTTCATCAAGGAAAAGCGGCTTATTTCATTCGTTTGGGCGGTTGTGATGTAGGTTGTGTGTGGTGTGATGTAAAAGAATCTTGGTCTGCAGAGGCACACCCAAAGTTTTCTATTGAGGAAATTGTAACACGTGCTAACGCAAATATGCCTGCTTTGGTAGGCAAAACATCACATAAGTTGGCGGTCATTACGGGTGGCGAGCCACTAATGCACGAGCTTACAAACCTTACACAAGCATTGAAAAACGCTGATTTTCAGACAAATATAGAAACTTCTGGCACGCACCCACTTTCGGGCGTGTGGGATTGGATTTGCTTTTCTCCTAAAAAATTCAAAAAACCGCTCCCAGAGTTTTACACACGTGCGCACGAGCTAAAAATCATTATTTATCACAAATCAGATTTTGAATGGGCAGAAGGTTTTGCTAGCCTTATGAATGAAAATTGTCTGCTTTATCTCCAACCAGAATGGTCAAAAGCTGAAGAAATGTTGCCTTTGATGATAGAATACATCAAAAATAACCCAAAATGGCGTATTTCTTTGCAAGTGCATAAGTTTTTGCAAATTCCTTAAAATAAATTTTATTAAAATTATGACATTTGCCCTCCTTCCGTTTTTCATTCCAATAATAATGATTGTTATTGATTTTGTGTATTTTCTTATCAAAGGAAAACGCATCACAGTCAATATAGCAATGACTATTTTTATGGTTATTTGTGAGATTGTGGCACTTGTTATTTATCCGCTTTGGTATGCAGACTTTGGCAGCAAAAATGATTGTTGCGGACACATCAATAATGCAGGTTTGGGCGCAGGAACGGCACTTTTTTCACCAGAACATCAGCTCACAATGGGCGTAATCATTGTTTTGTGTTTGATTGCTTATTTTTATTCAGAATTTAGGAAAAAAACAGCTCCACCAATCATTGAGGTAATTGTTAATTGCTTTCTTTTGACAGGAATTATGCTAAATTTACTTATTGCTTTTCACATAAAAGATGCTTATTTTGCATTTTTAGGCTGTTTACCCATTATTTTATGCTTTGTTGTGATGCTTGCTAAAAACCAACAATTATTCATAAAAGAACAACAAGCAAACGAAAATCAGCAAAATCCTTCTAATTATGTTGAAAAAATTGCTTGGCAAATTTTATCTTCCAAATCTTTTATAAAATTTCCTATTTTGTTGGTACTTTGTTTGCCTATTTTGATGCTTTTGAGTGCTATTTTACTGCTTTTTGGTCAAAAACCAGATTCCATTATCAGGGCTTTTACAGACACATATAGGCAAGGTTTTTCTCAGTGGGACTACAAATGTGATGGCGTAGAATGTCCGCATAATGGGCATTATTTGTGTTCTGTGGCTGCAAATGGACATCAAAATATCGTAAAACCCAAACGTATTGGCATACGCCACGACCAAGAAATTATTTGCAACAGGCAACTGCTTATTTCCAACGCTTTTGAGGATTTGATACAAGAAAAAATGCCTTTTGCACACAAAATCATCAGAAAAAATTATGATAAAATAGGCGTTTTTGTGCATAAAAACTATGATTTTTTCAGAATAAAATGGATTTGTGATGTTGTTTATGTGCTTATGAAACCTTTGGAATGGTTTTTCTTGCTTACGCTTTATGTTTTTGACAGAAAACCAGAAAACAGAATTGCAAAACAATATATCAGCAAAGAACATAAAATTTTACTTGAAAAGTTGCTAGAAAATAGCTAATTAGGGAGAAACTTCTTTCTTAGGTTTTTCAATAAAATCAAGCAAGGTAGCTCCCACAAAAACTACCTTTTTTTAGTTGAGTAATTGTGTTTCCAAAATCTCTTTAAACTTGCGTAAAATACCTATAATGGATAACAAATCACTTTTATCTGCACTATCATAAGCCTTAGAAACACAATAACTGCTATTTTCTATTGTAATAAACTTCCAAATAGCACCATTCACCTCGCAACCATAAAGCGGCTTATTATCATTGTTGATAGTTTGCGCTATCAGAAAAGCCTCTAGAAGCTGCGCCATAGAGTCGCCAGTGGGGTTTTTGTCAGGCTTATACTCTTGAAAATGAAAGTATGGTTTTTGCATAAAATCCATCATTCCCTTAGCAATCACAAAATCAGCCTTCACAGAAAGCGCATAACCTTGTACTTCTGCGGCTAATTTTTTGTCAAAAAAAGTTACAAATTTTTTATCTTTTATCACTCGCCCTAATTTTAAGACATAACTAATAAATTTCATTTTTAGATCTTCCTCACTCCAAGTGCTGATATACTCTCGTCCATCTTCATAAATCTCATCAAAAATATATTGCTCAACATCTGAAAAAACAGGCATTTCTGCACCTAGCCACTCGCTCATAATAGACGTTAGCGGATTTATTATTTTGGTTAGATTAAAAGCAAGCACTATCTCGCCTTCTCTCCACTCTTTTTTCTTTGCCATAATATTTATTTTTTGACAAATATACAACTTTTAAACCAAAAAAGGTAGCTTATACAAAAAGCTACCTTTTTTTGGTTTTTTGAACTAGGAAATACTAGACTTTGGTGAGAGTGGTGTTAAATGTTGCTGTCGTTGTAACGCCAGCATTAATTTCTGTTCTTGTGAAAGTTATTTTCAATATAGAATCCGTAAGTTCTACAACTGTGTAAATCTCGGTTTCAGTAACGCCAGAACTACTTGTTCCAGTGAGCGTTAGTGTTTTCCCATCAGCAGAAAGGGCATAGGATGCTGTTACTGTACTGCTTGGAGGAGTGCAAGAAGTTGCACCTTCACTTCTAATAAATTTTCCGTCTGTTGTAAATTCTCTAATATCATCAGCAGCACAAGCAGGGCGACTAGCCAAATCATCTTTAACTACGCCATTTGTAGTAGAAGTAGCTGCGGTTATTTTATATTTCCCAACAATTTTTTGCGCTGGTGTAGGTGCTGGTGTTGGCTCACTTTTCTTACAAGACAAAACAGATGCTACCATTACGAGCATCAATAAAAAGTTAAATGTTTGTTTCATTTGGATTTGATTTTTGGATTTTTTGGTTTAGAATTTGAATATCAAATGCAAAGATATAAAATAAAATAAAATAAAATAAAATAAAATAAAATAGAGATTTGAGCATTTATTTTTCAAAATAATTTCAGAATGTTATTATTTTAAGATTAAATTGCATTTTTTTGATGCAATAATTAGCGCAAGAAAAGTATTGGAGAAATTTGTATTTTTTCTGTATCTTTGAGAAAAAATATCAAACTTTATGCTCACAAAAGTAAACCCAAAAATAGATTTAGTTTTCAAAAAACTATTTGGCACAGAAGAAAATAAAGATATTTTACTTTCTCTGATAAATGCTATTTTGCCACATTATCAGCAAATTGCAACGCTAGAACTCAAAAATCCTTATAATTTGGCTGATTATACAGATGGCAAACTCACCATTTTAGACATCAAAGCGCAAGATGAAAAAGGCATACAATATGACATAGAAATGCAAATTAGAGGCTCTGGATTTTATGGAAAACGGACTCTGTATTATTGGGCTAAAATATTTGGCTCGCAACTTGACTATACGCCCAATGATAATGATACAAATACTTATATAGATGATAAATATGATGGAGAAGGCGGTTATTCTGAGCTGAAAAAGTGTATTGTAATCAGTCTGATGGACTTTACATTTTTTGATGATGACGTTTGCCATAGATGTTTTACTTTGAAAAACAGAGAAACAAACCAAATTCATAAGGATTTGGACTACTTGGATTTGTATTTTATTGAAATGAAAAAGTTTACCAAAGATTTGGAATTGGCAAAAACAATTTTAGATAGGTGGATAAATTTCTTAAATAATGCCTACAGATACACCAACAACAACCTTCCGCCACAACTTACTGAAATTAAGGAAATTAGAAAAGCAAGCCTAAAACTTGATGCTATGTACCTTGACAAAAAAGAACGAGAATATTATGAAGGACAGCAAAAATTTCGCCTTGACGAAAGTTCTAGGCTAAAAGAAGCCCTGCAAAAAGCAGAAATCAAAGCAAAAGCAGAACAAGAGAGAGCCGTTGAAAAAGCTGAAAAGAAGATAAACATTGAAATTGCCAAAAAATTGATTTCAAAAGGTATGGAAAATCAATTTATTATGGAAACAACAGGGCTTTCTGAAAAGCAAATCCAAAAACTACGTTCAAAATAAATGAACCCACTCAAAAAACTTGCCTCTGATGCCGCCTGGTACGGTTTAAGTAGCATCATAGGAAGACTTATCAATTATTTTCTTGTGCCTTTTTATACATCTGGCATACTTTTTCCAAAAGAATATGGCGTACTTACGGATTTGCTAGCGTATGTGGCATTTTTTAATATTATCTATACCTACGGAATGGAAACGGCATATTTTCGTTTTGCAAAAAATGACGAAAGTAAGACTTTTAACCAGATTTTGAGTAGTATTTTGCTTTCTAGTTTTGCGCTTTCTGCCTTGCTCGTTGTCTTCGCCACGCCTATTGTAAATGTGCTTGGCTACGCAGGAAACGAGATTTATGTCATTTATTTGGCTTGGATTATGGCTATTGATGCGGTGGTAGCTATTCCGTTTGCACGCTTGCGCCAGCAGAAAAAACCTAAGAAATTTGCTGCCACAAAAATTATTAATATTTGTGTGAATGTAGGCTTAAATTTGTTCTTTTTGTGGTTTTTGAGAGATTACGAAAACGGCAAAAACTTTGACAATAGTTTCAAAATTGGTTATATTTTATTGGCTAATTTGATTGCAAACGCACTTTTGGTAATACTTCTTTGGAAAGAATTTGAAGGATTTAGACTCACTTATGATAAGGAATACTACAAAACAATTTTTGCCTATGCTTTTCCTTTGATTTTTATGGGACTTGCGGGGCAGTTTAATGGGCTTGCAGATAGGTTTTTTATCAAATATTACCTTCCTGCGGGTATGTACGCCCACGACAACCTGTATATGTTAGGCATATATGGTGCTTGCGCAAAGTTTTCTATTTTTATGGTTTTAGTGGTACAAGCCTACAAATACGCTGCAGAGCCGTTTTTTTTCTCCAAAGCGGAAGACAAAAATGCGCCAGAATTATTTGCAAAAGCTATGCATTGGTTTGTTATTTTGGGTTTTCTGATTGTGATTGGCGTTTTTGCTAACGTAGATTGGATAAAAATCTTGATTTTGCGCTCAAAAGACTACCACGAAGGCATTATTATTGTGCCATTTTTGCTGGTTGCCAACTTATTTTTAGGGATTTATTATAACTTGACTGTTTGGTTTAAACTTACGGATAAAACCAAATACGGTACTTATTTTGCGTTTTTTGGTGCAATAATCACCATTATTGGAAACCTTATTTTGATTCCAATGCTTGGGATTGTGGGAGCTGCCATTGCAGGGCTGATTACTTACTTTTTGATGATGTTGGTATGTTATTATTATGGTCAAAAATATTTCCCTATTCCTTATGATTTGAAAGGTGCTTTGAAATATTTTTTAGTGAGTTTGGTAGCTATTGTAAGTATTTTTTATATTAATTTCGGCAATATTTGGATAGACATACTACTTAAAAATATGTTTGTAGTGATTTATTTAGGTGTTTTTTGGTTTAGCGAAAGAAAACATTTACCAAATTAAATATTACCATGTTCCGTAAGTACGACTTACGGCTACTAATATTAAAGCCTTTCAGGCTTTTAATACAAATGCAACTATTGAAATAAACCCTGAAAGGGTTTAACAACAATAGCCGTAAGTAGTACTTACAAAACGTGGTAATACAAAACACAACAAACATTATTTATTTCAACATCTCCAAAAGTGACGTAAGTGCATCTTTCAAATCTTTTCTGCTGATAATAAAATCTAAAAAACCGTGTTCTAAGACAAATTCAGCCGTTTGAAAATTCTTTGGAAGGTCTTTTCCTATCGTTTCACGTATAATACGAGGACCTGCAAAACCTATCAATGCGCCTGGTTCTGCAATATTAAAATCTCCAAGCATTGCATAAGAAGCTGTTACTCCGCCAGTTGTGGGGTCAGTAAGCAACGAAACATAAGGAATGCCTGCTTTATCTAGTTGCGCCAAACGGGCAGAAGTTTTTGCCATTTGCATCAACGAAAAGCCCGCTTCCATCATACGTGCGCCTCCAGAACGAGAAATCAGCAAAAAAGGAGTTTTTGTGTTGAGTGCGTGTTGAATAGCATTAGCAATTTTCTCCCCTACGACAGAACCCATAGAACCGCCAATAAACGTAAAATCCATACAAGCAATTACGATATCCGTACCATTCATTTTGCCATAAGCAGAACGCAGGGCATCTTTTAAGCCTGTTTTTGCTTGCGTGTCAGCCACACGAATAGGATATTTTTTTGTATCTGTGAAAACCAAAGGGTCTGCAGAAGTCATATTTTCGTCTAATTCTGTAAACGTATTTTCATCAAAAAGCAGCTCAAAATACTCCTTAGAGCCTATTTTTTCGTGATAACCACAATTAAGACAAACAAAATGATTTTCTTCCAACTCACGAGTTAGTTGTACTTTTTTGCACTCGCTACACTTGTGCCAAAGATGGTCTGGTGTTTCTCGTTTTTCAGTTGTAGGTGTCTGAATACCTTTTTCTTTACGTACAAACCAAGAGGACATATTTATATATTTTTTGATTATTTCTTATTGAGGGCGCAAATATACGAAAAATTAGAGAATTTTCTCTAATTTTTATTTGTGTTAAAAATTCAATTTATCATAAACATCACGCCTTAAAAACGAAAATTCCAATAAATCCACATCCGCAGCAATAGCCACGTAATCATTTGCCTCAAACAAATCAATACTAGCCTGAATATCTTTAATAGGCGTTTTTCCTTGCCTGTGATACTCTAAACAAATGAATTTTATAGGTATTTTTCTGTCAAAAATATCTCTTACCACCGCAAATTCTGCACCTTCAATATCCATTTTGAGCATATCAATTTCCGTATGATTTCGCTCACGCATTATGTTAGAAAGTGTATCAACGCTTACTTCTAGGTATTTTTCTGTTGTTTGCAGATTTGTAATAGAATGTGAAACGTGGGCATCATTGGCAGGCTGAAAGAACTTCAAAGTGGTTTTTTCGTTCCAAACACCAATTTCTTCAAAAACAGTTTTCAAGAAAGTTTTTGGCGTTGTTGGGTACTGATATTTCTTAGAAATAATGTTTGGCTTGTCATTGAGTGCATTTTCTTTGGTAATTTCAAAATGTGTTTTGGAGCGTGGTGTAGGGTCAAAAATATGAATAACGGGGTTGTAGCGGTTGGCTATCTCAATATCCAATGAAATATCTTCACCCGCACCGACAGAATAATAAACGGTATTTCTGTTCAAAAGATACTCAGGAATGACGTAGCCTGCATAATCCGTTCCCAGTTCTATTTGCTTTTTGAGTGGCATTATTCTGATTTTGAGGCTTGGCTCAAACATTTTTTTTATTTTATTCTGAACTAATGTTAGCATTATTTTTTGTTTATTTTTGTTTGACGTTCTGTAGGTGCGACCTACGGCTATTAACATTAAACCCTTTCAGGGTTTTAATACAGTTGTAATTCACAACTTATTTATATTTTTAAGAAATTTTCTAATATTTTTTGCCCATCAAGACTACTCTTTTCTGGGTGAAATTGCGCTGCAAAAAAATTATTTTTATGAAGTGCCGCACTATAACTCACACCTGCATAATCTGTTTGTGCGACTGTATAAGCACTTTTTTCTGCATAAAAACTATGAACATAATACACAAAAGTATTTTCATTTAAGTCCTCTAAAAGTGGACTTTTTAGCTCTGTTATTGTGTTCCAACCTACGTGAGGTACTTTTTCTACGTTACTTACAAATCTTTTCACTTTTGTATCAAAAATGCCCAAGCAAGTAGTATTATTTTCCTCTGAATGTGCGCAAAGCAACTGCAAACCCAAACAAATGCCTAATGTTGGTTGTTTAAAGTCAGTAATGAGTTTATCTAATTGTTTTTCTTTTAGGTATTTCATAGCAGAACTTGCCTCACCTACGCCAGGAATGATAATTTTGTCAGCAGAAAGAAGCAAATCTTTATCATCTGTTACAATAGGCTCAACGCCTAGCCGTTCTAATGCGTAAATGACTGATTGTGTGTTTCCTGCATTATATTTAAGAATAGCTACTTTCAAGAGTTTGGAATTATGAATTGTAAATTATGAATGAATACAAAATATTGATGGTTAGTCTATTAGAGTTTTTATTATTTGATTATCAAGCATTTATAGGAAAATGTATTTAAATGTAGGTTGCGACCCTTGTGGTCGCCCAAACAAGCGAAAGCAACACTACGAGCAAATACGCAAAATAAAGTACAAAGTCAGATTTTAAACCTATTCAAACAGGGCG
>JAYVGJ010000279.1:0-6169 GCA_043772375.1 Raineyaceae bacterium | reverse complement strand
GCACTCACAAAATCATCTTTACTAACAAATTGGTAGATTTCTTTCTTTTCATTAGAGATAATTACCAATTGATTTTTACCTTTCAAAACCAGTCCATCAGCTCCTACAATAGGTGCAGCATTGATTTTAGTGATTTCCTTTGGATTTTTTAGAGAAACTTTATAGATATTTCCTGTACCAGATTGCGCTACAATCAAATAGCCATTTTTATGAAAAACAATACCATTCAGACTAAAACCTTCTGCCTTAAACAAATCAGAAGTGGCAAAAATGCTTCCTTTTCCCTCTGGCGTAACCTTAAAAATCATAGGAGAAAAACTATTTGTAACATACAAATTCCCTTCCGTATCAAAAGCAACATCATTAGCAAAATTGCCACCTGTTGGGTTCAATGCACCCAAATCAGTGGAAAATTTGCGTTTTCCTGTTGTCAAATCATACGCAATTACTTTCCCCAACCTGCCTTGTGTGGCTGCATTTGTTTTCACAGAAACACCTGGGTCAGAGATACATACGTACAAAAGATTGCGTTTTTGGTCTGCGTGTGTACCAATAGCACTCACAAGCTCATTATCATTGATAAATTCTGTATAAGTGCCTTTACGGTCTAATTTACCTATTTTTCCATAGCGTAAAGATGTTACAAAAAACACATCTTGTTTTGGGCTATATGCCACACCTTCAGGATAGAGTTCATTTGAATTAAAAGCTATATTTTGGGCTTTTGCCTCAAAACTCACACTTAAAATACTTGCAAATACAAACGCTGAAAGCGTTTTGAATACTTTTTTCATTTTATTGAATGATTTTATTTTGTAGATAATTTACCATAAAACTTTCCAAAAGTTTATAACTTTTGGAAAGTTAAATTAGAACAACAAATTTAGAACGAAAAAAAGCAGTAAATGTTCAAAATTCGTAGTTCGTATTTCGTACCCATTCCTTATTTCTTATTCAATTCTGCTAAAATAGCTTCTCCTACGGCTTTTGCAGAGGCAGGATTTTGCCCTGAAATTACTCTTTGGTCTGTTACTACGTGAGATTCCCACAAACCTACTTTTTCAAATTTTGCGCCACGTTCAATAAGTTTGCTTTCTAGGCTGAAAGGAACAACATTTTCAAGTTTTACCGCAATTTCTTCTTCATTCGTGAAAGCATTGATTTTCTTATCTTTAACAAGATATTCACCATTTTTTAGTTTGATATTGACAAAGCCAGAAGGTCCGTGACAAACGCCACTTACAATGCCACCATTTTCATAAATAGTGCTTGCAATGCTTGCAAGTGCAGTATTATCCGCAAAGTCCCACATTGTACCGTGTCCGCCAGCATAATAAATCACGCCATAATCCGCAGGGTTGATGTCTGTTGGTTTTAGCGTATTTTCTACTTTTTGGTGGTAGGTTTCATTTTCCCAAAAAGCCTTATTCACGCTGTCTGTGAGGTTAAAACCATCAATAGGAGCTTTTCCGCCCTTTGGACTAACAAAATCCATTTCATAACCTGCGTTGTGCAAAGCCTCCCAAGCATGAGTAACTTCTCCTAAATAATAGCCTGTTGGCTCACCTGTTGCACCTTTTTTGTCGTGGCTCGTAAGCACAAACAAGATTTTTTTCTTTGTTTCCATTTTTTTGGTTGATTGGTTTGACTGATTTTGTGAAGAATTATCTACTGTTTTGTTGCCACAATTTTGAAGGAAAAATAGCGTAAAAATGCTTAACACTAATATTTTCATTGTAATAAAATTTGAGGTTTTAAATAAATCTTTAACTTTTATGACAATGCAAAACTACGCAAACCCCAATCATTTTGGAAGGAACTAAATCACAGGTATTTTGTGATGTATATCACAAAATAGCACCTAAATCCTCAAAGGGGACTTTTTTATTTTTCAATTATTTTGGAGATTTAGGAATTTCTAGTCGGCTCAAAGTTTCCCTAGAAACACCTAAATAAGCCGCAATTAAGGTTTTTGGAACTTTCTGAAAAAGTGCGGGATAAAGTTCTAAAAGTTGCTGATAGCGTTCTTTGGTGGTTTTATTGAGTAAAGATAAAATTCTTTGTTGCAGAGCAACATAACCAGCATTGGATTTTTTCCTAAAAAAATGTTCTATTTTGTGCATTTCAGCGCATAATTTCTCTTTATTGTAAGATGAAATAGCAAGTATTTCGCTATTTTCTATACAATCTATGTTTATGGTAGCTTTTGTTTCTTTTGCAAATGCTTGATAATCAGTAATCCACCAATCAGGTAATGCAAATTGCAAAATATATTCTTTGCCTTCTGTATCTGTGTGATATGCCTTCAAACAACCATTTAACACAAAATATTCGTGTTTTACATCTTCTCCCTCTTGCACCAAAAACTGATGTTTTTTGAGTTTTTTAGTAGTGAAATGCGACAATATATAGTCAAATTCTGTATCTAAAAGTGGTGTTATTTTTTCTATTTGATTTCTGAAAATCTCGTACATAAATAATCTGGTAAGTTTATATGGTGTTTCTTATTTCTCACAAAAATACAAAAAGTAAACGCTTTTAATTTTTATTTTAAAGATTTTTCTTTGTGTTGCTAGTTTCTTTCGTATTTTTGTGAAAACATATAAAAATATCTAAGAAATATCTGCAAAAATGTCTGAATTATACATTTACAACACGCTTTCACGCCAAAAAGAAAAATTTGAGCCAATCTCGCACCCACACGTAGGCATCTATGTATGTGGTCCTACCGTATATAATGAGGCACATATTGGCAACGGTCGCCCTCCCGTTGTGTTTGATGTTTTGGGAAGATATTTGTCTTATTTAGGCTATAAAGTGCGTCTGGTGCGAAATATCACAGATGTAGGGCATCTTTTGGGTGATACCAACGAGGGAGAAGACCGTATTTCTAAGCAGGCACGCAAGGAGCATATTGAGCCAATGGAAATTGTCTATAATTATACCCAAAAATACCACCACGTTATTGATAGCCTTAACGTAAAACGTCCAAATATTGAGCCTACTGCCACAGGACACATTTTAGAGCAAATAGAAATCACGCAGAAAATTATAGAAACAGGCTTTGCTTATGTTTCTAATGGTTCTGTTTATTTTGATGTTGCCAAATACAACGAAAAATACAATTATGGTGAGCTTTCTGGGCGTGTCGTGGACGAACTTTTGAGCAATACTCGTGAGCTAGACGGGCAAGCAGAAAAACGCCATTTTGCGGATTTTGCGCTTTGGAAAAAAGCCTCTCCAGAACACCTAATGCACTGGAAATCACCTTGGAGCGTTGGTTTTCCTGGCTGGCATATTGAATGTACTGTGATGAGCCGCAAGTATTTGGGTGATACTTTTGATATTCACGGTGGCGGAATGGATTTGGCATTTCCGCATCACGAGTGCGAGATTGCGCAGGCAAAAGCCGCAAATAATGGCATTGCACCAGTAAAATATTGGATGCACAACAATATGATTACCGTTGATGGCAAAAAAATGAGTAAATCAGAGGGCAATTTTATTACTTTAAATGAGCTTTTTGAGGGAAAACACGCACTTTTGTCTAAGGCGTATAGTCCTATGGTGGTTCGTTTGTTTATTTTGCAAGCACAATACAGAAGTACGCTAGATTTTTCTGATAAAGCCCTTAGTGATGCACAAAAGAACTATAAAAGCTTTATCAATGGTTTGAGAGCTATCAAAAATATGGTTTATCCTGATATTACGCAAAATATTTCTTATGAAATGATTGACACGAAAGTAGAAGAAGAAGTAAAGCAAACTATTAAAGATATTTTTGTAGCTTTGAATGATGATTTGAATACTGCTTTGGCACTTGCACACTTGCTTAGTTTGCTCAAAAAAATCAATATTTTCATGTCAAATCCTGCTAAAATAACTACTATTTCAGAAGAGATTTTTGAAGAATTGAAAGAGAAATTTGTTTTGGTTTTTGAAGAGATTTTAGGACTGAAAGAAGAAACCCCAAAAGGAGCTTTTTATGTGCTTTTAGATGGTTTAATGGCACAATACCGTTTAGCAAAAGAAGAAAAAGCCTACAATAAAGTTGATGCTATTAGGGCAAACCTAAAAAGTATTGGCGTGGTGGTCAAAGATATGAAACATAGCATTGATTGGGCGTATGATGAATGATTTTGAGGTACGAAGTTTGAAGTACGAAGTACGAATTTTTCTACTTGTTTGATTACCAAAAATATACATAAACCGTAAAACTGTCTTCGTTCCTTTGGGGCTAGGGGGCTTAAAAAATATGCAAAAACCACTAATTTTGATTTCAAATGATGACGGTATCACCTCTGTTGGCATACGTACACTTGTAGAGGTGATGAGCGAGATAGGTGATGTGGTCGTGGTTGCGCCTGACAGCCCGCAATCTGGTATGGGACACGCCATTACCATAGGAGAACCGCTTAGACTGAATGAAAACACACTTTTTGAAGAGCTTTTCCCTAATGTGAAAGCCTACGACTGTTCTGGCACGCCTGCGGATTGTGTCAAATTGGCTAAACACCACGTTTTGAGGGATAGAAAGCCTGATTTGGTTGTGAGTGGCATCAATCACGGTAGCAATTCTTCTATTAGTGTGCTTTATTCTGGGACGATGTCGGCAGCTATTGAGGCAGCAATAGAGGGTCTTCCTGCTATTGGCTTTTCTTTGTGTGATTATGGCGCAAATGCGGATTTTTCTCATATAAAAACGCATATCAAAAAAATCACCTTAGAAGCACTAAAAAAGGGTATTCCTAAAAATGTGGCTTTAAACGTCAATTTTCCTGCTATTTCTAAGGGAGAAATCAAAGGAATACGTGTTTGCAGGCAGGCTAGGGCATTTTGGAAAGAAAATTTTGATGAACGCAAAGACCCACAAGGAAGGCACTATTATTGGTTGGCAGGTGATTTTGTCAATGAAGACAAGGGCGAAGATTGTGATGTGTGGGCGTTGGAAAACGGTTTTATTTCTGTTGTGCCTTGCCATTTTGATATGACTGCTTACAATACTTTGCAAGAATTAGCCACTTGGAGTTTTTCTTAAGTTGTAAAGTTGAGTGTTTTTGTATTAAAAATCCTGAAAGGATTTAACAATAATAGCCGTAAGTCGCACTTACGGAATGTGGCAATAATTCATCAACCAAAACCATTAAAATTATGACGTATAGAGATTTTTTGAAAGATTTGGAAGGGCAAAAACTGTCTTATACGCCTAACCCAACCACAGGGCAGCACGCTCTAGTGAATGCAGGCTCTATTATGGGCGAAAAATGCACGCTACTTCGTGTGGAAGATGATTTTATTGTTTTGGAGTTCATCAAAACGAGTATTTTTAATGCTTCAAAAATGATTTATGTGCCTATTGGTATGGTTTACTGTGATTTTGCGGAAGAGAAAAAATAAAAATAGTTTATAAAATCTAAAAAAATGGCAAATATAGACTTAAAGACTAATCTCATTGTAAGTGGTGAGAAATTTCGTGCTGATTTTTCACTTGTAGAATTTATAGAAGATGGTATTACCATTTTTTATTCTCCTGCTTTGGATTTGAGTGGTTACGGAAAAACAGAAAAAGAAGCAAAAGCCTCTTTTTGGGAAGTTATGAATGAATTTTTTAGCTACACTTTTCAGAAAAAAACTTTGTATGAAGTGCTTATTAGTTTGGGCTGGACTATCAAAAACACTAAAAAACAACTTAAATTCACGCCACCAAAAGATACTGATTTAGTGGTTACGAACCCACTTTACAATGAAATTGTCAATAATAAAAGCTATAAAGTTTCAAGAGAAAATGTGGAAATAATATTTTAAATTTCATATTTTAAACTTATGGCAGGCAAGCATTTACGTAATATTCCTCTAAAATTATACAGAGATTTTTTGAGTGAGCAAGGTTGCATTTGTGAGAGAACAAAAGGCGGACACGAGCATTGGACAAGAGAAGATTTATTACGTCCAATCACTATTCAAAGCCATATTGACCCAGTACCAGAATTTATTATCAAAAATGGATTAAAAATATTAGGTTTGACCAAACAAGATTTCTTAGATTGGATTTGAAATGCCTTTAAAATAATTGTTACTGTAAATTATTCGTTGCAGTTTTTGGGGAAAACGTTTGGTGGGGACACCAAACGTGGGTTATAACATTGTTTGGTGTCCCCACCAAACAACA
>JAYVGJ010000278.1:0-3771 GCA_043772375.1 Raineyaceae bacterium | reverse complement strand
AAATGGAAAACCAATTTTGGACGAGTTTTTGTTGCTAGATTTTAATATGCAAAACATCAATGGCGAAATTAGGGATTTGTATGGGCATCAATTTGTTTGCCTCAACCCTAATCACCCAAACGAAAGTACACCACAAGCTATTAGGGACTGGTTAGATTTGATTTATCAGTCTATTCACAACCCAGAAAGACCTGCACTTAATACTGCGAACGAAGGTATCAAAAAAGCAATAGAACTTATTGATTATGAGAACTTTACACCAGAAGAACGAACCGCATCAAAAAATAAAGAAGCCAACAGAACTATTGTAGCAACTTATAGAATGTTAGAACAGAAAGAAACGGCTAAAAGAGCTATTTTAGAAGGACTTGAAAATGGAATAGTAGCAAAAATCACCAATTTATCAATCACGTTTATTGAAAATCTAAGACAAGAAATTAACAATAAAACAGACGAGTAGTCAATTAAAAATTACAACAAATTCAATTACGAATAAATTAAAAACTATTTTTCAGTGCAAAAAAATCATTTTAACCATCATTGTAATTCTTATTTATTTAGTTTTATAGCCTTTTTTTTACTAAATTTTTTATCTTTTTCTCCTGCGCAGGCGCAGATACGAGATGATTCTACACGCAATATTTATAGTACAAAAACTACTAAATATTTTTTGGAAGAAGATATTTATAATAATAAATCAGAAAAACGCTTTTTAGATACTTCACTCGTGGATTATCACAAGTTTGATGTAGTAAGACAGAAAAATTTCCTTTTACAAGATTTGGGACATAATCTTGGTACAGCAACCAAAAATATCTTTTTCCTTGCGCCTACACGTATAGGAACGTGGTTTGGCGCAGATGTGTATGCGCCTTATGTTATCTCTGACCAACAAATTAGGTATTTTGATACTCGTTCACCTTATACTAATCTTACCTTTGTGCAGGGCGGAAAAGGGCAGCAAATTCTTAATTTAGAATTTAGTAGAAACATCAATAAACGCTTTAATTTTGGCTTTTTGTATAGGCGTGTCAATACTTCTAGGCAATATGCCTCACTTGGAAACAGAGATTTGAACGCCATTTTGGAGCAATATAACGCTACTTTTCACCTCAATTATAAAAGCAAAGATGAAAAATATAAGATTTTGGCACATTATGCACATTTTAACGCTCAAATGAAAGAATTGGGTGGAGCTTTTGTGCCACCAGACAAAACCAGTGATGATATTTACACATATAGTGAAGAACGTTCACAACTTTTGAAAGACCCAAAAAGTGCACAATTTCAAAATAAATTAAGGATTTATCAAGAATATAAAATTGATAATTTGCTAAAAATATTTCTTACAAATGAATATTTTAGGCAAAGAGATGGTTATGTTGATAGGAATTTAGCCGTAAATAGAAATTTTTATGGCATTGTTCCTGCTCGTTTTAAGGCTGATACAACTAATGATGACTATAAATTTAGGGTTTTTACCAACCAAATTGGCATAAAAGGACGTAAGAAAAATACTAATTATGTTGCTTATTTCAAGCGTAGAGATTATAATATGGGTAAAACTGATTATGATAGCGTTTATAGGGCGCAATTTGCAGGTAAAAATGAAAATTATGTTGGTGGGCAAATCAGTTTTAATGTTTTGGATAGTGTGGCATTTTCTGCGGAAGGTGAGTATTTGATAGGAAAAGATTATATGCTCAAAGCTGAAATTATGTCTAAATTTCTTAAAACAGCGTTTTTTGGCGTTACTGCAAAAAGCATTTCCTTCTCTCCTACTATTATGCAACAAGAGTATGTAAGTAATACTTTTAATTGGAAAAATAGCTTTAAAAATACACAAATAAACGAACTTTCGGGCTATATTTCTTATAAAAATAAAAAGCAAACACTTCATATTCAGCCATTTGGCAAATATCAACTTATCAATAATTATATATACTTTGCAAGAGATAGCAAAGTAACGGTTTCTCCTACGCAAACCGCAGGAGATATTCAGGTGGCACAAATAGGGCTTTTTGCGCAATATAAATATAAAAAGTTGGTTTTTGAGCAAACAGCCTACTATACTCGTAATTTGGGTGCAAGCAATGTTTTGCGACAGCCAGAATTTATGCTTAATGCAAGTACCTTTTTGGAAGGAAATTTGTATAAAAAGATACTTTTTTGCAGAATTGGGTTAGATTTCCATTATCAGTGGGAATATTTGGCAGATGGTTATATGCCTGCTTTGAAAACTTTTTATATCCAAAATGATGTAGTTGTACGCCCATACCCTCTTGTAGATTTGTTTGCAAGTACACGTTTACAACGTGTAAGGGTGTTTTTTAGGCTAAATAACCTACTTCAAGGCGCACTCCCTGCACCTATTGACGGCTACAATACAACCCCTTATTATGCAGGTTTTCAAAGAACTCTTTCATTTGGCTTTACGTGGTTGTTTTTTGATTAAAAAAATAGCCCCTAAATCCCAAAGGGATTTTAATACAAAATTGTAAAAAAATATCACTAAAATATGCCTTTAAATCTCACTTTGGGGGTTTGGGGCTGAAAATATATGAAAGACATCAACACATCAGAAGACGTTGAACTTCTTGTAAAAACATTCTACAAAAAAGTTGTTTTAGATGAATTACTTGCGCCACACTTTGCAGGCATTAATTTTGAGGCGCATTTTCCTAGAATGATTGCTTTTTGGGAATTTATTTTGCTTGATAAAGAAGGTTTCAAAGGCAATGTTTTTGACAAACACGCAGAAGCAAATACACATCTCAAAATAGATGAAACGCACTTCAAACAATGGCTTTTTTACTTCCACGAAACTGTAAATCAGCTTTTTGAGGGTGAAAAAGCTATATTTGCCAAACAACGAGCTGATTTATTAGGCTTTACTTTTCAAAGTAAATTAAAAACTATTAATAATACAAATGAAAAATAATCTTACAAATAATTATTTACAAGAAATTTCTATAAAAGATAAAACTTTTATTATCAGGCTTTTAGAGTTAGAAGAAATGGAACTTATGTTCCCATTAATAAATATTCTTAATGAAAAAATGACTTATGAGTTATTTTTAGAACGTCTAAAATTGATTATTGATACCAATAAGTATCAATGTGTAGGTATTTTTGATGACCAAAAAAACCTTGTTGCCTGTGCAGGATTGTGGCAACTTGCCAAATTTTATATTGGAAAGCATTTGGAAGTGGATAATGTGGCAGTTTTGTCAATATATCAAAGTTATGGTTTGGGTACACAGCTTATGAATTGGGTAGAAAACTACGCCAAAGAACAAAATTGTATTGCCGTTGAGCTAAATGCCTACATTGGTAACGAAAAAGCACATAAATTTTATTTTAATAGAAACTATAAAATTATGGGATTTCATTTTAGGAAAGATGTTTGAGATAGAACAATATAGAAAAAATTAAATGATAATTCTTGGCTATCAATACAAATCCCCAAAGAAAAAATAATTTTTCATTGGGGATTTTATTATAAATAATGTTTTTCAGTCGTAAGACTTTTAAAACTATTTTACTTCTACTTCAGCACCAGCTTCAGTCAAAGCTTTTTTCAAAGCTTCAGCTTCGTCTTTTGCTACACCTTCTTTTACTGCTTTTGGTGCGCCATCAACAAGAGCTTTAGCTTCTGTCAAAGGAAGACCAGTAAGGTCTTTCACCAATTTAACAACATTCAATTTTGAAGCTCCAGCAGCTTTCAAAATTACGTCAAAAGAAGTTTGTACTGCAACTGCTTCAGCAGCT
>JAYVGJ010000277.1:0-8188 GCA_043772375.1 Raineyaceae bacterium | reverse complement strand
TCGTGTTGCTTTCGCTTGTTTGGGCGACCACAAGGGTCGCACCCTACATTTAAATACATTTTCCTATAAATGCTTGATAATCAAATAATAAAAACTCTATTTATCACCCTACAGATTCTCAACATACCACTACGGATTCTCAACAAAACCACTACGGATTCTCAATGAAACCCAGCGGATTCTCAACAAAACCACTACGAATTCTCAACAAAACCACTACGAATTCTAAATGAAGCCCAGCGGATTCTCAATGAAGTCCAGCGAATTCTCAATGGCTATTGACTACCAAATTTTTTAAATGTACCTTTACGTATAGTATTAGTTTTTATTAAGCACAAAAACAGTAAAGTAAAACAGTAAACAAAAATTGAAATCTTAATTAGGGGTGAAAGATTAGTTAATTTAATTATGTAAAATGCTTTCCAAAATAAATTGGAAAGCATTTTTTTAGTTTAAAATTCTTCAAAAGATAAAAAAGGAGCAAAATTTGGGTATTTTGCGGAATTAGGTAACGACATTGATAAATTGTATTTATAAACTCGTTCATTTGTATCAAAATCCTGAAAGGATTTAATGTTCATAGCCGTGAGTCGTACTTATGGAAATTGGTAACAATTTATTTATAAACTCGTGTTACATAAATATTATTTTGTCGGTTTAGATTTTTAGGTAATTCCAAAACAGCCATTTTTCTATTTATGCAACACTCGTTTATTTGCATCAAAATCCTGAAAGGATTTAATGTTCATAGCCGTAAGTCGTACTTACGGAAATTGGTAACAATTTATTTAATTTTGAAAGCATCTTTTACTTTTTGCACGTAGTCTAATTTTTCCCAAGTAAAAAATTCTACTTCTTTGCTTGATTTTGTACGTATTTCTGTTTTATGATTAGCATCTTCTTTGATTTCAACCAACATAAAATCAACTTTTGCCTTGTATGGCTCACGTCCCATGTGTCCGTAGGCAGCTGTAGGAGAGTAAATTGGGTTTTTTAGTCCTAAACGCTCCACAAGAGCCTTAGGGCGCATATCAAAAAGTTCTGCTACAATCACGCCAATCTGCTCATCAGAAAGCCCTAATTTAGACGTTCCATAAGTATTTACGTTCAAAGAAACAGGTTTTGCCACACCAATAGCATAAGCTACTTGTACCAAAATCTCGTCTGCAACGCCAGCCGCAACAAGGTTTTTAGCAATATGACGTGCTGCATAAGCGGCACTTCTATCTACTTTTGAGGGGTCTTTTCCAGAGAAAGCACCACCGCCATGTGCGCCTTTGCCACCATAAGTATCTACAATAATTTTACGACCAGTCAAGCCGCTATCACCGTGAGGACCTCCAATGACAAATTTTCCTGTTGGGTTGATATGATAAACAGTTTTATCATCTAACAAATGTGCAGGAATAACTTTTTTAACAACGTGTTCTATTACCTCGTCGTGGATTTTTTTGAGCATTACTGCCTCTTTGTCAAAGTCGTCGT
Source organism: Raineyaceae bacterium (assembly GCA_043772375.1). GTDB lineage: Bacteria > Bacteroidota > Bacteroidia > Cytophagales > Thermonemataceae > JANYGM01. The sequence goes on along the minus strand of JAYVGJ010000277.1, from coordinate 6,703 downwards.
GTTGTGTAGAAACTACAACTGTATGCACACGAACAGGCTTATTATGGTTGTCGTATTCTACCGTTACCTGCGCTTTTGCATCTGGGCGCAAATAAGGCATTAATTGCAAGTTGTTTTTGCGAATATTAGCCAGTTCTTTCACAATTCTGTGAGAAAAAGCAAGTGCCATTGGCATATATTCAGGTGTTTCTGTTGAGGCGTACCCAAACATCATTCCTTGGTCTCCTGCGCCTTGTTCTTTATCAATTCCTTCACCTTCATTTACACCTTGCGCAATGTCAGGAGATTGGCTATGAAGTGCTACGGTTACGCCACAAGAAAGAGCCTCAAATTGGTATTCAGCTTTGTTGTAGCCAATTTCTTGGATAGTTTTGCGTACTATGTCTTGGATTTCTACATAAGCCTTTGTCGTGATTTCTCCAGCCACAACAGTAAGACCAGTTGTTACAAGTGTTTCACAAGCAACACGAGAGTTGGGGTCTTGTGCAAGCATTGCATCTAAAACTGCATCAGAAATTTGGTCTGCTATCTTGTCTGGGTGTCCTTCTGAAACTGATTCAGAAGTGAATAAATATGCCATTTAGTATTATTTTGGATAATATTTGAATACTATTTTACCTTTACGTTGATTGTCTTTTTGAAAATCTCTTGTTACTTTGAAAGATTTATAATTTTGGACTGCAAATTTAAAAAAAAAAAGATAGAATAGCTATTTTTTTTCTTTTTCTTTTCTAATTTTCTAATAACTTAATAATCAAGGTTTTAAATTCGTACTTCATACCTCTTACTTCGTACTTGTTTCTAAGCTAGCGCAATTTTTCCAAATTGCCAAGCTTTATTTTGCCCAAAAAGTCTTTCGTTTGCGAGTACGGCAAATAAAACGGCTTCTTTTGCATCAGGTGAAACGCCCAAAACCTCAAAATTCTTAACCTTGTGTTTAGGTAAATTCTCTTTCAATAAATCCATTAAAAACGTATTATGTACGCCTCCACCACTCACATACACGCTTGTAGTTAGGTTGGTAGATGTAGAGGATACGCTGGTAAGGTTATTTCCATTTGGTAGTTCTTTTATGTGTTTGATAATACTTTGCGCCGTAAAATGTGTCAGTGTGCATAGTAGGTCTGCTTCTGAAAGTTTTTTAGAAGACGTTTGAATATCCAAATTTTGTAAGGTATTTTCTACCAAAGTAGGTTTAAAAACCTCTTGTCCTGTTGTTTTAGGCATTTTCTCCGCTAAAAAAGGGTGTTTCAAAAGTTCGTTTAGGAGTTTGTAATGACACTTTCCACTACGAGCAATGTCGCCATTTTCATCATAATTTTTATTGAAATAAATTTGCGTAAAAAAGTCAATAAGTGTGTTTCCTGCACCTATATCACTACAAATAATGTCTTTAAACGCATTACTAGCACCAGTATTTGCAGGCAAAAACGTAAAATTTGAAATCCCGCCAATATTAAGCAAAATCCTATTTTCTTCCTCACTAGAAAATAAAAAATAATCACCATACAAAGCTAATGGCGCACCTTCTCCACCTAGTGCAAGGTGTTTCTGACGAAAGTCGCCAATAGTCAGAATACCCGTTTTTGTAGCAATATGGTCAATATCAGCTATTTGCAGTGTGGCATTAGGCATATTTTGAAGTTTGTGCAGGCGTTTTGGAGCGTGGAAAACTGTTTGCCCGTGGCTTGCTATCACATCAACTTCTTGTGGATTTATTTGCCATTTTTTGAGCGTTTTAAGGATTATTTCTGCAAAAACATCACCCAAATACACGTTTAAAATGGTCAATTTTTGCAAATCAACTGTTGTTTTTACAAAAACTTCTTTGATTTTCTTTCTTAATTCTTCAGAATAAAGTGCAGTTTCATACTTGATTACTTGCAGGCGTGTGGCTTTTCCGCTACCGCAAACCTCGCATAAAGCCATATCTAAGCCATCTAAAGAAGTGCCAGACATCAATCCTAAGATAATTCTTTTGTCTTTTTGGAGTAATTTTATGAGAGAATTCATTGGTACAAATTTTTTGAGAAATTTTAGATATTGTAGCAAAGGTATTTTATTTTTCTGATTTAGACAATTCTTGGGTATGTTTTTTGCTCTTTAAGTTTTTCAAAATCAGCATCAAAAATAAATTCTCAATAAAATTGCTTATTTCTCAAAAAAAATGCTCAAATTTGTTGCAATATTGTAAAAATTATCTTAAAACTATCTAGAACTCAACCTAAAGTAAACTATGAAACAACTCACCTTATTGCAGATGGAGATTTTCCAAAATTCTGGTGTCATTTTGCTCGTTTTTGGCATTGTTGCAGTCTTTATTTTTCTGTACTTCTTTCCTATTGGCTTATGGATTACGGCTGTCTTTTCTGGCGTAAAAGTAAGTTTATTTCGTTTGGTTTTTATGCGTATTAGGCGTGTACCCCCTCAAACCATTGTACTTGCCCTCATTACGGCAAACAAATCAGGTCTTAATCTCACTATTGATGATTTGGAAACACACTTTTTGGCAGGTGGAAATATCCAATCTGTCATAAAAGCCCTTATTTCAGCTGATAAAGCAGGTATTGCGCTCACTTTCAAACAAGCTACTGCCATTGATTTGGCGGGTAGAGATGTTTTTGAAGGCGTGCAAGTGTCTGTAAATCCACGAGTTATCAATACTCCAAATGTTTCAGCAGTAGCTAAAAATGGTATTCAGTTGATTGTGAAGGCACGAGTTACGGTGAAGGCAAATATTGCGCAACTCGTGGGTGGTGCGGGTGAAGAAACTATCTTGGCACGCGTTGGAGAGGGTATCGTAACGTCCATTGGGTCGTCTGCCTCACATCAAGAAGTGCTAGAAAATCCTGATAAAATCTCTAAATTAGTGCTTTCTAAGGGACTTGATGCTGGAACAGCTTTTGAAATTTTGTCTATTGATATTGCTGATATTGATGTAGGAGAAAATATTGGTGCAAAACTACAAATAGACAAAGCAGCAGCAGATTTAAAAGTCGCAGAAGCTCGTGCAGAAGAGCGCAGAGCTATGGCGGTTGCCTTAGAACAAGAAATGAAAGCAAAAGCACAAGAGGCTCGTGCTAAGGTAATTGAGGCAGAAGCAGAAATTCCAAAAGCTATTGCGGAGGCGTTTGCAAAGGGAAATTTGGGTATTATGGATTATTACAAAATGCAAAATATGATGTCTGATACCAAAATGCGTGAGTCTATTGCGCAACCAGACAACAATAAAGCAGAATAGCAGTGAATGAGTGTGTAGTGATGAGTGTGTAGTGAAATACATACTCGTCACTCACTACCACTACACACTACTCACTACTTCACTACTTCACTAAAAAAGACTTTATGCCCAAAAATTATACTCATTTTCTTAAGTTTTTATACGTTTTTGGAGATTTTATTGCGCTTAATATTGCCTTTGCAATAGCTTATTTTCTCAAATTTGTTACTTTTACAGGATTTTTTGATGAAGACCAAATAGTATTACTTTCGTATGTAAATATTGTTTGGATACTCGTAATATTTTTGACAAGAACTTATAAAATCCCTCGTATAGACGAGTATAGGGCTACTTTGCCCAATTCTTTGCGTGCTTTGGCTTGGCATTTTGCTGCTGTTACCACTTTTTTGGCACTTACTCGCCTTTACGACTTTTCTAGGCTACAACTTATCTCTTTTTACCTGATTTTGGTTGTTTTGGTCATTATTTGGAAATTTGTGGCAGTTTATTTAGCAAAAATATACAGAAAACTAGGATTTCATTACATCAATGTTATTATCATTGGTAATGATAAACCTTCTTATAATTTTTATCAATTTATCAACAAGAACAAGCAAGCAGGCTACCGCTTTATGGGTTTTTTTGCTAATAAATCAGATAATAATCCACTTGTAAAAGGAAGCCTTTCAGAAGTAGAAAGCTATATTTTGAGAAATGATATTGATGAAATTTTTTGTTCTTTGGAATATATTGACAAAAAATACCTGCGCTCACTCACCAAATTTGCAGATACACACCTCAAAAGGATAAAACTCTTACCCAACCTTAAAGACTTTTATCAGGCAAATACTATCTTAGAAAATTATGGCGAAATTCCCGTAATTCTTACACGTGATGAGCCACTCAACGACCAAGTAAACCTTGTCGTAAAACGTGCTTTTGATATTGTTTTTTCTTCTTTGGTGATTTTATTGGTGTTTTCGTGGCTTTTCCCGCTTATTGCGCTGGCTATAAAACTTACCTCAAAAGGTCCTGTATTTTTTAATCAGAAAAGAAATGGGAAAGATAATCACGAATTTAATTGCCTGAAATTCAGGACAATGCGCTACCAGCCTAATGCAGATTTTGTGCAGGCAACCCAAAATGACAACCGTATTACGAGTGTGGGCGCATTTTTGCGTAAGACAAGTTTAGATGAATTTCCACAATTTTTGAATGTTTTTTGGGGAGATATGACCGTTGTAGGTCCTCGTCCTCACCCACTTGCACTTAATGATACGTTCAAACACGTTGTAGAAAAATATATGGTGCGCCATCTCGTAAAACCAGGTGTAACTGGCTTAGCGCAAGTAAAAGGCTATCGTGGCGAAACCAAAGATGTACGTTCAATGATAAATAGGGTAAAAATGGACATTTTTTATATAGAAAATTGGAGTTTTTTCCTTGATTTGAAAATTATTCTTTGGACAATTTCCAGTGTAATGAAAGGTGATAAAAATGCTTTTTAGTAGGTAGATTTTTCAAATCTTGAAAATTTGAGAAATCTAGCAAAATCTAGCAAAATCTAATTTTAGTTTTGTGAAAAAGTTGTATATTTGCAGTAGAAATGTGTTAAAAAAATTCAATGATAATATCCATAATTGCTTGTTTTGTGCTTTCTGCGCTACTTTCTTGGGTCAGTATTCCCTCTATTATTAAAGTAGCAAAAGAAAAACATCTTTACGACGAGCCAGACGACGACAGAAAAATTCACGAGGAGCGTGTGCCTACGCTTGGTGGCATTGCCATTTTTGCAGGTGTGATAATTGTATCCACTTTTTTCTTCAAAAATGATACACAAATCAATTTTGGAGCAATATTCTCTGCCATTCTTATCCTGTTTTTCACGGGAATAAAAGATGATATTATAGCACTTCCGCCCTACAAAAAAATGCTTGCACAACTGCTAGCAGCCATTATTGTGGTTTTTAATGGAAATGTGCGTCTAACAAGTTTATACGGACTGTGTGGCATAGAAGAAATAAATCCTGTTTTGAGCGTGATTGTATCTATTTTCACGTTTATTGTGATTATCAATTCTTTTAATTTGATAGATGGTATCAATGGGTTGGCTGGTGGCATTGCCGTTATTGTTTGTAGCACCTTTGGGACGTGGTTTTTTACTCACGGATACAGTGATTTGGCGGTTTTGGCATTTTCTACGGCTGGCGCAAGTGTGGGTTTTCTGTACCATAACTTGCTGAAAGGCAATATTTTTATGGGAGATACAGGCTCTCTGATTATAGGAATGATTACAGCAGTGCTTGCGGTGGCTTTTATCAGCCTAAACCAACACTCACAAGGGCTTTTGTCTTCTAGTAAAGCTCCCGTTTTTGCTATTGCAGTGCTTATTGTCCCTCTTTTTGATACTCTGCGGGTATTTATTATAAGAATTGCTAACAAAAAATCTCCTTTTAATGGAGATAGAAACCATTTGCATCATTTGCTTGTAGATGCAGGTTATACGCATACAAAAGCCTCTTTTTTGCTTTATTTAGGAAATCTATTTTTTATTGGTTTGGCGTTTGCAGTTTGCCAGCTAAATACATTTGTTTTTCTTGCTATAATAATTGCGGTTGCATTGATATTTAATCAAATATTAGTAGTCGTTTTTTTAAAAAAAAAGCTAATTAAGCGTAAAAAAACTACTCAAAATACCTCCAAAATGGCTTTTGAAAGTATGGCATAAAATATTTTGCAATCATAAACTTCACGAACAGTCCACGACTTTCGTGAAGTTTACTATTTTATCTAAAAATCAAAATGCCATTTGCTTAAACCCTTACTAACCACAGAAATACTCAAGTATTTCTTTTTTTATTTCCAATTTTTTATTACTTTTACGCTAGGCAAGCCTAAAGCCTCGTTTTAGGCAAATAGTAAATAATAAACTCTCTTTTTTATGAAAAAGATACAAAAAATGTGCTTCTTGGCTCTTGTAGGGCTGATGGTAGGCACAAGCTGTGAAAAAACACCAGCAACTCCAAACCCACAAGATGATTGCATTGAGGGTGTAGTGATTGCAGAAAACTACAGAACAACAACCGCAATCCCTAATGATGGAGCTTGTACAACAATAGTACAAATCAAAAATAGAAATATGGGAGAAACGTTTATTGGCAATAGCAATAGGAGCTATGACAATTGCGTGGTTATCCGTAATATTAGTGGAAACTTGGCTAAACTTAACCAGAAAATTTATTTCAAAACTTTTACAGAATTAGACTGTGGATTCTGGCTTGCCAATTGCGTTCCTGTTGAAATTTGCATCATTGCTGACAACATCACTACTAAATGTGAGCCTAAATAAAACATGAAAAAACTATCTATTTTCTTTCTTTCATTTTGCTTATGCCAAGGTGCATTTTCGCAAAATCCGTTCTACCGTCATCAGGATGAAATTATTACCTCTTAAATCCTTCCATTTGCTTAAACCCTTACTAA
>JAYVGJ010000276.1:0-1654 GCA_043772375.1 Raineyaceae bacterium | reverse complement strand
TATGCTTCAATATTCATAATATAGTTTGGAGTAAATGACCATCAAAATACAAAAATACGCTATTTTTTAAAATATACTAGACTTCTCGGGAGTTTATAGGATAATATTTAATCTCAAAAACAAAAGACATAGGAATATTTTTTGTATTCTATATTTTTCTCTGTGCCTCTGCAGTAAAATAAAACCTAAAAAACTCTCCAAAAATTAGTTTTTTAGGTTTTATTTTTCTACTTTTGCAGTCCAATTTAATTATCAATCATAATAAATCACTCAAAGAAATGAGAACAGTAGAGATTATAGGGTATAACAGAGCAAATCTCGGTAAGACAGATGCTAAACAACTTCGTTTGCAAGCACTTGTACCATGTGTATTGTATGGTGGAAAAGAACAAAGACACTTTTCTGTGCCAATGATTTTGTTTAAAGACTTGCTTTACACATCAGAGCCAGCTTTCGTAACCGTCAACATTGAAGGAGATGAGTACAAAGCTATCGTGCAAGATGCACAATATAATGCAGTCAATGAAATGATTGTTCACGTAGATTTTTTGCTACTTTCTGACAAGGCTATCCGTATGGATATTCCTGTAAGACTTGTAGGAAACTCAATAGGAGCGCAAAAAGGCGGTAAAGTAACCATTCGTTTGCGTAAATTAGCTATTTTTGCAACGCCAGACAAGATGCCAAGTGCTATTGAAGTGGACGTTACGCACCTTGACATTGGTAAAACAATCAAAATCAAAGAATTAACTGTTGGAGATTACAAGATAATCACGCCAGCTTCTAATCCAATTGTTGCGGTAGAAACTACACGTGCATTGAAACAAGCAGAAAGTGATGCCAAAAAATAATTTTTAGTATTAAAAGAAATAAATAAGACTTCACTTTAAGTGAAGTCTTATTTATTTGTTGTACTTTAAAAACCTTGATAGTTCTTGTTTATGACACCATAACAACAGATTTTGGCGCATTTATTGAATTGTCGCAAGACAAAATATAAAAACAAAAAAGTTATACCTTCCAAAAAATCAGATAAAGCAGACAAACTTGGATATTCTGGATAAAATTTAACTAAGTAATACATTGTAAATAAGTTTCTAACTTTGTATTTCTTAGTGCCTACTTAGTGTGTATTTCTTAATGCTCTTAGTGGTAAGAAAAAAATAAATTAGGATGTTATTTACAACCTATTACATAATGGAAATAAATAAACAAAAAATCTTACAAAAAGCCTCGTGAAAAAATCATATTGACGTGGAATGGGTGTGGTTTTGATGCCTTCATAACAGTTAGTAAGTTGCGTATCCAACTGAAACATACAACCTTCTAGCTGAAAACTATCAAATTCTTTGGTCATTCAAATACGAGATTATGGCTTGCAACCAATGGCAGATGCAGGAATAACAGAGTAATGTTAGGTAACTGCAAAAAAAGAAGACTTCACTTAAAGTAAAGTCTTCTTTTAATTTAGAACTAAATTTAACTAAAAAATTATTTTAGAATTATTCTATTACAAACCTTCTAAACGTATTTTCTTGGCTATTTCTGATAGCAATAATAGTTAGACTTTGGACATAATTTTGATATTTTTTATAAAAAGGCAGATTTTTCTTCTTACATTTAATTGATGAAAAAAAACAAAAAACAGAAAGAA
>JAYVGJ010000275.1:0-3363 GCA_043772375.1 Raineyaceae bacterium | reverse complement strand
GCATATTTATTATTCGCTATAAATATCTCGCCCCGCTGGGGCTGAATACAAAACAACAATTTAAGAAAATCAGGTTTCCGTATAAATCTTAGTAGAACCGGATTTTTTTAACTAGAAATACTTTGTATTCAACTCACAACTCATAACTCATAATTCATAACTCAAAACTCACCTAGTTTTTGCCAAAAACCTCATTAGATTGCTGACTGACACGTATAAATGTCGTACATTTTGGAATATCTTTCAAAAATTTTGCGCCTATGTACGTGCAAGTTGAGCGCAAACCACCCAAAAATGCTTGTATAGTACCGTTTACATCACCTCTATATTTTATCTGAACAGTTTTGCCTTCCGCAGACCTATAATGCGCCACTTCTCCATAATATTGGTTCATTGCGGTTGCTGAACTCATACCATAAAAAACTTTATATTGTTGTCCTTCTATTTCAATTAGTTCACCTGCGCATTGCTCGTGTCCTGCCAGCATTCCGCCTAACATCACAAAATCAGAGCCACCACCAAAAGCTTTAGCAATATCACCTGCTACTACACAACCACCATCAGCCATTATTTGCCCTCCAACTCCGTGAGCCGCATCAGAACACTCAATTACGGCAGAAAGTTGTGGATAACCTACGCCTGTTTGTATGCGTGTGGTACAGACAGACCCAGACCCAATACCAACTTTAACAATATCAGCACCACGCAAAATAAGTTCTTCTACCATTTCACCTGTAACCACATTTCCTGCAATCAGCGTAATATGAGGGTATTTTGAGCGTACTTTCTCCACAACAGAGGCAAAACGCTGCGAATAACCGTTGGCTACATCAAGGCAAATAAAACGAGTATTTGGATAGGCAAGAATGATTTTGTCCAAATATTCTAGTTGGTAATCTTTGATACCGCAACTTATAGCCACATAATCAGCAGTTGGAGAGTTCATTATGCTTGCAAGTTCTTCTATTTTATAGAATTTGTGCAGACAAGTGAGCATTTTGTATTTTGCAAAAGCCTCTGCCATAGCAATAGTACCAACAGTATCCATATTTGCTGCCATAATAGGAATGCCCTCCCAATGTGCGCCAGAATGTTTGAAACTGAATTTTCTATGAATATCTACTTCTTTACGAGAGCCAAGCGTAGAGCGTTTTGGGCGGAAAAGGACATCTTTGTAATCTAATTTAATTTCGTTTTCTATGCGCATTTGCAGGAGATTTTTGAATATTTTGGTGATGATTTTTAATCAAATATTGAATTTCCCACAAAAATAACATTATTTTGAACATTATTTGAAGATTGTTTAAGGATTATTTTAGGTTCTTTGTCAAATTAAAAAAATATTTTCCAAAAAATTTGATTATCAAAATTAAGTTCGTATATTTGCACTCCAATATGAAAATTCATAAGAGATAATATAAAATAGCATAAGAAATAATAAATACCAACAACAATGGCAAATCATAAATCTGCAATAAAAAGAATTAGGTCTAACGAAGCTAAAAGACTAAGAAACCGCTTCTACCTTAAAACTACACGTACTTTTGAAAGAAAAGTAAAAGATAGCACCAACAAAGTGGAAGCTACTGACCTACTAAGAAAAGTAACTGCAATGCTTGACAAATTGGCTAAAAAGAATATTATTCACGCCAACAAAGCAGCTAACCATAAATCTAAACTTGCCAAACACGTAAACCGTTTAGCAGCATAGTTTTAGCTATTTTGGTTATTATTGCAATAATAATATAAAACCTCACCTAATTATTTTAGGTGAGGTTTATTTGTGTATACTGCAAATGGGAAGGATTTCGGAAAATGTATTGAAGTCCAGCGGACTGGCATATTTATAATAATATAAGTAAAAAATGTATTTAGCTCCAGCGGAGCGGCATCAGAAAGGGCTAGTTTTATAAATATTTCGCTCCTACGGAGCTTAATACAAATGCAATTATATTACTATAAATATGCCGTTCCGCTGGAACTAATACAAAATTATTTTTCCGAAGTCCTTTCCGTTCTTAGCATAATTTAGATTGAATTGCTTTTTTGCTATTACTCCGCCGCATTCCTACAGTACAAACCAATAATAAAAAACAAAAAACAAAAAAAGATTATAAATATTTTGAGAAATTGTAGCATTTTTCATATTTTTATGAAAAATTATAGACAATTACAGATTACGAATTATCAATTACGAATATTTTAACGTAATTCGTAATTGATAATTCGTAATTGTTAGTTTCTAATTCTAACAACCCAATATAGACAACAATACCCAAAATGAGACAAATCCAATTCAGAGAAGCCCTAAGAGAAGCTATGAACGAAGAAATGCGCAGAGATGCAAGCGTTTTTTTGATGGGAGAAGAAGTAGCAGAATATGACGGTGCGTACAAAGTCAGTCAAGGAATGTTAGCAGAATTTGGTGCAAGACGCATCATTGACACGCCCATTGCAGAGCTTGGCTTTGCGGGTATTTCTGTGGGTGCAGCTATGAACGGTTTGCGCCCTATTGTAGAGTTTATGACCTTCAATTTTTCTCTTGTAGCTATTGACCAAGTGATAAATTCTGCCGCAAAGATGATGTCTATGTCTGGTGGGCAGTATTCTTGCCCAATGGTTTTTAGAGGTCCTACGGGTAGTGCAGGTATGCTAAGTTCGCAACATTCACAAAATTTTGAGAGTTGGTATGCTAATACGCCAGGGCTTAAAGTAGTCGTCCCATCTAATCCGTATGATGCAAAAGGTTTGCTAAAAACATCTATTAGAGATAATGATACCGTTATTTTTATGGAATCAGAATCAATGTATGGCGACAAAGGAGATGTGCCAGAAGAAGAATATCTTATCCCAATTGGTGTGGCAGACATCAAACGTGCAGGCACAGATGTTACTTTGGTTTCTTTTGGAAAAATGATGAAAGTAGCTTATCAAGCTGCAGACGAACTTGCAAAAGATAATATCAGCGTTGAAGTGATTGATTTGCGTTGTGTGCGCCCTATTGATTATTTGACTGTGGTTAATTCTGTGAAAAAAACAAACCGTTTGGTTGTTTTGGAAGAGGCGTGGCCTCTTGCGGCTATCTCGTCAGAAATTACGTATCATATTCAAAGAAATGCCTTTGATTACCTTGATGCGCCAGTTATTCGTGTGAATAATATGGATTTGCCGTTGCCTTATGCACCCACGCTTATAGATGTGATTTTGCCAAACGTAAAACGTACTGTGGCTGCTATAAAAGAAGTTATTTATAGAAAGTAAATTTATTGTTACTGTAAAAGTTCCGTTGCAGATTTATAGAAATTATTTTGGATAGTATAATCACTTGATTATCAATAATATAAATTAAAAAATAAATTTTAT
>JAYVGJ010000274.1:0-6642 GCA_043772375.1 Raineyaceae bacterium | reverse complement strand
TCAGAAGACTATAATAGACTTCCCCCAGTTTTTGGATAATATAAAAGCCAATAATCAAGCTCTTAAATATCTTTGCACCGTCAGCTAAAGCAGACGGCAAACAAAGAAAAGTGAACAGAAACGCTTTTTTGTCCTGTTTTTTATTATATTTTGCCGTCTGCTTTAGCTGACGGAACACAGATTTTTGAGTGCCTAAACGTCCTACAATTTGTATCAAAAGCGGGGGAACTTGCCCCCAACCTTCTGAACAGCCTACCTTAAACGGTTTCTTCCACATTAACAACCTCAATAACTTCTGGCATAGGCAGTAGCATACTATTTTTGAAAGTGGCAAGCACCACCATTGATTGCATACTATTTATTTCGTCTATCTCGCTCACATTCAGCATTAAGGCTTGATAAGACACAATATCTTTGGCAAGTATTTTGAGTAAAAAATCCGACTGACCCGTCATGTGATAACATTCCACAATGTTTTCTATTTCCATAATTTGACTTACAAAAGAGTCAATAACGGCTTTTTTGTGGCTTTGCAGGCTTACTTGTACGAAAGTCGTTACGCCAAGACCAATCTTTTCAGCATTCAAAATAGCGTGATAGCTTTCTATGAAGCCATTTTGTTCTAGCCTTCTCACACGCTCTAGCGTAGGCGCAGGCGAGAGGTCTATCTCTTTGGCTAGTTGGGTATTGGTTATTTTAGCGTCAAGTTGTAGGAAACGCAATATTTTATGGTCTGTTGGGTCTAATTTCCAAATTTTTTTGTCTGACATTATGGTATTATTTTGATGTTTTTAAGGTACGGGATTTTGTTCTAGTTTAAGTAACTATAACTTTGTTTTCATATAATTATTGTGCAAAAGTAAACATTTAATAAGTATTTTAAAATTTTTCTTTTTATTTCTTTGTTAAATTTTGGAAACATTGGTATTTTTGCCATTATTTTGACTATTTTTGTAGGTAAAATAATATCAAGACAAAGTTCAAAACAAATATTTTAAAAAAATATTTTGTATTCTTAATAATAAATTTAGTATATTGCAAAGTGAAAAATAATAACGAACAACAATTTGAGTATAAATCAGTAGAACAACTGAAAACAGCACTCACAAAACAAGCTAAAAGCTGGGTTTTTGACGAAATAGACGAAAGTAGCACGGAATTTGCACACTTTTATTTTACAGGCACACACGAAGGCAAAGAAGTTATCTTTGATGCGGCTTTGTATCCGTTAGAGCTTCATTTTCATAGCCTTTTGTTTGATATGTCAGAAGAAAAACTTTTGAAACTTTATCCTAAATATAAAGGTTTAGATGGTGACATGCCTGACGGAATGACAGAAGAAATGGAGGAAGAAATAGAAGAAAAGCGTGCAGAACTAATGGAGGAGTTAGAAGACGAAGTGAAAGTAACTGAATTTGTTGAGGTTACGGTAGAAAATCCTACGTATATTTTGCTTGATGTTTGTCTGAATTTGCCAGAAGTAACGCCAAAAGCCATTGACAATTTTGTCAAACATTATGTAGAAAAAACCTTTAAAACTGACGAAACGGCGTATTCTTTCAGCCTTGATTTGGAAGATGATGAAGACTAACTTTTCAATTACGAATTATAAATTACGAATTATAAATTACGAATTACGAAGTTGTTTTTTGGAGATTAACTAAAACTAAAATAAATAGTTTTAAATTAGAAAATACTTTACAACTATGAGTATCCACAAGATAAAAACAAAACTAATCCTTTCCTACTCCTTCCTAATACTGGCTGGGGTGGTTTTGGGCGGAATTTTCCTTTACTTTTTCTTCTATATTGAAGGCTATTATGTCTATAGAAAAGAAGTTGATAATCTCAAATACCTTACTTCTAATGCGCAAAATTTGCAAAAAGATTTCTTAAGTCTTGATGCAAATAGTGAGAATTTTATGCGTACCCAAAAAAGTAAAACTATTACTGCTTTTGACATCAACAAAAAGGCTATCAATGAAATGCTCAAAGAGCTTGAAATTGACCCAATTACACCATCATTAGGACTTTCTGAAAATTCTAAAAGAAGTACAGAACTTCTTGCAAAGTATCATACTACTTTTGATGTGTTGAAAGATAAGGTTTTGCAACGTGGTTATAGAGATATTGGACTTGAAGGCAAAATGCGTGATGTAGCACACGAGCTGGAAAATCTTAAAGGAAAAGTACGTGAAGTAGATATTTTGACCTTACGCAGACACGAGAAAAACTTTATTATAAGAAAAGAAATGAGGTTTGTGGAGTATCTTGACAAAGCCTGTGAAGATATTGTACAAAACCTAAATGACTCTTTGAGTAAAAGTGCAAAAACAGAAATTGCAAGTGCCGTAGAGAGTTACAGAGTGATGTTTAAGCAAATGGTTGCTATTGAAAAAGAAATTGGTTTTACGCAAGAAGCGGGCATACGTGGGCAACTGACAAATATTGTAAAGAAAATCAATGATGAGGTTGAGGCTTTTGATATGATTTTGACTTTACACACTGACCAAATCAAAAACCAAGCGTGGCTCATTATTATTTCTGCAACGCTTATAATGCTTATTACTGCATCTATTTTTGCCGTTTATTTTGCTAATAGTGTTTCTAAACCAATAGAACTTTTAGACCGTATTACGCAGTCTGTCGTGAAAGGACTTAGAAATCAGGAACAATTTTTGGAAAGAATTACCTCTGATGATGAAGTTGGTAATCTTGCCAAAAACTTCAAAGTAATGCTTTCCAAACTAAAATCTAGTATTGCAGAAGCGGAAAATAAAAATATTCAGTTAGAAGATTTTGCTAGGGAAGAAGCTAAAAGAAGTTGGTCTTCAACGGGGCTTTCCACTTTTGCGGATATTTTGAGAAATAACCACGAAAACGTAGAAAAACAAGCATTTGAGATTATTGCAACGCTTGTACGCTATACAGAAAGTAATCAAGGTGGTATTTTTATTGTCAATGATGATGATGAAAACCATAAATTTTTGGAACTTAAAGGCAGTTACGCATACGAAAGACAGAAGTTTTTGAATAAAACCATTGAATATGGTGAGGGACTTGTGGGTTCTGTGTGGAGAGAGCAAGATACCCGTTTTATTACGGATATTCCGCTAAATTATGCTAATATCACCTCTGGACTTGGACAGGCAACACCAAAATCTTTGCTTATTATTCCTATCAAAAATGATAACAAAGTAGAGGGCGTTTTGGAACTTATGTCATTTAAAATTTATCAACCTTTTGAAATTGATTTTATAGAAAGCCTTTCTAGGCGTATTGCTACTACTATTGCAGCCGTAAAATCAAATGAGAAAAATGCACAATTGCTTTCTGCTTCAAAAGATTTTGCAGACAAACTAAAAATCAAAGAAGAAGAACTCAAAAAACAACTACACAATTACGAAAACTGGGTGCAACAATTTGAGGCTAAACTTAATGCGGTTGCAGACGAGGCACACGTTTACCAAACTATCATTAATAAGGTTTACGAGGGCATTATCCTTACCAACGAGAAGTTTATTGTTACGAAAGTCAATAATCACGTTCTCAAACGCTTTGGCTACAAACGTCAGGAACTTGAAGGACAATCAGTTGATATTTTGATAGAAACAGACTATGCTAATATCATTGATTTGAGAGAAAAAACTTTTAAACTAAGTTACAAATCTTTCACTCAAAACGTAACTGGAAAGGTAATTGACAATGTTGGCGGTATTTGTCCTGTGCAGATGATGTCTGGTAAACTAGAAATTGAAGACAGAATTGTTTATGTGTTCTTATTCAATGAAGATAGTTCTTACAAAAACATTGAAGACACAAGCAATGAACGTGAGCCAAAAAGAGATGATTTTTCAATGTTTCAATAAAAAAACAAATAAATAATAATAATAAAGTTTACAAATAATTATTGAAAACATAATTATTTGTAAACTTTGTTTATTAAGCCTCATTACACACTCTAAAAATTATATAAAATGTATTTTACGAACCTTTTTGGAGAAATCACGCAAGAAAATGAACCAAACGTAGCTAGTGACTTTAAGTATGTCAATGGCAACACAATGAAAATAAATACCAATAATTTACTAGACCAATATTTTACAAAAACTTCAACAGCTGAATATCTATTAGAAAAAACAAATGAAATAATTTCTTTGTATGAAGGTGATATGGAGAACTTCCAATGGATTGAGCCAAGCGCAGGTAATGGTACTTTTTTTAATTTATTACCAAAAAATAATAGAATAGGCATAGATATTCACCCACTTAATGACGAAATAATACAGTCGGATTATTTGCAATATAGTTTACCAAAAAATAAAAAGAATATTGTTATTGGTAATCCTCCTTTTGGGCACAGAGGCGTAATGGCATTAAATTTCATCAATCATTCCAAAAATGCAGATTATGTTTGTTTTATTTTGCCAATGTTTTTTGAAAGCAAAGGCAAAGGTTCTGTAAAATATAGAGTAAAAGGTTTTAATTTAATTCATTCTGAAAGATTAGTAGAAAACGCTTTTTATAATCCTAATACTAATAAAAATGTAGATGTAAAATGTGTTTTTCAAATTTGGAGTAAAAACCACAAAACTAATGATGAGGAATTTAGTTGGTATAAGAATAAAAAAAATGAGCCTTTTGGAGATTTATTAAAAATCTATACAGTTTCATTGGCAAAAAAACGAGAATGTGGCAAAAGATGGATTTTTGATGAAAAAGCTGATTATTATCTTTCATCAACTTTTTATGGTAGCATTTCAGTTGTAGATACCTTTGAAGAGGTAAAATATAAATCAGGTGTTGCTATTGTTCTAATAACCCAAGATAAGATTATAAGAAATAAAATTAAAGATTTACTACAAAATTTGGATTGGACTAAATATGGTAGTCTCGCCACCAATGCCTGCTATCATCTTGGAAAGTCTAATATATTCAGTGCCATACAAGACAATATTGATAAAATTAAATAACTATTAAAAATGAATTTAGAGGAAAAATTTGCTGAAATAATTGAACGAAAGCATAATGAGTTAAATTTGGGCAGAGATTATACCGAAATATTTTCTAAAATTAGGGACTTTGAAGGTAATGCCGTTGGACAAATTGGAGAAGAATATATGAAACTGATAGTTGCAGAAGTAACACATATAGTTGAAGATGGTGTCATACATAATGAGTATGATATTCTGACACAATCAGGAAAGTATATTGAAATAAAAACAGCTAGAAAAGGACGAACTGGTAATACTTTTCAGTTTAATGGCATCAATCCAAAATATAACTATGACTACCTAATATGTTTAGGTATTTGTGAAGACAAGCTACTTTACAGGTTATTTTTGAAATCAGAAACAAAATATATTCATAAAGAAAGAAATCATTTTATTGTTCAAGGAGACTATAAAAGACAACTTGTTGAAATGAATCCAGGTAATAGCGTTAATTTTAAGCTTACAATTAAGATGAGTGATTTATTTGATATTTCAGGGCTTTTAGATGAATTAAAAGGATTATTTCAATAAAGGTAAATAAAAAAAAAGCCCGCTAAAATATTTTAACGGGCTTTTTTTTACTTATTATTTATTTTTTGCTTCTTTTTTCAGCTAATAACAACGCTTCATACGCATTGATAACGCCACCAGAAACAGACAATTCTCCAAATTTTACCGCATCACCTTTGCCTGGTCTTTTCACATCTACATCTTTGTATTTTACAGAAGATTCCATTAAAATATTTTTAAGTTCCACAGCAGTAAGTTTTGGATAACGGCTCAAAACAAGTGCTGCTACACCAACTGCAGCAGGGCAAGCCATACTTGTACCACTCGCATTGCCATATTTTGCATCAGGAACGGTAGAATACAAATCAACGCCAGGAGAGAATATATCTACTTTTGTTTGTCCGTAGTTAGAGAAATTAGCAGGAAGACTTTTGCTTTCAGCTTTCCAGCTAGATGCACCAATTTCCAACCAATTAGTAGCTTTTCCGCCACCTAAATAATAAGCATTTGGAAAGTTATTGTTATCTTTATTATCCAAATCTTTGCCCTCATTTCCAGCTGCGTGTATCAGCAAAACGCCTTTCTTTTCAGCGTACTTTACGGCTTCATCTACATAAGATTTTTGAGGAGAATAACCTTTCCCAAAGCTCATATTTATAATTTGTGCGCCATTATCAACAGCATAAAAGATGGCATTAGCGACATCTTTATCACGCTCATCTCCGTCAGGAACGGCACGCAAAGACATAATAACCACATTATCAGCCACGCCATCAATGCCTTCACCGTTTTGGCGCATAGCCGCAATAATGCCCGCTACGTGTGTTCCGTGAAATGCCTCTGGACCTTCTACATTGTTATTTCCATAACCTTTTTCTTGCAAATTATCAGGATTATCACCCACAACATTAGAACTATTGAAAGTTTCATCATATTGATAGTTCTTTTCACCAGAATCACCGCCACCCATTGCATCTAATGCTTCATTGAGTTGTTTTTCAGACGTAATACCATTGGCTACAAGTTGTCCATAAAACATTTTATAAGTTTCAAGTTCTTTGTCTCCTTTTGTATCTAATGCTTTTACTTTGTCTTCTGTGAGTTCTTTTGTATTAAGTGCTTTTTCAAGTGCAGGAAT
>JAYVGJ010000273.1:0-27823 GCA_043772375.1 Raineyaceae bacterium | reverse complement strand
TTACTATATCTTTGCCTATGCGAGTGAAAATTTTAGCCATTTGCCCCCAACGCTTAAATTTACGCTCTTTACGAAACTCAAATGCTCTTCCCATTATATATTTTTATATTTTGATGCTGTTTTTAGCTTATTTTTATTTTTGATAATATTTTTTGATACTAAATTTTGTAGCTTTAAGCGTTAAAATTGCTTAACAATGCAAATATACAAAAATAAATAAAAAATCACTTACAATTTTTATTAAAAAACAAATTTCGGAAACTATTTTAACTATTTATTTCCCAATTTTGCTAGCATTATCCTAATTTCTAAAATAACCACAAGCAACAACCACGCAACAATTCCCAGCGCAATACCTGCCAAAAGCATTGTAGAATGTTTGAAATTGCTTGCCTTTTCTGTATAAGCAAAACTGCTTACCACGTCAATATCTTCTTTTTCTTCTAAATATTGCTTAATGGCTGTTCTTTCATTAGCTAAATCTAAACTCGTCCTATATAAATCACTTCCAGACATCAACATACCAGATAATTTGCCCGTTTCCAACCTTTGTTTGAGCGTATCCAAACGGTTTACTTCTGTTTCTAATGTTGCTAATCTTGCTTTTTTGCGTTCCAAAATCAACCCTTTTAGTTTGCTTGCATATTTATTATTTTGAAAGAAATCAACTAAATTTTGTTGCATTTTATCATTAAAAATAGCCTTACTTTCTGCATCAACACTCACAAGCACAGTAACACTATCCGCTTGAGATTTTACGCTAATATCACTAAGACTTTCCGCTTCTTTGAGCGTTATACTCAAAGCCTTGCTCACAAGCGTATCTCTATCACTTTTTATAGATGCTGCCAAGGGAAACGCAATAGAAGAAAGCTCACCCGTTGTTAAAAAACGAGGTTTAATGACCATTACACCTTTATATATAGGTAAAACTACCGTAAAAGATAGTGTCATAGCCACTATTATTGAAATAATCAAAAACAAAATAAGCCATTTTATACGCTTCTGAAACGCATTTAATACACGTTTGAGTGTACTTAATAAATCTACCTCATCATTGAGGATTTCGTATTGTTGGTTGTCCATTAGTAAGTTTAAAGCAATTTTTAAGAGAAATATTTAGGCAAAATTAAGGTATTTTTTCTTAAAATTTTATTTTTTGTTTAAAAAAACTAAATTTGCCCTAAATTTATAATAATTTATGCTGAATTTGTGCTAAATACTATGTGTTTAACTCACAACTCACACTAGCAACTTTGCTAGTTCACAACTCACAATTAAAGAATGAAAGTAGCACTTATTACAGGGATTACAGGGCAAGACGGAGCTTATCTGGCACAATTGCTTTTAGACAAAGGTTATATGGTTCACGGCATAAAACGCCGTTCCTCACTTCTTAATACAGACCGTATTGATGGGATTTATCAAGACCCACACGAAAAAAATGTCCGCTTTAAACTGCATTATGGCGACCTTTCAGACTCTACAAACATTATTCGTATCATACAAGAATGTCAGCCAGACGAAATTTATAACTTGGGCGCAATGTCACACGTAAAAGTAAGTTTTGACACACCAGAATATACCGCCAACGTGGACGGAATAGGCACTTTGCGTATTTTGGAAGCTGTGCGTTTGCTAGGAATGATTGAGAAAACACGCATTTATCAAGCCTCAACATCAGAACTTTACGGACTTGTACAAGAAGTGCCACAATCTGAAAAAACGCCATTTTACCCACGTTCTCCGTATGCCGTAGCTAAAATGTATGGTTTTTGGATTACTGTAAACTACCGTGAAGCCTATAATATGTATGCCGTTAATGGCATTTTGTTCAACCACGAAAGTCCTTTGCGTGGTGAAACTTTCGTAACTCGCAAAATCACTCGTGCTGTGGCTAGAATTGCACTTGGTTTGCAGGATAAAGTGTATTTGGGGAATCTTGATGCACAACGGGATTGGGGACACGCAAAAGATTATTGTGAGGCAATGTGGCTTATTTTGCAACAAGATAAGCCAGAAGATTACGTCATAGCAACAGGCGTGACGACACGTGTGCGTGAGTTTGTGCGTATGGCGTTTGCTGAAATTGGTGCAGAACTTACGTTTAGTGGAGAAGGAATTGACGAAATTGGCGTGATTAGCAAAGTGAATAACCCTGATTTTAAGCTGAAAGTAGGGCAAGAAGTTGTGGCTATTGACAAACGCTATTTCCGCCCAACAGAAGTGGAACTACTTATTGGCGACCCCACAAAAGCAAACAAACAACTTGGCTGGATTCCAAAATATACCCTTCCAATGCTTGTAAAAGAGATGGTCGCTGCTGATTTGGTGCTTTTTAAGCGTGACGAATACCTGCAAGCAGGCGGATACAAAACATTTAATTATCACGAATAAAACTCAATTACGAATTATCAATTACGAATTACGGCTAAACAACGTAATTCGTAATTGATAATTCGTAATTGATAATTCGTAATTGATAATTCGTAATTGACTAAGTTTTCTTTTGAAAAAACACCTTCACTTTTCTAAAAATCTGCACATAAACATCTTTATCAAACACTCGTGAATCATTACGAGCCTGATTTAATAAGAAAAGCCCAATGACAAGAAGTATCACATCAGCCATCCACATTCCTACCCAAATAGGGGTAACGCCTTCTTTGCTCCACTTCTCCCCTGTCATTGTAAAAACATAGTATAAAATAAAAAAGAACACAGAAATAAGCGTAGGAACTCCCAAACCACCTTTTTTGATAATAGAACCCAAAGGCGCACCAATCAAAAACATCAAAAAACACGCTAAAGCAACAGAATATTTGCGGTGAATTTCTATATCAATCAAAGAAATTTCTTTTTGCGCTTCTACCAAACTTGCCTTTTTTGGTTGAAAAAAATTCCTAATATCACTTGCTTTTTGGTTGGCAACCCCAATAATTTCTACTGTTTGGACGCTATCAAAAGGCACTTTCCAAAGTGAATCAGCAAGTTTTGTTACTTTTATCTTAGAAATATTAGGCATAATCAAAGGCGTGTTTGCAGGCAAATTTGCAACTATATTAGGCGTATATTTTTGAGAACTATCTTGGTTTTGCTTACTTTTTTCTTCATTATTTTGCTGATTTATGCTTACAATACCTTTGGGTACATCTTTTGAAACATATTTATTATTTGTATCTTTTTGAATGCTATCTTTTTTAACACCATCTTTTTTGATACTATCTTTTTTAATCATATTTTTAAAAAAACTGCCTGATGTATCTTTTTTTTCAGTTTTTTCTATTTTTTTTGTATTGGGAAGCTGGTCGTAAGGAATATAAGGGATATTTTTCTTTTCTGCATTAAAATAAAGGTGAAAAAATGATACATCTCTTACATACATTTTTGTTTGTATGTCATATTTTTTTATCATAGAATCCACATCTTCGTGCAATTCTTGGTTATTTTTCATCATTCTATGATACATAAAAGCATTTTCTCCTATATCTTTTGTATCAAAAGAAGACATATCAAAACGCATTTTAGCACGCTTAAACTCGTGTCTGGTGAGTTGTGCGGGCTTATCCGTACCTTTTCCATCTGTATAAATATTGCCTCTGTGCAAATCCATTACCAAAAAATTGCCGTCATCTGTGGTGTACATCAGCCCAGAATCTGCCAAAATAACTTCTTTGTTGCCTACGTGTTCTGCGTGGTTGTAGATAGTCATTCCTTTGAGGGTTTTTCCATCAGGAAATTTTTTATCTACCTTAATGCTATAACCTGGCATTCCTGTATAAAAAGAGCCTTCTTTGAGGTTTAAGGCTGCTTTTGTAGTTCTGATGTTATAAAGTGTGCTAAAAGCCTTCAAATTAGCAAACGGCACAACTCTATCACTGAACCAATACGTAAAAACAGATAAAAAGGCAGCCAGCACGCCCAACGGCAAAAGCACACGTATCAAAGAAACACCTGCACTTTTTATGGCAGTGAGTTCAAAATGTTCGCCCAAATTCCCAAACGTAATTAGGCAAGAAAGTAGCACTGCAAGCGGCAAAGCCATTGGCGTGAGCGTGAGAGAGAAAAACCCAATCATCTTTAAAAACACAAAAAGCCCAACATCTTTGCCAATAAAATCTTCTACATAACTCAACATAAACTGCAAAAGCAACAAAAAAACCACCACAAAGTAGGTCAAAATAAGCGGACCTACAAGTGCTTTCAGGATAAGTACATCAATTTTTTTCATAAGTTTTCTATGGCAAAAATATTGCCAGAAATCATTTTAGCGTTCAAATAGTTGTTTGTAAAGACACAAACAACGGCTGGCATCTCGTACTTCGTACCTCAAATTTCGTACCTCAAAAGCTATCCTCCAATTCTTTCTTTAAGTGTATGCACGAGTCCGCCCCAAAGTTCTGTTAGTTCTTCTTTGTCGTCCATTGAAGAAAAATCTGTTATTTTCAGAAAGGTAGAACCCGTTATTTCGTTGTTTTCTATCTTAAATTCAATAAAAGCAGGTTCAATTTCATCTTCTTTGCTTTCTGGCAAAAACTCAAAACGTACAGATTTATTCAGTCGTTGCGAGGTAATCCGCCCTTTATGAGATTCTTTGTCCCAAATAAAATCAAAATACTCACCAATAACTTTTACTTCTTCTGCAAACCAATCCGCAAGACCCGCAGGAGAGTGAAGGTAGGGATATATCATTTTGCAGGAAGCACGCACCTCGTACTCGCCCACGAACTTAAATTTTTTCATAGTAACCATAGTAATAAGCAAAATATTTTCAATAAACAAACAACAAAATTTTAAGAATATCTTTATTGATTTTTCTTTATTATTTTCTTGTAAAGTATTATTTATTAGGGGTTTATAAATTAAGTTGAAATTTTGTAATGTTACTAATTTGGATTTTATTTGGATTTTTTTTAGATTTTATACAAATATTTTAACAAAATTAGCAGAAAAAATTTGGTTTCCTAATTTTATTACGTATATTTGCACCACTGAAAATAATAACCAATATTTTTAGTAAAATATAGTTCAAAAACAATACAGAAAATAGCCTTATAAGGCGAGGTAGCTCAGTTGGTTAGAGCACTGGATTCATAACCCAGAGGTCACGAGTTCAACTCTCGTTCTCGCTACAATAAACTTTACTAGAAACAAAAAACCGTTAAATTTTATTATTTAACGGTTTTTTTGTAGCCCCTAAATCCCCAAAGGGGACTTTTAATACATTACAAAAAAAACCGTTAAACTTTATTATTTAACGGTTTTTTGTATTGTTCCCTTTGGGGTTAGGGGCTATTATTTATTTGGTATTGCTGGCGCAACTGCTACTGCTGTTACTGTGCCTTTGATAATCAATGGAACGCCCGCTTTATCAGGAACATTCGTGACAACTGTAATGCCTTTTGTGAAAGCTCCAGCCGCAGCCGCATTAAAAGTAGCTTTAATAAGCCCCTTTTTGCCTGGCATAATTGGGTCTTTCGTGAAAAATGGCGTTGTACAACCGCAAGTTACATTTACATTGCTAATAATAAGTGGTGCTTTCCCTGTGTTTGTAACTTCAAATTCTGTCGTTACTGGCGTACCTTGTGGAATATTTCCAAAGTCGTGTTCCATTTTGCTGAATTTAATATCTGGTTGCTTTCCAGAAACTGCAGGTTTTACTTCCGTTTTTGCTTCTGTTTTGACATTTTTCATTACGTCTGTTTGTGCATTAGCCACGCTAAATGCAGACATACAAGCAACCAAAGCAACGAATAGGATATTTTTTTTCATCTTTCTAATTTTTTAAGATTTTTATTTGAGTTTGTATTTGGGGTTTTACTAAGTATTTTGTTAGTTATTTCTAGCTAACTTATATTCAAACATTAGCTTATCAAAAAACATTCCAAAAGTACAAAAAGTTAAAGAAATAGCAAAATAATTTTGAATTTTTTACACGCCTGCTAAATCTGGATATTTCTCAATTAGTTTTTTTAAAATACTTTCATTTTTCAATTGTTTCTCTTCTAACCTTGTTTCTCTTTCTTCTAGTTTTGTTTCTCTTTCTTTGAGTAAATTTATTTCTTTTTTTAGTGCCAAAGTTTTAGTTTCAAAAGGTTTTGCCGTAGCTCGTCTGTCCCAAAAGATAACCCCAATTAGCCCAAAAATACCTGCAAAAAGTACCCCTCCAATACCAAGTGCTGTATAAACCAGTATGTCTATGCGCTTATTCGCATCATCAAAACGGATAGATACTGCCTTTTCAAAACCATCTACTTTTGTGCTAGTAATGGCTTGCTGTTTAGAAACTTCTGCTATTTGTTTGTTGGTTTCTGCTATTTGTTTGTTGGTTTCTGCGTGTTGTTTTACAAGTTCTAGCAATAATTCTCTGTCTGTTTGCGCTGACAAACTCAAAGGAAAAACTATAAGCAAGATTAAAAGTGATTTTTTCATTGAAATTTATTTTATAAAACATTCTACGCAAATATAACGAATTATTTTGTATTCATTCACAATTTAAAAAGTATCTGTAACTTTGCCACATTTGAGCATTTTGTCGCCAAAATACGGATTTCTGATTTCTTTTTTGTCCGACAACCAAAAAGCTCCCTTATCATCAAATGCCATAGGACAAAATTGTTGGTAAATAGTAGCCTTATTTGCCTTAAACGCCTTCAAAGTAGCAAACATATCATTAGAAAGTCTATAAAAATGACCTCTTTGATGTCCTATTTCTACATTTGAAACAATATGTTTAGCATCTTCCTCAATAGTAACAAACAACGGACTAAAAAATTCTTGCTGTTTTGTACTCATTTTGAGAAAATCTACTGTTTTAAGAACTTCTAAGAAATTCTTTGCTTTATCACTTGTTGTTTGTGCATCTGTGGCTACTAAAGCATCTTTCAAAGAGAAATAAGCAACACTCAAAGAAGTTAATTGCTTTTTAGTTTCCGTATTTACTTTACCCAAATCAGGCAAAACAACCGCTTTTTTTGCACTTGCGTTTTCTATTGTGGTATGTCCGTTATGTTGTCCGCAAGATGTATGCGCCACGCACAAACTAAAGATTACTACCAAACTTAAATTTTTCATATTTTTAGGATTTATTTGAACTGAATTTATTTTTCTAATTTATTCTACACTTATTATTTTATCATTAAGATAACTAAACCTACCAAAATAAACCCTGCACCAAACAAAACCTTAGCAGTCATTGGCTCATTTAGTAGCGTAAATGACAAAATAAGCGTAATAATGATGCTCCCTTTATCAATGAGTGCCACCTGTGAAACATTTCCTATCTTAATAGCTTTATAATAAAATATCCAAGAAACTGATGTGGTGATGCCTGATATTGCCAAAAACATCACATTGTTTTTTGTGAGCGTTTGTAGTTCTTTTGGTGAGTGAAAAGCCATATAATTAAGCATCACAATACCAAATACTACGACAGTACGCACTGCAAGACCCAAATCAGCAGTAATATCTTTCAAGCCAAACTTTGCAATCACGCTCGTAACGCCTGCAAAAATCATTGCCACTACTGCCAAAAACACCGCATTATTCATCATCTTCTTAACTACTGTTTTTAGATTATTCTACACTTGACTTTAACTGTCATAATGCTTACAAATATAAATGTTATGTTTCTTTATTCCAAAAGTAAGATAAAAGTAACCCAAAATTTGAAAATATTTTTTGATTGTGAGATAATTTAACACCCTAAGGGTGCAAGTTGGTTAGCATTTAGAATATTGAAAGCTCCCACCCTCAGGGTGTTAAATTTACGGATAAACAAAATAAATCAAAATATATTTTGTTTTATCATTTTTATTATTTAAGTTTGACTTTGTTAAATGATTTTTTTACTTAATAAACTCTTTATCTATATGCCAAACGACAATAATGTAAACATTGAGATTCCAGCGGAAGACCTCAAGCTGATGCTAGAAGCAGTAAACACGCTTAAAACGCTTTCTGAAAAGTATCTTATTGCACTGACCCCAACAGAACGCAAAAGTAAGCTCAAAATGGGAGACAAAAGCATTCCTTTTGTTGAAAAAGTCATTGAATATACCAAATCTAACCCAAAATTTGTTACAGAATTTATGGACGTTAAAGCTTTGGAAAATGATTTTAAAGCAGTTTTGGAATTAAGTAATCTTTTGCGCCCTATTGCTCAACTTTTGAGCGGTTTTAGTGATACTATTTTGCTTGCTGGTGGTGAAGCGTTGTATAATGCTTTAATTTATTACAACACCGTAAAGCAAGCAGCTAAAAACAATGTACCTGATGCCAAAACTATCTATGAAGATTTGAAAAAGCGTTTTGAAAAAACCAAAATAAAAACAGCTTAATTTTCTAAATTATAACCTTTTATGTTATAATTATAACATCTGAACTACTAATTATAACCTTTTATGTTATAATTATAACATCTGAACTGCTAATTATAACCTTTTATGTTATAATTAGCAGTTTTTTTATTTATTATTAGAAATATTTACATAAAATTAAAATTAACTGTCGCTTGGCTCTAGCCAAGTGACGACTATAATAAGGCTTCCAGCCTTAACGACAATATACCTTAGCAAACAATGATAGTAAAAAGACGTAACGGCAAGATGCCGTTGTTATAGTCGTCACTTGGCTAGAGCCAAGCGACAGTAAAAATATTAAATTGGGTCTACATCTACTACAACTTGTGCGCTTTTAAAGTCTTTCATCAACGACACCGCTTGCGCTTCTTTGCTAATAATCTCTTTGACAACCTTTAAGTTTATTTTTTCTTTCTCCAACTTAATTAAAATAGTCCTCAAATACTGATTGCGTACCCTATCAACCATTGGCGACTCTGGTCCTAGTACTCTTTCCGCCCCTATTTTTATTCGTAGGTTCTCTGCAAGAACTTCTGCCGCCTCAAAAGCTATCTTTTTTTCCGTATGACGTACTGTTAGCTTGATAAGACGAGTATAAGGCGGGTAACCATACTTTTCTCTCTCCAAAATCTCTTCACTAAATAAGCCCTCATAATCTCCTTTGATGACTTTTTGAAGTGTTTGATGCTCCATATTAGAAGTTTGAATGATTACATGCCCTTTTTGCTCCCTCCTACCAGCACGCCCGCTCACCTGCGTAATTAACTGGAACGCCCTCTCGTGTGAACGAAAGTCCGCAAAATATAACAGTCTGTCCGCATCAAAAATTCCCACCAAACTAACCTTATCAAAGTCCAAACCCTTACTAACCATTTGCGTCCCAACTAAAATATCTATGTTCCCATTCTCAAATTCATTGATAATGTTCTGATAAGCGTTCTTTTTACGTGTCGTGTCTAAGTCCATACGTCTTACTCTTGCTTCTGGAACAATAATTTTCATCTCATCTTCTAACTTTTCTGTGCCGTAACCAACTGTTTTTATCTTCACAGCACCGCAAGCAGGGCATTCTACAGGCAAATTTTGCTTATGACCACAATAATGACACCTAAGTTCTGATGAATACATGTGATAAGTAAGTGTTACGTTGCAATTATTGCACTTTGGAATGAACGCACACTCCTGACACGTCACGTAAGGCGCATAACCTCGCCTATTTTGAAATAATATTGCCTGTTCACCTTTTTTTATGTTCTCTTCTAGTGCATTTACTAACACTGAAGAGAAACCTTGTTTCATTGTCTTCTCTTTTTTCTCCTTTTTTATATCTACTAATTGGATAAGAGGTAATTGTGCCGTCCCAAAACGCTCTGTTAAGCTGACCAGACCATACTTTTCTGTCCTTGCATTAAAAAAACTCTCAATAGAAGGTGTTGCTGACCCCAACAGAACCTTAGCTTGCTGGCTACGAGCCATAACGAGTGCCATATCACGAGCGTGATAACGGGGCGCAGGTTCGTGTTGCTTGTAAGAAGTCTCGTGTTCCTCGTCCACAATCATTAAACCCAAGTTATCAAAAGGCAAAAAGATGCTAGAACGTACTCCGACCACAAACTGAAACTTACCAGAGATGACCCCACGCCAAACTTCTACCCTTTCATTGTCAGAGAATTTGGAGTGATAAACTCCCATCTTGTCCCCAAAGACTTTGCGCAACCTCGCCACAATTTGTGTAGTGAGCGCAATCTCTGGCAACAAGAAAAGGACTTGTGAGCCGCCCTCCAACACTTTTTGTATTAAGTCAATGTATATTTCTGTCTTCCCGCTACCTGTAATTCCGTGCAAAAGAACAGTATCTTTTTTCTGAAAAAAGTCTAATATTTGGTTAGATGCTGTTTGTTGCGCCACACTAAGATTAAGTTCGTAGTCGTCTGCTGCTGCAATGTCGGCAAAACGTGAAATTATCACCTCAAACTCTTCAAACACTCCGTTCTTAATAAGCGTTGAGAGGGACGAATTAGAAATTATCTTGGACGAAACAAAAATTGTTTTCTCCAAACCTCCTTCATTAAGCGTCCAATCTTTAAACACAGGCACATTACGAAGATACAAAAGCACCACGTCCATTTGTTTTGGCAAATCTTCTAATAATTTAAACAATCTTTCAAGGTCTGCCTTGTCCAGAAAATCACGAGTGAGCCTAATCTTACGTAATTTTTTGGGCTGATAACGCTCTTTGACCTCTTCATAAACTATCACCGCCTCTTTAAGTACCAAAGATTTGATAAGATTATAAATGTTTTTGATTTCCATCAAAACTGCCGCCTCATTATACGCCAACGACTTCTTTTCATAAAGAATGTTAATCAATTTTTGTTCTTTTTCTGTTAAAGAAAGTTCGTCTAAATTGATATTTTGGTTGATTTCTACCCTAGATTGGCTACTTATCTTCAACCCAGAAGGAAGTGCAGCGTTCAGCACTTCTCCAATGGTACACATATAATAATCAGCCATCCAAACAAACATTTCTAGTTGCTTATGAGTAACTAATGGTATCTCGTCAAGAAGTTCTAAGATGTATTTAGCTTGATATTGTTGGGGCGGATTTTGATGTATTGTGTGAACTACAGCAGTTAAGACCTTCTTATTACCAAATTGCACTATCACACGTGCGCCTACGAGTATATTATCATTTAACTCAAAGGGAACACGGTAAGTAAACAACTTAGGGATAGGAATAGGTAAGATAACATCAACAAATAAAGTGATGCGTTCTGTTTCTCTGTCCTTGCGGAATAATTCATTCATAATTTTAGGTAAAAGTAGGTTGTTTTTATGTTGTATTTTGTAGGGGCTGGGCTTGCCCCTGCCCTCGTGGGGTAGGTTTTAAAATTATTTTTGGCAAATTATTTAGAAAATTTGTTTGTCGTGTTGCTTTCGCAAGTTGGGCAGGAGCAAGCCCAGCCCCTGCATTTTGTTGCGTAATTATAATTTAAACAAACGTAATTCGTAATTGATAATTCGTAATTGAATTTTATTAAAAATTTGTTTGTCGTGTTGCTTTCGCACATTGGGTAATCACAAGTAAACACGAATACGTTTTTAGGCTTCTTTTTCTTCCACATTATTTTTGATTTTCATAAATAAAAATGCGCCTCCAAGCATTATTGCGCCTATTACCATAAAAACAATGACCTTCTGAACAATGGTAAAATTAGTCATATCATAGAGAAATAACTTAGCAATCACGCCCAAAAAGTAGAAAATAGACAAACGCATATAGAATTTGAGCCTTTTTTTGGTAGAACTAAACAAAAGTGCCATTGCGTGAATGATAATCACCACAGAAAGCCATACACCAAGCCAATTAGGCGAGATAGAGGCAATAATGAGCGCATAAGCCGCTGTAATAAAGAAGTTCATTATAATCATATCTACTGTCCAAACTTCATCTTCTTTGTGTGGATATTCCGCTTGTTTTGGGTGAATTATTTTCACCAAAAAACCTACACTTATTAGCATCAAAACCAGCCAAATGGCAGTATCTACTGTGAAAATCATCATTTCATTAGCCATTTGCGAATAAATGAAGGCTTTTGAGGCTATCCCCAGTAAAAGTGTCAAATAACCCAATCTAAATGCCAAAGAACGGTTATTTTTGATTGGAACAAATGTATCTTTACTAAAATACGTAAGTCCAAAAAAGTACACACTTATCACAAAAAGCCCACTTGTATAAACTGCAACAACATCAACACTTGGATTTTGTATATTTCCATTTGCCAAAGTAACAATATTGTTGATGTTTGATATATCTCCGTGCAATCCTACAAAAACCAAGAAAGTACATAGCCCTATGAAATAAAACAAATAGGTAAAGAGATAATTTTCTTTTGCAAGAGAATAGTTCTTATCAAGATAACCTTTTGCGTGAAAGAAAATTCCTGTAAGGGCAAAAAGACCACCTACTATGCTCATAGCAGAGATTTTGATTTCATTTGGTAGCATTACGAGCCAATATGTACCTATTCCAATAAGCCCGTAAAGCTCCCAAGTCATTGCTTTGCGCTTGACAAACAAATTAAGCACATAATTGATAGCCACAGATGCCCAAATAGCCACAGGAAGATAAATAGGATACAATCTATTGACTGAAAATAACAATAATATTGGTATTAGTAAATAGAAAATCTCTCTGAAAAATTTTACCAAAGACATTGTTGGAGCTTCTGCAAGCAGGTTTTCATCAGGATTTTCTACTAATTTAGGGTCGTATTTTGGTGCGGTTTTTTCGTACATCAATTGAAGTAACCACAAACTAACAAAAATCTCTACCATAGCAATTTTTCCAAGCAATGTTTGCAGGGCAAAAACAGATGAATTTACTTCCAAAACAGATAAATAACCACCATAACCAATTAGACCAAGATGCGCAAGCCCTAAAAGCTCAATGAGAAATGATTTGCTGCGGTGTCCCCAGAAAATATAACCATACAAGCCAAAAATACCCAAAATGTAGGTTTTCTCACGCATATAGAAGTACATGCCCGTCCAGATACACACTAGCAGCAAAAACGCAGCAGTTTGATACAAAAATATAGCTAAATTCTCTTCAATATCTACTAGTTTTGCTTTGAAATGCGTAAAAAACCCTATCAAAACAGCCAATACAGCCACAAAACCAACAAGTTGAATGTAACCATCAGTCCAAAGTACGACTTCCCAATTATCAAGTATTTCGGGCATTGATAAACCAATTTTGAAAGCTGCAAGTATCAGCCCTAAATAGCCTTCTTTGCGTACCAAAGGCAGATTAAACAGAAATCCGCAATAAACAAGTGCCACAGCTTCCAACGCCCAGAAAATGCCACTCACATTTCTTTCAAATATTAGTGGAAAAGCAAAGCCTAAAAACACACCAGAAAGCACAAAAAACAGCGTTGCCATATTATTTGACAAGGTTTTTCTAAATATAGCAAAACCCAAAACAAATACACTCGCATTGACTAAGTGAATTGTTCCCAAAGTGCGTAAATCTTGAATACTATCATATAAATAAAACAAATTTATTACCAAAAAACCTGCGCTACCAATCAACATCACTATATTTTTGGATTCTAGTGTTTGTTTTGGTAAGAGATTTTTCTCAAAAATAGCTACATAAAAAAACAAATATGCAAACGCCAAAAACACTATTGTATATTGGACAACAGGGATTGCAGGCTGTTTTTGATAGAAAACAATAGAAATAGCCACAGATGCCACCACAAAACTAAGCGTATCCATTACTTTCCATTTGATAGAACGCCCTACAAAAAGTGCCGTAATGCACAAAATAAACAGATAAATAAAGTAGAAAACTGTAATATTGATGCTATCAATGTACATAGGTGCAAACGCACCGCCAAGCAGACTAATCACGGCTACTACCTTTGTTTCGTAGCGGAAAGAAAGATAACTTGTACCGACTGTTACCAAAAATATCAGCACAAAACCTATGGCAGAATTGCTAAAAACGGTCAGAATAGGAGAATCTGTAAGGGAATAAACAACCAAATATGCCAGCGCACACGCCAGCCCCACAATGGCAGAGCCAAACTCTTTAAATTCTGAATTATTGTTGTTGAGGCGCAAACCCCAAATAGTCAGACCAGCCACCACAGACGTACTAAATACGTATTTGCTAATTTCTGAAAACGTACTATCAGCGTATTGCATAAGGAACGCAAAACCCAAAAGTAAGGCAATAATACCGCCCAAAACCATAAAAAACACAGGAAGTTGGTTCTTTTCTTTGTAATGATTGATAACTTTGAGCGTCATTGTGCGCAACTGCGAAAACGGTACAAGCACATCAACCAAAACCTCTTCCAAAAGGCTTGGCTCTTGCGGAATGGCAGCTGTCAGGACTTTTTCTGCTTTAACTTTTTGTGCCTTTGCGTGGGCTTTTTGTTGTTTTTCTTTTTGTAATTTCTTGTATTTTTCTTGTTCTTGTTGCTGTACTTTTGCAAATAATGCCTCTCTTTCTTGCGCTTCTTTGAGAAAAATGGCTGCTTGTTGCTCTCTTTCCTCTTTTTCTAACTTTTCTAGAGTTTGATTTTGTAACGCTATTTCTGGTATTTTTGACAATTTTTCAGAAATAACTTTTGGAATAGAGATGATATTTTCCTTTGAAACAGGATTTTGATAATTTAAAACTGGTTTTGAGGTTTCCCAAATGTCTTTAAACAAACCAAAATTCTTTTCTAATTGGCTGATTTTATTTACTTCTTTTTCGTAAGAA
Organism: Raineyaceae bacterium; assembly: GCA_043772375.1. GTDB lineage: Bacteria > Bacteroidota > Bacteroidia > Cytophagales > Thermonemataceae > JANYGM01. Next base: position 13,180 of record JAYVGJ010000273.1, on the reverse strand, counting down.
TCATAAAATTTATTCATTTCTGCGGTCATACTTTTACGTAAAGCCGTTATTTCATTCTCAAAAATAAGCACATTCTCTACTGAAATATGTAGTATTTCGTTGCAATGCGTGCAATGATAGGCATTTTGAGCAATAGAAATATTATTTTTTGTTTGACAATTTTTACAAATGATGTTCATATAATAGTTATTGTAGAACTTTCCAAAAGTTTAAAACTTTTGGAAAGTTGCAAGTTGTAGAACTAGAAATACTATAAAAGTTTTATTGCAAAACTTCTATGTTTTGTGTAAGTTTACGGAAAATATTAGAATAAATAGGTGATTTATTTATTTTCTTTGATTTTTTTTCAAAAGTAGCGTTTAATATCCTTTCATTTTTCTCAAAATAGTTCTTAAAATATTCCTAATTCACAATTATTATGACAAAGAAACAAATTATTGCTGCTTATGACCCCAACGGTATGGGAAATCCTGACCATATTTTTGGTTTGCCTTTTGATGAAAAAAACTGTGAAGTAATCCTTATTCCTGTGCCTTGGGAAGTTACTGTTTCTTACAATTCTGGTACTGTGGAAGGTGCAAATGAAGTTTTTAACGCTTCTGCGCAGGTTGATTTGTTTGACCCAAGTATTAAAGATGCTTGGCAACTAGGGATTTTTATGCCTGAAGGAGACCAAGATATTGCTGATACTTCTTATGTTTTGCGTGAAGAAGTGGAGTCTTACATCACTTGGCTGGAAGAAGGAGAAGACAAAGAAAGAAAAGATGCTGCTTACCTCGCTAAAATCCCTGCAAAAATTAATAAAGAGTGTAAAAAACTCAATGATTATGTAGAAAAAACAGCTCTTGCGCACCTCAAAAAGGATAAACTCGTGGGTCTTGTGGGCGGCGACCACAGCACACCGCTTGGCTTTATGAAAGCTCTTGCCACAAAACACGAAAAGTTTGCTATCTTGCAGATTGATGCACATTGCGACTTGCGTGATGCGTATGAAGACTTTGAGTTTTCTCACGCCTCAATTATGCACAATGCCCTCAAAATGAAACATATAGAGAAACTCGTGCAAGTGGGAGTTAGGGATTATTGTGAAGAAGAATTTGAGTATATCCAAAATTCTAAGGGACGTGTGAAAACATTTTTTGATAAAAATATCAAAAATCAGCGTTATGAAGGCAAAACTTGGAGCGTGATTTGTGATGAAATCATTGCAGAACTCCCTGAAAACGTCTATATCAGTTTTGATATTGATGGACTTGACCCAAAACTTTGCCCAAATACGGGTACGCCTGTTCCTGGGGGGTTTGAATTTGACGAAATTATTTATTTGCTCACGAGCCTTGTAGGAAAAGGAAAGAAAATTGTAGGCTTTGATTTGGTAGAAATTGCCTCTGACGACCACACAGAATGGGACGGAAACGTAGGAGCACGCCTTTTATACAAACTTTGTAATTTGATGGCGGTGTCGCAAGGCAAACTGAAATTTAATTAGTAAAAAATAAATATTTTGTTAAAATATGGGGCGTATCCTTGTGGTCGCCCTGAATATTAAAAAAATCTTCAAATGAAACAAATACTAACAATATTGCTATGTATGGCGTGTTTGTTCGCTCATGCTCAAACAGACAGGGAAATACTGCTAAGAATGTCTGAACAACAAACTAAGCTAATGGAACAGCAAGCTAAGTTTTCGGAACAATTGGCTGTAATGAACGCTAAAATAGAAGCAACTAACGCTAAAATAGACACATTAGAGAAAAATGTAGATAAGCGTCTAGATTTTATGCAAATGCTGATGATAGTCATTATTCCTTTGATACTGACAAGTGTTTTAGGCATTATTGGCTTTATTCTTTGGGATAGGCTAACCGTTATGAAACCTATTCAAGAGGAAACAAAGAAAGAACTTGATAAAATGAAGGATAGAGAGCAAAAACTGGAAGATGCTATCAGAAAAATAATACAAATAGAACCACGTTTTAGTGGCGTTATTTAAGCAATTTAACTAATAGAGAACATAGGCGTTCTTGCAAAAAATCCAAATAAATACATAAAAAATGGTCTTCTTTTTAATAATATTGCTTGTTGTAGCAGTACAAATATTCTTTGAATGGTGGTTAATGGCAGTTGTTTGCTATTTTGTGGCAGCTATTTTGGGCAAAACTGCGTGGGGAGTCTTCTTTTCAGCGTTTTTTGGGGTGTTTTTTGTATGGGCAACCAAAGCTTTTTGGGCTGATTTGCAAAATGAACAAATACTTTCTGGAAGAATTGCAGAACTTTTTGGCTTGTCGGCTGGAAGTGAGTGGCTTTTTGCCATTATTGCTATCATTGGAGGCATTATTGGAGCATTTGCGGCTATTTCTGGGTATTATACAAAGCGTATTTTCATTAAATCTAAACCAACTTCAATTATTAGTAGATAAATTTCAACTGCGACTTTACTTTTTTTAGCTTAATATACTGCATTTTGAGTATATTAAGCTATATTTTTGAGCTTTAGATAAAAAAAAATCAAAAAAAATATAGCAAAATATTTGGAAGTAATATAAACTTCTTATACTTTTGCAACACATTTACCAACTCACACTTGGTTTATAAAGATGAAGGGAGAGATTAGGCTCTACGAACTTCAGGCAACCTCCCATTTTAGTGGCTAATTTGGAAAAGGTGCTAAATCCTACCTCAATTTATTATAGAAATATATTAGGAAAGATAAACGAACATTCAACGAAATGAAAACCACAGACTCCAACAAACAAAAATCCAACAACCTTTCAGGTTACTCCAACTCAATTTTTACAACGCTTTGCTGCTGTTGTTGCCCTTTCTCGCTCTAAACACATCTTTTTAAGATATTTTAGTCTTGCACTACTATATTTTTATCTTGTGGATAGCGCAAAGGCTCTACTTTGTCTAAAATTAACACCTTTTCTGTGTATTTTAGTCGTGGGAATGCCTTATTATTTCCAAAATATAGGTTTTTAGGTTAAAATTATAACTAAAAAACTCAAAATATTGAGAAAATAATATCAAACAACACTAAAATAATACCAAACAACAAAAAAAAAATACCAATCATCAACAAAATAATACCAATCATCAACAAAAAATACACAATTTTCCTTATATTTTCAATAAAAAACCCCTATTTATTATGTCAAATTTCAAATTTGAAACCCTACAACTACATTCAGGACAAGAAGCTGACCCTACAACTGGCTCACGTGCAGTTCCTATCTACCAAACTACCTCTTATGTCTTCAAAAATGCAGCTCACGGTGCAAATTTGTTTGCTTTAAAGGAGTTTGGAAACATTTATACACGCCTGATGAACCCTACAACTGACGTGCTTGAGAAAAGAATTGCGGCACTTGAAGGTGGGGTGGCGGCACTTGTCGTGGCATCTGGGCAAGCTGCCCAATTTATTGCCCTTAACAATATTTTGGAGGCAGGCGACAATATTGTGAGTACATCTTTTCTGTATGGAGGTACATACAACCAGTTTAAAGTGGCTTTTAAGCGACTTGGAATTTCTGTGCAGTTTGCTGATGGCGACAAACCTGCCTCTTTTGAAGCACTTATCAACGAAAAAACTAAGGCTATTTACCTTGAAACAATAGGAAATCCTGGTTTTAATATCCCCGACTTTGAGGAAATTGCCAAAATTGCTAAAAAACACGACATTCCTCTCGTGGTGGACAACACTTTTGGAGCTGGTGGCTACCTTTTTAGACCTCTGGAACACGGTGCAAACATTGTGGTTGCCTCCGCTACCAAATGGATTGGCGGACATGGGACAAGTGTGGGCGGCGTTATTGTTGATGGCGGAAATTATGACTGGGGGAACGGCAAATTTCCGCAATTTAGCCAGCCGTCTGAAGGTTATAACGGCTTAGTTTTCAATAATGTCTTCGGAAAAGATAATCAAAACGGCTTCCCTAACATTGCTTTTATCATCAGGGCAAGAGTTGAGGGCTTGCGTGACTTTGGTCCTGCCATTAGTCCGTTTAATTCTTTTCTTTTAATACAAGGTATTGAGACACTTTCCCTTCGTGTGGAGAGAACTGTGCAAAATACACTAGAACTTGCGCAATGGTTGGAGAATCACGAGCAAGTGGAGTTCGTTAATTACCCTGGACTTGCAAGCAGCCCATATAATGACCTCGCAAAGAAGTATTTGAAGAGAGGTTTTGGAGGTGTTTTGTCGGTTGTTCTCAAAGGAGGTAAGGAAAATGCGGAAAAATTTGTCAATAGTCTAGCTCTTGTTAGTCATCTTGCTAATGTAGGCGACTCAAAGACGCTTATTATTCACCCTGCAAGCACTACACACCAGCAACTTTCAGAAAAAGAACAGATTTCTGCAGGTGTTCACCCAAGTTTGTTACGTGTAAGCGTAGGAATTGAGCATATTGACGACATAAAAGCAGATTTTCAGCAGGCATTTGAAAAGATTTTGCAGCCTGTTTTAGTTAATTAGTAAAGTTTTTATACAAATAAACTCTTGGAGAGTTTTAAATTCTTCAAGAGTTATATTAAAATACTAAAACTTTACATAAATAGCCTAAAATTATATGTTATAACTGACAAATTTTGAGTTAAAAGCCTAAAATTATACGTTATTACTGACAAATTTTGAGTTAAAAGCGACAAATTATACGCTATTACTGACAAATTTTGAGTTAAAAGCTCAAAATTACACGTTATTACTGACAAATTTTGAGTTAAAAGTGACAAATTACACGTTATTACTGACAAATTGTCAGTAAATAGTAGCAAACTTTAAACTAAAATCTCAAAATTATTTATAAAAAGTATCAAAAATCAATAAAATATACTAAAACATTGAGCAAAATAGCTACATTTAATCATTCAGAAGCGTTTATTTTAGAATCTGGACAAACAATTTCTAATTTAACACTTGCTTATCAGACCTTTGGAACGCTAAATCCACAAAAAAATAATGTAATTTGGGTTTGCCATGCCCTAACGGCTAACGCAGATGTAAGTGATTGGTGGTCTGGACTGTTTGGAGAAGGTAAAATACTAGACCCAACACGTTATTTTATTGTTTGTGCTAATAATTTAGGCTCTTGTTACGGCTCTACTAATGCACTTTCAATAAATAAAACTACAAATTTGCCTTATTTTCATCAATTTCCCTTAATTACTATTAAAGATATAGCTAATTGTTTGGAACTTTTGAGAAAACATTTGCAAATTTCAACCATAAAAACCCTAATAGGCGGTTCTATGGGCGGACAAATAGCTATGGAATGGGCAATTTTAAATCCAGAAGTCACTAAAAACCTTATTTTACTCGCTACAAACGCCTTTCATTCTGCTTGGGGGATTGCTTTTAATGAAACGCAACGTATGGCAATAGAAACAGACCCTACTTGGGCGCAAGCTACGGAAGATGCAGGCAAAATAGGGCTTAAAACTGCTCGTGCAATAGCTTTATTATCTTACCGTAACTACTTTACATATCAAACAGCTCAAAAAGAACCGCAAAATACCAAAGTAGAAGCCTTTAAAAGTGCTTCTTATCAACAATATCAAGGTGAAAAGCTCGTAAAACGCTTTAATGCGTATGCTTATTGGACTTTAAGTAAGGCTATGGACAGCCATAATGTCGGAAGAGGCTATAAAAATATACAAATTGCACTTAAAAAAATCAAAGCAAGGACTTTAATTATAGGAATTTCCTCTGATGTACTCTTTCCTTTGGAAGAACAACTCGTACTGCAACAATATATACCTGATGCTTTCTTTGTAGAAATACAATCTTTGTACGGACATGACGGATTTTTAATAGAATATCAGCAAATAACAACCACAATTCAAGAATATTTTACTAAAAAAACACAAATTTTAGAAGAAATAAATTTTATATAGCATAATTAAACCACCCCCAGCCCCTCCTTAGGAAGGAGGGGAGCTTAATTCCCAACCTTTTAAGGAGGGGTTAGGGGTGGTTGTTATTAAAAAACGCAAATTTTAACCTTAAACTAAACATTTTCAAAAGATGAAAGACACATTAAAGATTGGTTTGTTTGGCTTTGGCTGTGTAGGTCAGGGACTTTATGATATTATCAACAAAAATGACAATTTTTTAGCAAACATTGCCATTATTTGTATCAAAGACCAAGAAAAAAAGCGCACATTACCTACAAATATGTTTACTTTTGACAAAAATAACATATTGCAAGATGCTTCTATCAACCTCGTTGTAGAACTTATTGATGATGCACAAGAAGCTTTCTTAATAGTTTTAGAGGCTTTGCGCAACGGAAAGAATGTTATCACCGCCAACAAGAAAATGTTAGCGGAACATCTCCCAAAACTTATCCAAATTCAGCAACAATATGGCACTGCTCTGCTTTATGAAGGGAGTGTTTGTGGTAGTATTCCCATTATTCGTAATTTGGAGGAGTATTATAACAATGAATTGTTGTTTTCTGTCAAAGGTATCTTCAATGGTTCGTCTAATTATATCTTGTCTAAGATTATTAACGAGAATGTTCCCTATAAAAACGCCTTAGAAGAGGCGCAAAAGCTAGGTTTTGCAGAAACTGACCCAACGCTTGATGTAGGTGGCTACGACCCTAAGTATAAATTGTGCATTTTAGCACTTCACGCCTACGGATTGCTCGTTGCGCCAGAGAAAATTTTCAATTATGGTATCAATAATTTCAATAAATACGACCTGCAGTTTGCTAAAGAGAAGGGTTTTAAACTAAAACTTATTGCCAACTCACAAAAAATTAGTGAGACGGAAGTTACTTTGTTCGTAATGCCACAATTTATTAACAAAAATCACTCTTTGTACCACGTAGAGAATGAAACTAACGGCGTGATTGTAGAAGCGGCATTCTCTCAAAAGCAAGTTTTCATAGGAAAAGGAGCTGGAGGACACCCAACTGGTGCTGCGGTGCTGTCTGATATTGCTGCAACCCTCTACAACTACCATTATGAGTACAAAAAGAAGCATCAAAAGCGCATCATTTCATATAAAAAGGACGTTTTTCTGAAAATTTACTTGCGCTATGAAGATGATACAGATTTGTTTCTGTTTGATTTCAAAGAAATTACAGAAAAATATGAGGGACAGGATTTTAAATACCTCATTGGTGTTGTAAATTTGGCAGATTTGTTAGAAAAACAGGAAGAAATACGAGCTAGTAACTTGTTTTTGGCTACTATTGGCGAGGAAAATGTAGTAATTAATGTCAAAGTTGAGGAAAAAGAGGAGGTTTTTGCGTAAATTGTATTAAAAATGTAGGGGCTGGGCTTGCCCCTGCCCTTCGTGGAATAGGTTTAAAGACTATTTTTACTCTTAATTTTCCCATTTTTGTTTGTTGTGTTGCTTACGCATATTGGGCAGGGGCAAGCCCAGCCCCTACATTTTGATATTTGCCTTGTGCTTTTTCTTTTTTTCTTATTGATTTTAGAAAAAAACTGCTTATATTGAGGTCGTTTTAAGGCACTCAAAGCATTTATTTTACTAACCAAGATGAAAATCCTCTTATTTAAACTTTTTATAGTCCTCAAAAACCTTTCTATCAAAATATATGAGTTCTTGGTAAATGTCACCAAAGAAATACTACTCTCACGCCTATTTTATACCCTGCCTTTCCAACTTCTGCTCGTAAATGTTAAGAAAAATCAGATTATGATGCTTATTTGGGTGGTCTTATTTCTGATTATTACCAAAAGTATTGGTACAACTATTGGCTTGCCTTACCTGTTTTTAGAGCCTGAATATATGGATAGGGTCAATTTTTGGGGTATTTTCATTGTTGGGCTTGCGTTGGGCGGCTTTACAATGTCTTATCATATCACTTGTTACATCTTGGACGGGCATCAGTTTAGTTTTTTGGGCGGACTTAAACATCCGTTCTCAAAATTTTGTGTAAATAATAGCATAGTGCCACTTAGTTTTATGTTACTTTACCTTTATGAATACTATCATTTTCAAAATATTGATGCACTAGAAGACAAACACGACATTTATCTCAAAATGGGGGGCTTGTTTCTTGGTTATAGTCTGATGAAAGGCTTTTTTTGGGCGTATTTTCTTCTTACGAACAAGGATATTTTTAAGTTTTTCAAGCTGAATTTTAATATTAAGATACGTAGAACCATCATCAGCAGGGTAAATATTATGGAACGCTACAAATCTGCCAAAGAACAGTCTTACAGGGTTGATTTTTACCTCAATGATTACTTTATGCCCAAGCGTGCCAATGAACATACTGCCGTTGAACGCCAAGCTATCTTCAAAGTCTTCAAACAAAACCACTTCAACTCTGTTCTGATACAAGTAGTTATACTTACTATTGTCCTTGTTTTGGGTGCGCACAATAATGAGGCTGTTTTTCAGATACCTGCAGCAGCTAGTGTGCTTTTACTTATGACTATTTTCTTGATGTTTTTAGGTGCATTGTCTTATTGGATGCGTGCTTGGACAAATTTTGCCATTTTTATCTTGGTGTTTTTACTTAATTTTGCCTTAAATCACGAGTTTTTCAAGATGAATTATGAGGCTTACGGAATGGATTATCATACAAACAAAAAACCTGAATATTCTCTCGCAAAAATTGCAGAAGTTTCCGCAGATTCAAACTATAAAAAGGACTTTGATAAGACTATTAAGCTCTTGGATAACTGGCGCAACAAGTTCCCAAAGAATGAAAAGCCCAAATTAGTCTTTATTTGCAGCAGTGGAGGAGGTCTTAGGGCAACCGCTTGGACTATGCGCACCCTCCAACACGTAGATAGCACGCTAGGAGGGCAACTTATGGAGAACACAATACTTATGTCGGGGGCATCTGGTGGTATGGTGGGGGCGGCTTACTTTCGGGAGTTGTCGTTGCAGAAGAATAGGGGCAAAAATATCAATATTTACGCCAGAGAATACTTTGAAAACATCTCACGAGATAACCTAAACTCCGTTACTTTTAGTTGGGTGGTCAATGATTTGTTTTTTAGGTTTAAAAAGTTTGTTTATAACAAAAGAGAATACAATGAAGACAGAGGATATGCACTAGAAGAGAGTTTAAACCACAATACAGGCGGGATTTTAGATAAACCTTTGTCCGCTTATAAAGAGCCAGAGGAAAAAGGACTTGTGCCAATGCTGCTGCTTACGCCTATTATTGCCAATGATGGTCGTAAACTCTACATTTCTCCTCAAAATATGTCGTATATGTGCGCTCCGAACATCTATCAATCACGTTTTATCAACCAAAAAATCAAAGGGATTGAGTTCTTAAGGTATTTTGAGATGCAACAAAGCCAAGATTTGCGTTTTTTGACAGCTTTGAGGATGAACGCAACCTTTCCGTATATGACACCAATCATAAAGTTGCCCAGTCAGCCTGAAATGTACATAATGGACGCTGGTCTGATAGACAACTTTGGCGTGAGTAGCGCAGCGAGGTTTGCTTTTGTGTTCAAAAATTGGATTACCAAGAACACATCTGGCGTGGTGGTGGTCTCTATCCGTGATACGCCCAAAGACCGCCCTATTGAAGACAAGATAGAAGTTTCTTTGTTTGAAAAGTTATTTACTCCGTTGGAGAGCATTTATACTAATCAGGAGCATATCCAAGATGTTCACAATGAAGACCTTATGGAGTTCTCGCAATCTTGGTTTCCTAGCAATTTCGTTCATAAGGTGGAGTTCCAATATGTGCCTATTTCCAAAGATATGCAAGAAATTAGGGACAAAATGGAAGGTAAAATCAAGATAGACCCTAATAAAATCATCATCTCGGAGCGTGCCAGCTTAAGTTGGCATCTTACGAGGAAAGAAAAAGAGAGTTTGTTCCGTACTATTTATGAAATGCGCAACCAAACTGCACTAAGACAGTTAAAATTTCTTCTTAAAATCAAAAAACAGTAAGAAAATAACAAATAACGACAAATAATGTAGGGGCTGGGCTTGCCCCTGCCCAATATGCGAAAGCAACACGACAAACAATAACAACAAGAATTAAAAAAACAATAACAAAAAATATTCTATGCGTTGCTTACGCATGTTGGGCAGGGGCAAGCCCAGCCCCTACATTTTCAATACAAAACAAAATATTTTCTTTTTATCTTCAAAATGCACCCTAATTTGCCACTCGTTTCTGTTATTTGCTTGTGTTATAATCACACTTGCTTTGTGGAGGAAGCTCTTAACTCAATACTTTTGCAAACTTACCAAAACATTGAGCTTTTTATTGTTGATGATGCTAGTCAGGACGACAGCAAGGACAAAATAAACGAAATAATTGCAGAGTATGAACTAAAAACGCTACAAAATAACCAACTTTTAAAACATATTCGTATCTTTGATAATGTAAAAAACATAGGTAATTGTGCTTCTTTCAACCTTGCGCTGGCTCAAATCAAAGGAAAATATATCATTGACTTTGCAACTGATGATATTTTGTTGCCAACACATATAGAAAACTTAGTAAATGTTTTTGAGAAGTTGGAAGATAATGTTGGCGTGATTTTTACAAATGCAATGTACATCAATGAAGTTTCAGAAGACATCAAAACACACTTTAAAGTCAATAAAAAACTACAACTGATACAAAAAATTCCGCAAGGGGAGCCAAAAGGGTTTCTTTTTAGGGAGATTTTAGATAATTATTTGATTTGTGCGCCAAGTATGATGATAAAAAAAGAAGTGTTTTGCAATAAACAAATAGGTATTTTGGGTTATGATGATACTTTGAGCTATGAAGATTTTGATTTTTGGGTGCGCACTACACCAAATTGGAAATATGTTTACGTGGATACCTGCTTAGTGAAGAAACGTATCTCTAATTTTTCTCTTTCTAACAAATTTTATCAGAAGAAAGACAACAACCATCAAAATATTTTACTAAAAGATACCCTAAAAATACTTAAAAAAGCTGTTTCGTTCTGCAAAAATAAACAAGATTACGCAGCACTTGCCAAAAATACCTTTTATCATTTACGTCAGAGCTTTTTTATGGAAGATTTTGAGTTAGTTAATGATTATCAAAACTTCATAAAGGTAAATAATTTGTCTAATTATTTACCTTTATTCTCTAAAATTTTACTAAAAATAGTATCTTTACTTTCTAACTACAACATAAAAACAAATATTTTGTATAACTTTTATAAAAATAACAATAAACATTGAGTTCAGAACATCAAACACTATCATCAGAACATCAAACATTGAGTTCCGAAGTCAAAACATTGAGTTCAGAACATCAAACAGCATCATCAGAACATCAAACATTGAGTTCCGAAGTCAAAACATTAAGTTCAGAACATCAAACATTGAGTTCCGAAGTCAAAACATTGAGTTCCGAACATCAAACAGTATCATCAGAACTCAAAACATTGAGTTCCGAAGTCAAAACAGTATCATCAAAACATCAAATTATATTATAAAATATGAAAAAAATAACTTTATTGCTACTTGCTTTTTGTGCAGTTTTAGGAATTATTATTGCCTGTGTACCTTCTGAAAGTAAAAACTCTTTAGCATCATCAAAAAATCAACAAACAAAACTACCAAATGAAAATAATATTTTATTTGCAGTTGTAGGGTTTGCATCAGAACAAACTAATATTTCTCTTGAAGAACTCAAAAAAAACTATTCAGAAAGCAAAATATATGTTTTGCAAGACGTGAAAGTACAAGCAGACGAGTTTTTTAGAGGAAAGAATATCAAAACACTCAAAAATATTAGTGATTTTAGTGTTTTGGCAAAAAATAATATTTTAATTGTTGATTTGGCACGTCTTACGCCACAATTTAGGGCATTAGCAGTTGATAATACTACCTTTTTTGATGATAATAATGTAAAAAATCAATTAAAATACCCTCTAATTGTTGATAAAAGTACAATTTTTGATTACAAAAGTAGTATCACTAAATTTACTTTGACTGGCGTTACTGCCGTTACACGAGTTACGGGTATGCAAACAGAAAAAAATGGTATAAAATGGCTTACAGAGAAACTTTTACCAGAATTTAAAGACTCTGATTTAACTCATATTAGTAATGAAGTGTCTTTTATTGCTGATTGTAAATTAGAAAGAGGAATGAAATTTTGTAGCAAAGAGGCTCATTTTCAATCTTTTCTAGATTTGGGAGCTGATATTGTAGAATTAACAGGTAATCATAATCTTGATTATGGTACAAAACCTTATGAAAATTCTATAAATCTTTACAAAAAACATAATATACAAACTTTTGGAGGTGGAATAAGTCCTGCTGATGCCTTCAAACCGCTTATTATTACCCTTAAAGATAACAAAAAAATAGCTTTTGTTGGTTATAATGAACTTTGTCCTTGCGCAGAGTGTGCGGATAGTCCTAAAAGTATGGGAGCTGCTCGTTATGATAGTGCAAAAGTAAAAAAGATTATCACGGAACTAAAAAAAGATACTCAAATACAATATATTTTTGCATCTGTGCAGTTTGCGGAATCTGATAATTATTTTCCTACAAAAGCACAAGAAAAGATTTCACGTTATTTGGTTGATTTAGGAGCTGATTTTGTGTATGGTTCACAAGCGCATAATGTTCAGTATGTAGAAATGTATAAAGGTAAACCAATTTTTCACGGATTAGGAAATCTTATGTTTGACCAGATACATAGAAATGCTGTTCGTCAAGGATTTTTTCTACATAATTATATCTATAATGGAAAAGTAGTACAAAGTTTTCCTGTTTTTACATTCACCGCAGACAATAGACAACCATCTTTAGCAACAAAAGAACAAGTTTCTGCTATAAAGAAAGCTATTTATCTTGATAAATGGTTATATAAGCAATAAAATTACAGAACTCACGCTGAAACCAATATAAGCATTGGAAAAAGAAATAAATCCTTAAAATAACCTCACCAATACACAAAACCTACTGAAATTCAGTAGGTTTTGTGCTTATGTGGGTTGTTCTGTCGTAAATTCACCAATATTCACCAATAGTTTACCAATAGTTTACCAAAAAGCCCGTTTTTTGCTCATTTTCTCTCTAAAAACTCAAAAAAATGACCAAAACTTCTTTTTTTTGACTTTTTTTGATAAATTTTTCTCCTTGTTCTGTTTGTTTTTATTCAAAAAATAAATCTTTCTTACTATTTTCTCTCCAAAAATAAACCAACCTACTGAAATCCAGTAGGTTGGTTTATGCTTTACA